>NZ_WOTO01000033.1 GCF_010993775.1 Fodinicola feengrottensis | reverse complement strand
ACCGGGGCAGCTTAGAATGGGCCCCACCGGCCGCAGGTGGTCATTCGAGAGGATTCGAAAGTCTTGAGCACCCAGCCGACGACCGACCGACCGGTTCTGGTGGTGGACTTCGGCGCGCAGTACGCGCAGCTGATCGCCCGCCGGGTCCGGGAGGCCCGGGTCTACTCCGAGATCGTGCCGCACACCATGCCGGTCGCCGACATGCTGGCCCGCCAGCCGGCCGCGATCATCCTGTCCGGCGGCCCGTCGAGTGTCTACGCCGACGGCGCGCCCAGCGTGGACCGTGAGCTGCTGGCCACCGGGGTGCCGACTTTTGGGATCTGCTATGGCTTTCAGGCGATCGCGCTGGCGCTGGGCGGCACCGTCGCGCACACCGACAGTCGGGAATACGGGCGTACCGAGCTGAAGGTCACCGCGGCCGACTCGGCGCTTTTTCACGGGCTGCCGGCGGGGCAGTCGGTGTGGATGAGTCACGGCGACGCGGTCACCGCGGCGCCGGCCGGCTTCCGGGTCACCGCGGCCACCGACCGACCGAGTGCCGGTGGCCGCATTCGAGGACGACACCGCGCGGGCAGTCGCCGGCGTGCAGTTCCACCCGGAGGTCATGCACACCGAGCACGGCCAGGCCGTGCTGGAGCACTTCCTCTACGAGGTGGCCGACATCCGTCCACAGTGGACGACCGCGTCCATCGTGGCCGAGCAGGTGGAGGCGATCCGGGCCCAGGTGGGCGGCAAGCGAGTGATCTGTGCGCTGTCCGGTGGAGTCGACTCGTCGGTCGCCGCCGCCCTCGTACAGCAGGCCGTCGGAGACCAGCTGACCTGCGTTTATGTCGATCACGGTCTGCAGCGGTCGGGAGAGTCCGAGCAGGTTGAGCGGGACTTCGTGGCCGCCACCGGGGTCAACCTGAAGGTGGTCGACGCGAGCGAGCAGTTCCTGTCCGCGTTGGACGGCGTCTCCGATCCAGAGACCAAACGCAAGATCATCGGCCGCGAGTTCATCCGGGTCTTCGAGCAGGCCGCCCGGGAGGTTGTCGCCGACGACTCGGTCGACTTCCTGGTGCAGGGCACGCTCTATCCGGACGTCGTGGAGTCCGGCGGCGGCGCTGGTACGGCGAACATCAAGAGTCACCACAACGTGGGCGGGCTGCCGGACGACCTGCAGTTCGCGCTGGTGGAGCCGCTGCGCACGCTGTTCAAGGACGAGGTCCGCAAGGTTGGGCTGGAGCTGGGCCTGCCGGAGGCGATCGTCTACCGGCAGCCGTTCCCCGGCCCGGGCCTGGGCATCCGGATCGTCGGCTGCGTCACCGCCGAGCGGCTGGAGCTGCTGCGCGCGGCCGACGCGATCGCCCGCGCCGAGCTGACCGCGGCCGGGCTGGACCGGGAGATCTGGCAGTGTCCGGTGGTGCTGCTCGCGGACGTGCGATCCGTCGGGGTGTGCAGGGCGACGGCCGTACGTACGGCCACCCGATCGTGCTGCGACCGGTGTCCAGCGAGGACGCCATGACCGCCGACTGGACCCGGCTGCCGTACGACGTGCTGGCCCGGATCTCGACCCGCATCATCACCAACGAGGTGCCAGGGGTTAACCGGGTCGTGCTCGACGTCACCAGCAAACCCCCAGGCACCATCGAGTGGGAGTAGCCGTCGTTACAATCGGAATCCGATTGTCACGACCGGGGCGGGCTGACCTGCGGGTCTGTTTTTGGCTGTGACAATCGGATTCCGATTGTGACGACAGGCGCGAGTTCGGCGGCGAAGGGGTGTGCGGTGACGCTGGTAGCCGGGGTCGACAGTTCCACCCAGTCGACGAAGGTCCTGGTGGTCGATGCGGCGGACGGCCGAGTCGTACGCACCGGTGACGCGCCCCACCCGGACGGCACCGAGATCGACCCGACGGCCTGGTGGCATGCGCTGGCGGTGGCGACCGAGGGCGGGGGCTGCTCAACGACGTGTCGGCGATCGCGGTCGCCGCGCAGCAGCACGGCATGGTCACGTTGGACGGCGAGGGCGAGGTCGTACGCCCGGCGCTGCTCTGGAACGACCTGCGTTCGGCTCCGGACGCGGCCCGATTTGATCAACGAGCTGGGTGGCCCGGATCGGTGGGCGTCGGCGGTTGGCTCGGTGCCGCTGGCCAGCTTCACTGTGACCAAGCTGCGCTGGCTGCGCCGATCTGAGCCGGACCTGGCTGACCGAGTGGCATCGGTGATGTTGCCGCATGACTGGCTGACGATGCGGCTGACCGGCGCCGAGCCGACCACTGATCGCGGGGACGCCTCCGGCACTGGCTACTTCGACCCAGCGACCTCGCAATACCGCCCTGAGCTGCTCAAACAGGCCTTCGGTCGGACGCCGGCCCTGCCCCGAGTGGCGGCTCCCGGCGAGGTGGTCGGACAGACCGATCGGGGTGCGGTGATCGCGGCCGGCACCGGCGACAACATGGGCGCGGCGCTCGGGCTGGGGTTGGAGACCGGAGACGTCGTCGTCTCGATGGGCACGTCAGGGACCGTTTTCGCGGTCGCCGAGCAGCCGAGCGTCGACCCGAGCGGCGCGGTCGTCGCCGGGTTCGCCGACGCCACTGGCCGCTGGTTGCCGTTGGTCTGCACGCTGAACGCGGCCCGCGTACTGGCCGCCGGCCGGCACCTGCTCGGCGTCGAGCCGGCCGAGTTCGACGCGTTGGCGCTGGCCGGTCCACCCGGCGCCGGTGGCCTGACTCTCGTCCCGTACCTGGAGGGCGAGCGCACCCCGAACCTTCCGACGGCGTCCGGCCGGCTGGTCGGGCTGCGGCTCGCGAACACCACTCGCGAGCACCTGGCCCGCGCCTTCGTCGAGGGCATGCTCTGTGGGCTCGCCGACGGCCTGGACGCGCTGCGTGCGCAGGGCGTGGCGCCCAGGCGGCTGCTGCTGACCGGTGGCGCGGCCCGTTCGTTGGCCGTGCAGGAGATCGCCGGGAGCCTTTTCGATGTGCCTGTGGAGGTGCCGGAGCCGCTGGAGTACGTGGCGATGGGAGCCGCTCGGCAGGCGGCCTGGGCGGCCTCTGGAGCCGCTGCCGCACCGGCCTGGCAGGTCCGCTCCCGCGCTGTCGAGGCGGCTCCACAGCCGGACGTGGCTGGAGTCGTACGCGAGGCGTACGCGTACGCTCGCGACCACCTCGCCGCCGAATTGGGCTGGGCCCTGTCTGGTTATTGCGGCGGGCGATAGCCGAGCCCAGGAGCCGCCTGGCGGCAACGCGGGAAAGCCCCCATAGCGCTGCTATGAAGGCTTTCCCGCGGCACCACCAGCCGACTCCTGAATCTCGACTCTCATCCCACCGCAATAACCAGACAGGACCCAAACCCGGCCTCACCCGGTCGAAACTCAAAACGCATAGTCGCCATGAGTGCAAGCCCATTCAGGCAGCCGGCAGGTGTCGATTGGGTGATTGTGCCGTTACGTCCCGCCTACTTAATCGTGTCAGAGTCCGAATTTGGTCTCGTCCTACAGAGTGATTCGGTGGTCCACCGGGTACGTAAGCTCGGTCGGATATGGCATGGTGGTCAATCGCACCTGGGCGTCGCGCGCCGACCGGCGAACTACGACGGACCCAGGCAGGAGGACGTAGTGCAAGCACGACCCTGGCGTCGGGGCACGATAGACCGCCCCAGACCGTTGGGCCGGCGGTGGACGCGGGGGCTGCGTCGAAGTGGCGTCTTCGCCCGGCGGGTTTTGATCCGCCGGCCGGGATCTGGACGACCGCTTAGCGGCTGGAGCCTCATCCCACCGCGGGGCGGTGGTGCGGCGGTGCTCGAACGGCCGGCCGA
The DNA here is from genome assembly GCF_010993775.1 of Fodinicola feengrottensis. Taxonomy (GTDB): domain Bacteria; phylum Actinomycetota; class Actinomycetes; order Mycobacteriales; family HKI-0501; genus Fodinicola; species Fodinicola feengrottensis. The sequence goes on along the minus strand of NZ_WOTO01000033.1, from coordinate 98,782 downwards.
CGCCCTCGTCGAGCCCACCATAGAGAAGGTCCCCGCGAAGGCGATCAAACCCGAGCCCGAGGTGGACGCACCGGTCGTCGTACCGTTGCTCCCCGGCCCTCAGACCGTCGCCCGCAAAAAATCAAGTTCGGCCTGGTCACGGCCACGTCGATCGCCAGTCTGGTGTTCGGTACGAGTGCGGTGCTGGTCGCCTTCAGCGGCTACTCCCGGCTCGGCGCGCTGCTGCTGATCGGCTCGGTGGTCTGCGACGGCCTGGACGGCCCCGCTGGCCCGCAAGTTCGGGGTCGCGACGCCGTTCGGCGCGCAGCTGGACTCGCTGGTCGACATGTGTTCCTTCGGTGTCGCGGCTCCGGTCGTGAGCTACGTGTGGCTCACCCACGCCGGTGCGCCGATCTTCCTGGTCGCGCCGTCCTGCCTGCTGATCGCCGCCGGCGCGGCACTGCGGTTGGCCCGCTTCAACGTGTCGCCGAAGAACTCGAAGTATTTCTGCGGCGTGCCAACCACCCTCGCCGCCGGCATCCTCGCGATGTTCGCCCTGCTGGTGCGGAACCCGGCCACGATGTGGTGGTTGTCGCTGCTGGTCGGCATGCTGGCGATCCTGATGGTCAGCACCTTCCCGTACGCGAACCTCACCCGGGTCCTGCGGCTGCCACCGTGGCTCTGGCTGGGCGTCGTCGCCGGCGTGGTGTTGATCGACGCCCCGTGACGTTCATCGCCGTGGTGACCGTGTATCTGGTGTCCGGCCCGCTGCTCTGGATGCGGCAGCGGCACGTACTGGCTTCTCGGTAGTTTCCTGCCTACTCAAGGCCGTTTCCTGCTGCTGGGGGCGGCCTTGAGTGCTGTCTGGGGTTCTGCGGTCTCGGGGGGAGTTTTCGCCGAGCGTGGGACTTTGTTCCACGCTCGGCGCCGCACTCCTCGACGCGCTGGAGCGTACGGGTCGACACGCGGGAGATGGGTCAGATCCAGCGGGCGATGATGGTTTCGGCGCCGGTGACGCGGTCGCCTTCGGCGACGGTGGGGGGGCGGAGTCGGCGGGGAGGTAGATGTCGGTGCGGGAGCCGAACCGGATGTGGCCGAACTTTTCGCCGCGGGACAGCAAAGCGCCGGGGCGGGAGCGTTGGACGATGCGGCGGGCGATCAGGCCGCTGCGTTGGGCGACCACAACTGAGCCGTGGATGGTGTCCAGGACGGTGTATTTGCTGTTGTTGTGCTCGGCATTGGGGTGGCGGGCGTCGGCGTAGCCGCCGGGTTCGTCGATGACGGCGCGATGCGACCGGCGACTGGGCTGCGGTTGACGTGGACGTCAAGGACGGACAGGAAGACCGCGATCCGCAGCCAGGAAGTGTTCGACGTGCCGAAGCGGTCGTCGGAGATCTCGTCGACGGAAAGGACGACGCCGTCGGCGGAGGAGACGATCGCGTTGGCTTCGGCGGCCTCGTCTGGGACCAGCCGGCGCGGGTCGCGGAAGAACGCGGCGACCGGCAGCGCGGCGGCGGCCGGGATCAGCCAGAACGGGCGCCGGAAAAGTCGCTGGGTGAGCAGCGCGACGCCGGCCATGGCGGCCACCGCGACGACGCCGTCCACGTCAATGCGCATGTCGCGGGTGACCGGCACCCGGGTTGGTGTGTACGCCGGAGCGATCCGGCTCGCCAGCGCCACCGGCGGCTGACCCAACCGCAGGTGATGCACCCGCAGCGGCGGGAACGCCGCGAAGACCGTCTCGGAGCGTACGGCGCAGGCCTGCGCCAACCGGCCGATCTCGGTGCCGGCCCCGCCGGGGGTGGGCGGGCCGAGCGGGGTGGCAAGACTCAGCACCCCACCCGGCACCAGCTTCTCCCGGGCCTGCTCGATCACCTTGTCGGTGCCGGCTCCGTCGCCGGAGATCGGCTCGGCGATCACCACGTGGTCGTACGACTCGATCTCGGCTGGCACGTCCTCGTCCAGCACCTGGACCCGGCCGGCCAGCCGGGCCAGCGATCGCTCGCTGGTCAGCCGGCGCCGCAGCCGGTCGTTCCGGTCGGTTCGCGGGCTGGTCACCACCAGCCGGTCGGTCGGCATCAGGTGGTCGAGCACCCGGTCCACCACTCGCGGGTCGATGCCGATGACCAGCACCCGCTTGGGTTCCGGGTGTCGGGTGACCTCGCTGGTGAGGGTGGCCGCCGCGGTCCGGCTGAGCGATCGGTTACGGACAGGAGTGATCATCGGGGCCCTCGCCAGTCGGAAGCGTCTTCCCGACGAGCATAGGGACCGTCGGGTCAGCCCGTCGCCGGCGGATCGATCCGCGGGCAGTGCGTACCCGGCCGCGGAGTGGCCAGCGTCGTCAGGTACGTGTCGACGGCGGCCATCACGCACGGGTGCAAGTACGTCCCGTGGCCGCTGCCGTCGTACGTCAGGAGCACCGAGTTCGGGATCTGCTGGTGCACGTCGACTGCCCATGCGTACGGGGTGGCCGGATCGTGCACGCTGTTCACCATCAGGATCGGCGCGCTCCCGCGGACGGTGAGCCGGTGTTGCGGGTTCTGGACCGCGATGGCGGCGCCGAGACATCCGGTGACCGAGCTCCAGGCCAGTATCGACCGATGCATGTGCGGCGCGATTTGTTCGAGCGCGCGGCGATAAAGGTCCAGCTCCCCGAACCCGGACACCGACATCGGCCAGTCCTCACAGAAAACCGCCTGGAACGGATTGCGGACCAGGGTGCCCCAGTTCACAGCGGCCCTGGTCCGGCCAACCGCCTGCGGGAGCGGCTTTCCGTCTCGTAGGTCGGCGAGTTCCTCAGCCTCGAAGCCAAAAGAGGAGGCGTCATAGAGCGTGCCCTGTACGTCCTGAAGGAGGTCGGTCGGACTGTATTTCTGTCCCGGGTCGAAAGGATCGGGCAGGTCGCCTTTTTCGGCTCTGGCATAGAGATCGTCGACCACCTTGCCGACATCGTCGCCGTGCAACGCGCACCCGGTGGTACGTCCGCACCAGGCCGCGAAGGCGTCGAACGACCCTTCGATGGACGCGGTCTCGGTTTCCAGGAACCGCCAGGTTCCCACGCTGTGGTCCATGTTGCTGTCCAATGCGAGGGCCCCGTACGTGCTGTGGAAACAGCTCGGCATATTGCTCGCCCATCAGAGTCCCGTACGAAACTCCGTAATATGTCAGCTTCTGCTCACCCAGGGCGGCTCGGATCGCGTCGATGTCGCGGGCCACGCTCGCGGTGTCGACGTGGTCGTAGGACGGACCGGTGGTCTGCCGGCAGCTGGCGGCCTTCTTTTGGTGTACGCCAGCAGTTGCGCGTACTCTGTGGGAGTGGCTGGAACGACCGGGTCCGGGCCGGCGAGGGCGTCCGAGTCACAGGTCACCGGCTGGCTTTTGTTGACGCCTCGGGGATCCAACCCGATCAGGTCGAAATGTTCGCGGATATCAGCGGAAAAAAACTCCGGGGCCTGTTCGACCCAGGCGACTCCGGGCCGCTGGCGAGCAGGCCCATAAGGACGTACGAAGTGGAGACGACCCGCACTATTCGCTGAGTGAATAGTGCGGGTCAAGCCGTTGCGGGCACCTCGGCCCAAAGGTGCATTCGGTCAGTCGCCGATGACGGTGTCGTCCTCTTTCTTGATGAAGTCAACGGCGGCGGGCTCGGTCGGTACGACCGGCTCGGCCGGGATGACCGCCGGCTGGATGACCGCCGGCTGGATGGCCGTGCGCCGCCGCGGCACCGCGGTCATCAGCCCGACCGCGCCGATCACCACCAGGGTGATAGCCACTGCCAAGGTCACCGGCACCTCGCTGGCCTGGAAGATCTCGTAGATGCCCCACCAGGCGGCGCCGGCCAGGAAGAGCAACCCGAAGATCAGCGACAGTGCGTCGGTCTCATGACGTTTCACGGATGATCTCCACTTCTCCGGCGCCCATCGAGACGCTCAGGGTCAGCGACCCGCCGCCCGGACCGTCGGTGCCGTTGTCCTGCAACTGGGTGTCCACGTTGACTCCGCTGTTCTCTCTGCCGAACAGTTGTGCGCTGCCGGCGGCGACCTTGCTGGTCAGCTGTACGTCAACGGTCTTGGGGAGAAGCACCCGCAGCGAGCCGGTGGCCATGTTCACGTCGGTGCTGACCTTCTGGCCGTCGAAGTTGACGTCCCTCAGGTCGAGCGTGGCATCGCCGTACTGCCGCTGGTAGTCGGGCCCGATCTGGCTGGCCGCGACCGGCCGCCACACGATCGGGTCGACCTGGCCGTCGTGAGCTCTGATTTCCGGCCCGGCCGAGCGCGCTGCGGCGGCGCCCAGCGCCCAACACGAGGCAGAGCAGCAACCCGATCGGAATCAGCCAGCGGGCCCGTCCCAAGAAGGTGCCGACGAGCAGGCCGGCGCCGATCACCGCGAGCGGGATCGCGAAGTATGCCGTCCAGTCCAGGCCGGTGGCCCACTGCACCAGCGCGACCAGCCCGACCGAGATCACCGCGAGACTGAAGGTGATCCCGCCGAGCGCCGACCTTTCCTTGGGTTTCTTGGGTTTGGGCGGCACCGGCGGCAGCGGTGCGGTCGGCTGGCCGCTCGCGAAGGGGCCATGTGTGTGTGCGTACGGCTCGTGGTACGTGGGCGGGGCCGCGCTGACCGGCGGCAACGGGGCCGTGTCGCCGGTGCTGGCCACGGCGGAGGTGTCGATCCGCGCGGTGACGTGATCCGAGGGCTGCTGGGCCGCGACCGGTGGTTCGGTCGCGTACGGCGGCGGTGTGTACGCGGGTGGGGCGGCGGCCGCCGGGGCACCGGGGGACGCGGCCACCGCCGTCTCGGGCTGCGCCACCGGCGGGCGGCGGAGCAGCAGCATCGCGAGGCCGAAGAGACCCGCCGCGACCAGCAGCACGACCCGGGCGCCGCCGGACAGCGCGATGATGCCCAAAATGGTGGCGGTGAGCATCAGCAGGACCGTCCAGGCCGCGTTCAATCGGGACCGGCCGCGGCCGAACAGGGCCTCCACTGGCGAGGTCTCGTCGTCCTCATCCGCCAGTACGAGCATGCCGACCACGTAGAAGAGCACGCCGATGCCGCTGAAGAAGAAGAGCACCCCCGAGGATCACTCGGAACAGCAGCGGATCGGTGCCGGTGGCCCGGCCGAGGCCGGCGCAGACACCGAAGAACAGCCGGCCCTCTCGAGGCCGGGTGATCTTCACCCGGTCCGAGAACGAGCCCGGCCGGGGGAACGGCCCGGTGTACGGCGGGCGGGGTGGCGGCCCGCCTGGCTGGTTTCCCGGGCCGAACGGTGTTCCGGGGCCGGGGGTGGTGTTCCCGGCCCGGGCGGTGCGAAAGGCGGCGGGCCGGGTGGGCCGGCTGGCGGGGGGGGCGTACTGCTGTCCATGACAACCATGGTCGCCGCTGACCGGCCGGTCCACTATCGGGTACGACCCTGAGCCGACCCTGAAAAGTGTGGTCCCGCAAGATCCGTGGCTTACCCGGTATCTGGCCGTACGGTGAGGTGTGACCATCGGTGAGGACGAGCCCGCGCGCCCAGAACGGAGTCCTGAGATCTCGCTCCCCAGCATGTCCGCCGAGCTGCCGCTGACTTCGGATCAGCCGCGGCTCTACCGGCAGCAGCGCGGCTGGCTGTTGGCCGGTGTGGCGCGCGGCCTGGCTGAACACCTCAACGTGCCGGTGGTCGCCGTACGGATCGTGTTCGTGGTGCTCGCGATCGCGCTGAACGGCCTCGGCGCACTGCTCTACCTGCTTTGGTGGATCTTCGTACCGGTCGCGCGCGCGCCGCCGCCGACCAGCCGCGGCGGCGCCGCCGGACCTCGGCCAGCTGGCGGCTTATCTCGCGCTTGTCGTGGGGCTCGCCGTGGTCGCCGCCGGCGTGGGCTGGCTGGCCGATGTGTGGGTGGTGCTGCCGACCCTCGGCCTGGTCGGCGGCGCGGCCATCATGTGGCATCGCAGCGACCCGGACCGGTGGCGCCGGTGGGTGCAGCAGCGGCTGCCCGGACCGGCCTGGGTCGAGCGGTTCGCGACCGGCCGCGGCTGGGGGTGGTGACGGCGGCCCGGATCGGCGTCGGGCTGGGCCTGGTGCTGATCGGCATGATCGGCTACCTGGCCGCCGCCCGGCAACTCCAGACCCTGCAGAACGGCCTGGTGTTCGGCCTGGTGCTGCTGGTCGGCTGCGCGGTGGTGGTCGCCCCGCTGCTCTGGCGGATGTTCGCCGAGCTGCGGGCCGAGCGCTCCGAGCCGAGAGGATCCGGTCGCAGACCCGCGCGGACCTCGCCGCGGTCGTGCATGACCAGGTGCTGCACACCCTCGCGCTCATCCAGCGCAACGCCGACGACTCGCGCGAGGTGAGCCGGCTCGCCCGCGGCCAGGAACGGCAGCTGCGCAACTGGCTCTACAAGCCGACCGGTTCGCCGGACGAGCGGCTGGCCGCCGCGCTGGAAGCCGCCGCCGCCGAGGTCGAGGACACGTACGCGGTCAGCGTCGACACCGTCATCGTCGGCGACTGCGCGGTCAACGAACACGTACAAGCGCTGGTGCAGGCCGCGCGGGAAGCGCTGGTCAATGCCGGCAAGCACGCGAAAGTGCCGACGGTGTCGCTGTATGCCGAGGTCGAGGACGGCACGGTCAGCGTGTTCGTACGGGATCGCGGCACCGGCTTCGACCTGGATACGGTTGCCGATGACCGGCACGGCGTGTCCGGGTCGATCGTGGAACGGATGACCCGGCACGGCGGCAGCGCCGAGATCCGCACCGCACCGGAATCGGGGACCGAAGTGAGACTGAAGATGGGACTGGCGCGCTGATGGTGGAATCCGAGACCCCGACCTCGACCCCGCGGGTCTTTCTGGTTGACGATCACGCGATGTTCCGTGCCGGCGTGAGAGCAGAGCTCGGCAACTACGTGGATTTGGTCGGCGAGGCTGGCACGGTCGCGGAGGCGATCGCGACGATCCAGTCGGTCAAGCCGGATGTCGTGCTTTTGGACGTACACATGCCAGACGGCGGTGGACGGGCGGTGTTGGAGGCGGTCCGCAAGGCCGACGCGAGCATCCGTTTCCTCGCGTTGAGCGTGTCCGACGCGGCCGAGGACGTGATTGGCCTGGTACGGGCCGGTGCCCGCGGCTATGTCACGAAAACCATCTCGGCCGCCGAACTCGCCGACGCGATCCGCCGGGTCGCCGACGGCGACGCGGTGTTTTTTCCCCACGCCTGGCCGGATTCGTGCTGGACGCCTTCACTCAGAACCCGACCGCGCCGCTTCGGGATCCCGACCTGGACCAGCTCACCAACCGCGAACGCGAGGTGCTGCGGCTTCTAGCGCGCGGTTACGCGTACAAGGAAATTGGTTCGGAGCTCTTTATCTCGGTGAAAACCGTGGAAACCCACGTCTCCAGCGTGCTGCGCAAACTGCAGATGTCGAACCGCTACGAACTCTCCCGCTGGGCCGTCGACCGCCGCCTCATCTAACCTTGGCGAGCCAGGCGTTAAGAGCCGTCGCGAGGCCGTCTTCGGCGACGGTTCCGGTCACGGTGTCGGCGACCGCGCGTACGGCTGCGGGCGCGTCGCCCATCGCGACGGCGTGCGCTGCCCAGGTGAGCATCTCCACGTCGTTATTGCCGTCTCCGGCGGCAAATGTCGCGTCCTGCGGGATGTCGAGGCGTACCCGTAACCGTTCCAACGTCGTCATTTTCGACACTCCGGCGGCCACCGCGATCAGCCACGGCCGGTCGTGGTCGAGGGGGTCATGGCGACTTCGGGCAGCGCGATGTGGGAGAGCCGCTGGCGTACGTCCTCCAGCGACCTTGACGGCCACCACGCGGCCAGCCGTGGCGCCCAGCAGTCGGCTATTTCCTTGCGCGGTAAGGGGATTTGCCGGCCGGTCAAGGCGCCGTCCGGGAACCGGCCGCTGACGTGGTTTCCGACGCCGACCACCTCTGCCGCGTAAAGCGCGCCAGGCGCTTGCCGGTCGAATGCGGCCAAAATCAGCCCCAGCGAAACCGGTTGGATGTGCAGTGCCCGCCGACTGCTCACGTCCAGCAGTACGGCGCCGTTTGAGCACACCGCGAATCCGTTTGACAGAGCCAAATCCTCGACTACGGGCCGGACGGCGAGGGCCGGTCGGCCGGTGGCCAGCACGACGTGGTCGCCACCTTCGACGACCGCGCGGACCGCCGCTCGTACGCGTGGGCTGACCGGTTGCCGACTGGTCGTCAGCGTCCCGTCGATGTCGAGCGCGACCAGCCGTCCGGTCAATAGTCGACCCGGCGCATATACCGGCGAGTCGTGAGGTCATGCCCGCGTGCGGCGGCGAGGAAGTCGACGACCCGCCGAGCCGCACTGCCAAGCCCGATGACCCCCAGTTCGGCGCGGTCCGCTGGTCGTACGCCCGGCAGCGACATCTTCCTGCTGTCCAGGACGGCCACGTTTCCCGAATAGTTTTCGGCGAACCGCCACACGCGTTCGGCTGCGGCGCGACTGCCGTCCTCGGCCAACAGGACGAGCACCGGCGTGCCGGGTTCGACGGCTTCGAACGGACCGTGGAAGAAAGTGGTGGCGTCCACCGCGGTCGCCGGAATCCATTGCATTTCCTGGAGATAGCAGTGCGCGAAGGCATTTGCCACGCCGAGCGACGGTCCCGCACCAACGACATAGGCCATCGTGCCGCTGTCCAACCGGCCGGCGATCTCGGTCGCGGCGGCGACGACCTCGTCTTTGGCCGTACGTAATGCGAGGGGGAGCTTCTCGAACACCGTGGTGTCGCGATGGGCCAGCGACCGAGCGAAAAGCTGGAACAGCAGCATTCGCGACTCCACGATCGCACTGTTACTGCAGTAGGCGAAAGTCTCGTGGGCGACCTCGGCGAGCGGGCTGGCCTGCTCGCGGGTGATCGCCGCGACCGTCGCGCCGGCTCGCCGAGCTAGCCGCGCGGCGTCGATAGTTTCGTCGGTATATCCCGAATGTGAAGCCGCCACGACCAGCGTACGACGGTCCAGGCGGCGGGGTGGTGCGGTCGCGAAGTCGCCACCGGTGCACCGCCATGCAGGCAGGTCACTCGCATTGTCCATAAAGGACAGTGCTGGCCAGGTCGCGTAGTAAGATGCGCCACAGCCGACAAAATAGACGCGCCGAAAGTCCTTCCCGCGGACGAATCCGGCCACCGATTCCCGCTGCGAGACGACATTCTCCAGCGCTGAGACGTAATCGGCCGGCACCGCGGTGACCGGTTCGACGATGCGGTCATTGACAAGCAAGGTTTACACACTCCTGGGTGAGTCTAGGGTCGCGAGTGAGCTCCACCGGACGCTGGCCGCGCCGAGCCCGAGCAGCCCGGCGGCGAGCACACATCCGGCCGCGACTCCCAGCCAGTCGCCCAGCCAACCCCACAGCGGCGACGCGACTGCCATGCCACCGTGGAAAATAAGCTGATAGACCGCGAGGCCGCGGGCTCGCATCGAGTCGGGCAGAAGCAGCTGCATGCTGGTGTTGAACGTGGACAGCGCGGTGAGCGTACACATGCCCGCGACGATCAGCGCCGGCATCACGACCGCCGCCAGCGGCACAAAACCGACCACCAGCAGGGCCACCGCGAAGCCAGTTCCGGCCAGCATCAGCAGCTCGTTGGGGCCGTATCTGGCTCGTACGTGTGGCAGCACGAGCGCGCCGATCGTCGCGCCCAAGCCAAAAGCACCGACCAGGACGCCGTAGCCGGCCGATCCCCAGCCGAAGTGTTGGCGCGCGACCACCGGAAGGTAGGGCCAGATCACGCACGAGGCCGGTACGAACAACAGCACCCGCAGCAGCACCCGGCGCGCCGGCGACGACCGTCGTACGTACGAGATTCCCTCGGCGAGCGCCCGAAACAGGCCGCTGGTCCGGCTCGGGGTGAGGTCGGCCGGGCGTCGCCACAGTGTCAGCACCACGACCGCGCCGACGAAAGATACCGCGTTCAGGCCAAAAGTCCAGCCGGCGCCGGCCACCGCCACCAGCAGGCCGCCGATCGCCGGGCCGACGATCCGGGCCAGGTTGACGCTGGTCGTGTTGAGGGCGGCCGCTTGGCTGATCAGGTCGCGAGGCACCAGTTCGGGCTGGATGGCCTGCCACGCCGGAGCCATCATCGCCTGCCCGCAGCCGAGCAGAAAGGTGAATGCCAGCAGCGAAATCGTGGAGAGTCCGCCGACCAGAGTGAGGAGCGCGAGAGCCCCGGCGACGACCACCAGCATGACCAGTTGGGCGACCAACAACAGCCGACGCCGGTCCAGCAGGTCGGCCACCGCGCCGGCCGGCAGCACCAGCAGGAACATCGGCAGTGCGGTGGCCGTCTGGACGACTCCGACCAGTGCCGAGCCGTGGCCGGCCACCAGCCACTGGGCGCCCAGGGTCTGCGCCCAGGTGCCGATGTTCGAGCCGAACTGGGCGATCCAGAGCAGCCGGTATTGCCGTACGAGCAATGGTTTCCAGGGCGACACCTGAGTCCGCTGCCGCGGCTGGACGGCGGTGGTCATCTGGCCTGCTCGGAGACTGGCTGTTCGCCGCGCGCGGCCGGCACGGTGGGTGCCGAGCGTTCGACGATCGTCTCGATGGTCGCCGTGGTCGAGATCGAGGCCGTACGCGGCAGGTAGATCACTCGGCAAATGTCGGAAAGATGGTCGAAACGGCCGGCCCAGTCGTCGCCCATCACCAGGATGTGAGCCTGTTGTTCGAGAATGTAGCGGCGTTTCTCCGCCAGTGAATGCTCAAGGAAAACCCGGTCCACCACCGAAAGCGCTGACACGATGCGAACCCGATGCCGCTCGGGGAAGACCGGTGGTCGCGACTTTTTCGCTATCGTGAGCCGATCCGTGGAAATGCCGACGACCAGCGGGCCGAAGGTCGCGGCCCGCTCCAGGATGGCCAGGTGTCCAATGTGGAAAAGGTCGAAGGTGCCGAAGGTGATGACGCGGTCGACCATCGCGCTCACCACGGCCGCGCGGTGCTGCCGTCGAGCCGCAGGCCCAGGATGCGTACGCGGTCAGACTCTTCGGTCCGACCGGCGGTGGCCAGCATCGCGGACAGCTCCAGGCGAGCTGCCGGGTCGCCGGCCAATGCCTGCTTTCGCAACGAAACTTCCGGGTCAGGGTGTTCGGAAACCGCTGCGGCATAACGATAACGTGCCGCGGTGTCGCCGGTTTCGGCCGCCGCTTCGAGCAGATCGACGTCATCGAGCCCGGCCAGCGCGAGCAACGCGGCGCGCGTCCGCGGCGGCCCGTCGCAGCTGGTCTTTCGCGGCATCGGGGTGGCCGGCGCTTTCGTACATCCGCGCAACAGCGTGCATTGAGGCGGTGTCACCGGCGTCCGCTGCCCGCTCGGTGAATTTTTGGGCCCGGTCCAGCTCATCGGCCCGCTCCGCCTGTGCCGCCAGCCGCCACCATCGCCCGGGTGAGCGGCGCACCACCCGCTCTGCCTCGGCCGGCCGGCCGGCGTTTTCCAGGCAGCGCGCCCATTCGTGCGTGGCCGCCGGATCACCCAGGTCGGCGGCCCGGCCGATCAGCTCCCGAGCCTCGTCGCCCGACCCGGCGCGGCTCAGCCGTCGAGCCAAGGCCAGCATGGCTGTGGTGTCACCGAGCGCGACCATTTTCCGTAGTACGCTCATCGCCTCGCTGGGCCGTCCAGCCGCATCCAGCCGCCAAACCAACGGCGGATACGTCTCGGCCGAGGAATCGAGAGAAAACGCGTGCCACCACAATTTCTCGGCTTCGTCAAGCCGGTCCGCTCGCTCCAACAAGCCGGCGAGTAGGACGGCGACCGCTGGATGGTCAGCGAAATCCCGCAAAACGTCTTCGGCCTGACCGAGGTCTCCTGCTCGCTCGTGGACACCGGCCAGTTCCACCGCCGCGTTCGGGTCGCCGGCCGTCGCCCGGGACAGCAGGACGTCGATCGCCTGATCGCGATGACCGGTCCGCTCCAGCAGCCGCGCGAGTGCCATCCAGTCGCCGGCCTGCTCGTACTTTTCAGTAGCCAGCTGGAAAAGACTCCGAACCTGCGCTTCGTCGCCGGTCATGCCACCAGCCCCGACGGCATCGCGCAAGGAACGTCAACAGCGCTGACGACCCGTTTTTCCCTTAACACCGGCTGCAGGTGATCCCAGGTGAGGTAGGCCTCGGTCGGCCAGGTCGGCCCGTACGCGTCGTCCAGGTAACGCCGGGCGGTCGGCTCGGTGACCCCGGACAGCGTGAGCGGTCCAAAGTCATAGCGGTGAAAATGGCCGTACTCGCCGGGTAGGAAGAACTGAGTGGGAAACCGCCGAACCATGCCGTCGTGGGAGAGAGACCATGGTTCCGTCCGCGCGCGAAGTGAGCGGAAAGATATCGGTGAACGGATAGCGCGGCCGGCCTTCGGACACCAACGGCCGGCCAGTCAGCGGAAAGACCTTGAAATGCGCCAACGTGCCGCGACTGACCCCGAAACCGCGGGCCCGCAGGTAATCTGGTGCCCACCGCTGGATTCGCGGGAAGAACTCGTGGCCGGCGCCAACGTCGCCGTCGTCGTCCCACGGAATGAGACCGCGATGGCGGACCGCGCCGAGCAACGTACCGCCGAGCATCGTGTACGGCACTTCCAGCCAAGTCAGCAGGTCGTCGACGACCTCAAGCGTCCGATAGACGTGATCCACCACCCACTGACTGGACCGCGGAAGCGAATTCTCCTGTGGAGCCAACGCCGAAATACCCCGTTCACCGATAACTGTGCACTGAAAGCCGAGCGGTAAAGAGGCTACATGCCAATATGCAACGTTGGAATTCACTTTTGTCACAACTTTGAAGAGCCCCCACCAAACTGATGACTTTCGTCATCCCCACGCCCCCCCTTTACCATCAAGTTGGTCAACTTTGTACAAGACCCAGCCCCGTCCGGCGCCATCGGCCGCCAGGTCGATGTTGTCGCCCTCCGGCAGGGGCGTCGGTCTTACTAGGCGGGGGTGTTGTAGTGGACTTTCCCGGTCGTGGCCGATGGGCTGGTGATACTGGAAGAGCGACGAATATTCCGCCTCTGTCGCGGCAGCAAAGAAGACCGGTTCGGTGGTGTACGTCGCCCGACGAGGCCCTGGATCAGGTCCGATTTTCACAGTGGCACTACGTGGGGACGAATGGGCCTCATTACCGCTTCGTAGGAAACAAGCAGTTGAGTATCGGGCGCCAGAGCGTGCTCTGAAACAGGGGTTTTCCACAGGGGGTTAGGTGGTCCGTTTCTTATCCACAGAAACGAAAACTGGCACCCCGACTGTCGGTAGCGGCCGGTAAAATCGGGTTATGAGCAGAAAACGAAAGGCGACCGCAGTTCACCGACCCAAACATGCAACCGTGGCGGACCATGCCACCGAGCTGGGTTCCTCTGCAGATGCTGGAGGAACTCGACCGGTACGGCCGGGCCGACGCTGATACCGCGCTGGCCGCGGTCGAGGCGCTGGATAAGGTGATTTCGTATACGCAGGCGATGCAGATGCGGTTCATGGACCGCTTCACCAACGCCCGCCCAGCCGTGGGCGCACCCTTCTCCAAATACGCGGCCGGTGAAATCGCCGCATCCCTGACCTGGAGCCTGTCAGCGGCTCAGAAACGGTTGAATTTGGCGTACCAACTCGTCCACGAACTCCCCGGCACCATGGCCGGGATGTCCCACGGTCACCTTGACTTGCGCAAAGCATTCACGTTCGCGGACCAGGTCGGCCACCTCTCACCCGAGGACGCTCGGAAAGTCGAAGAGAAAGTGCTACCCGGCGCCGATTCCAAGACGCCTCGATCGATCCGGGACAGGGCCCGCCGGGGAGGTCATCAAAATCGACCCAGCCGCTGCCGAAGCGCGTCGCAAGAGGCTGGTCTCGGAGAGGCGAGTGGAAAAGCAGCCTTGCGAAGACGGGATGGCTCTGCTGGGCGCTTTCCTGCCAGCAGAGTCCGCGGAGGCGATCTACCGTCGCATCGATACGATCGCTCGCAGCCTTAAAACCAAAGACGAGTCCCGCACCATGGACGCGCTACGCGCCGACGCCCTCACCGATCTCTGTCTGGGCGTGCCGAGCAACGTACGCACCAAAAAATCGAACTCCGCGTCGACGCCACCACGTTGATGGGCCTGGACGACAACCCCGCGATCCTGAGTGGATACGGGCCGATGACCGCGCAACGCGCCCGCGAACTCGCCGGCGACGAAAACAGCGAATGGTACCGAATCCTCACCGACCCCGTCAGCGGTGTCGTGATCGACCACGGCCGTACACGCTACCGCCCTACCAAAGCGCTACGCGACCTGGTCAACGCACGCGACCAACGATGCTGCGGACCGGCCTGCAACCGGCCGGCGGCGACCTGCGAGTTCGACCACACCATTCCCTTTCGTGATCCAGCAGGGAAGACCGCGTACGACAGCGCCGGACCGGCATGCAAATTCCACAACGACATCAAAGAACACGGCTGGACCGTCACCCAACCGACGCCGGGCCATTTCCTTTGGACCAGCCCCACCGGTCGAACGTACGACGTCACCCCCAACGACGAATACCCACCACCACCGTTCTAGCGGTTGGAAGGGCGCCCGGTGATCCCGGGTTCACCACATCCAGCGAGAGTCGCTGGGTCAAGCACGTCTACTGCCAAGACGGGGATGTCATAGTGGGCTTTCCGACGATGGTGGGCCGGATGCGGTTGTTGAAGTGGAGCATCCGGCGATCGTCAAGGCCGCGAAGAAGCGGGTTCTGTGATGCATTTCGACAACGATGCGCCGATTCGATCGGACTGTCACAGCGGCACCACCTGGGCCCGACAGGCCAGACCCCGGTGGTGGAGAAGCCAGGTCAAGCAACCTCCCACACCATCAAAATGCTCTTCCGCCAGGCGCCAGAAACACAGGGCGCATCGGCAGTAGCCACAAGAAAACCCCGCCCCACCACCGGTCTTTGGTGGCGGGGCGGGGTTTTCTTGTGGCTGGTAGACGAGACGCCGCACCCTCGCAGTCACGGCTTTAACCAGGGCGCTCATCTCTGCAGTCACACCGCTTTTAACGAGTGTTCTCGCTTCCGCAGTGCACACTGCTCTTAACCAGGGCGCACTCCACAAACCCGAGCTACGTGAGGATTTTGCGTTTGACGAAGAAGGGCCGGATTTTGGCGGCGGTTTGTTGGCCGTACAAGGCCCTCGCGGTGGCGACGACGTTGTTGGCGGCGGCGGCGAAAGAGGTGTCGGGGGCGTAGTAGAACTGGGACTGGATGATGAGCTTGTCGGCCTTCTGGCGGCCCAGGGTGCGGTTGATCTCCCACAGCGCGGCCGACGACCAGATCTCGCCGTCGTCGTGGACCTCGCCGGTCTTGTCGTCGGTCGTCTTTTTGGTGTCCAGGCGCCGAATGCAGTGTGGGGCGTCGGTGTACGAGGTGGAGTCCCAGTCCATCAGGCACGCGGGGTCGAAACCCTTGCCGTTGGGCAGCGAAAGGGTGCCGGCCAGGTAGTCGCCGAAGCCTTCGCCGATCGCGCCGGCCTCTTCGCTGGCACCAAAACCGGGCACCTGGTCGTCCTGGACGGCGTGGCCGTATTCGTGCTGCACGACCTCGAGGTCCTCGGCGTCGTCGACGCCGCCGGTGCCGGTGGTGATCTGGTCGGTGCTCGGGTCGTAGAACGAGTTGTCGTCCGGAATGCCGTCAGTCAGGAGGTCCTGCGGCTCGGCGTTGACGTCGGTCAGGCCGAGGCTGCGGATGTAACGCTGGGCCACGGTGACCGCGTAGTACGCCGAAACCTGCTCGAATCCGGGCTGGTTGCGCTTGAAGTTGAACAAGTGCGTCTTGGAGCTGACCGCGTCGGTGTTGACGATTTTCGCCCATTTGCCGACCAGGTGCGTCGGGTCGGTCAGATCGGTCAGCAGCTTGAACTTGTACGCCTTCTGAATCGCCGGGTAGTCGGCGTCGTCCTGGTCGGTCAGCGATTCGTTTTCCAGCGCTACCACCGGGTTCGGGTCGAACACCTGGCCGATCGCGTCATAGTTGTCCGACAGCGGACTGACTTTCAGCGTCTGCTTGGTGGTGGCGTCGACCAGCGTTTCGATGCTGCCGCCGGCGCCCCGGCTGGTGACCTGCCAGACCAACCGCGAGCCGGCGCCGCCAATGACGCCCAGCTTGGTGGAGACCGCGGTTTGGGTGGCGTCCGTACGACCGCCTGTTTTGTTGACGGCACGAGCAAATTTCGTCGCCGCGGCCTGTGCGGTCTGGGCTGCCTGAGCGGCCGGCACGGTCGCGCTGGTGGTCACGTTCGACGGCACCTGCTTGCGCGCGTCGGTCACTGAGGACACCCGCCCGGAGCGGTCCAGATGTTTGGCGTACCAGCCGTTGACGACCGGCAGGCCTTTGTACGTCTGCTGGAACCACTCGTGGGTGCCCAGCAGGGACGTACGCGTCTGGATAAGGCTGAGGCCGTCGGCGGTGGCCGGGGCGGCCGCCGCCGGCAGCCCGGACGCGACCAGGGTCGAGGTGGCCAGCGCCGCGACGAGCGCGACTGAGCGCACTCTCCGGCGGACAACGGGTGGACGCATGCGGTTTCCTCTCGGATGCGAACAAGTATTCGCACCCTACCTAAACCACAGGGGTAGTAAAGGCACATAAATGACTCTTAAGGTGAAGGCCCTCTTCTCCTGCCCGATCCGGACGGCGTCGCGGGCGTGACGCCGGCGGGACCGGGGTGTGCGCAGGAGAAGAGGGCCCTCTGGTGGCGGCGGGGATGGGAAGTCCCCGCTCGCCGGGATCAGGTCGGTGAGTGGTGCCCGGCGCCGGCCACCCGGGTTGAGCGGATGGCCGGCACCGGAGTTGGGAGATTCTTGGTTACCGTACGGTGAAGTCGACGGTCTGCGTGTCGGTCATGACCTGGTAGCCGCCGGGCAGCACGGTGGGCACCGCACCGCCGTCCACGTCCCCGGGCGTGACCGCGAGCTGTTTGGCTGCGATCGGGACGGTCACCGTTTGCGATGCGCCGGCCGCGAGCGTCACCCGCGCGAAGCCGACCAGCTGCTTGTTCGGCATCAGCACCGGACTGACCGGCCGATGCAGGTAAAGCGGGATCACCGCGGTGCCGGCTCGGGACCCGGTGTTGCTGACGGTCACGCTCGCGGTTGCCGTGCCATGGCGCGAAATCGTCGGTGTCACCGCGAGGCCGGAGGTGGTGAATGTGGTGTACGACAAGCCAAAACCGAAGGGATAGGCCGGGTCGTACGTGTTCGTTCCGTTGGCTGGCAGCGTCTGATACGACATCGGCTCGTCGCTGGCGACCTTCGGCCACGACACCGGCAGCTTGCCGCTGGGGTTGGCGGTACCGAAAAGCACGTCGGAAACCGCGTGCCCGCCCTCGGTGCCAGGCAGCCACGACTGCAGGATCGCGTTCGCGTCGGCGATCGAGCCCAGCGCCCGCGGCCGGCCGGTCATCAGCACCACGATCACCGGCTTTCCGGTTGCCTGCAACGAATCCACCAGTTGCTGCTGGGCCGGGGTGAAAGCCGGGTCACGTACGTCCCCGGGCCCTTCCGCGCCGGCTTTTTCACCCAGCACCACGACAACCGCGTCCGCGCCACTGGCTTTGCTGACCGCGTCGGAGGCAGTTGGCGCGTACGTGATCCGATCGCCGGCGACTTCTTTCATCGCCTGCAACGGTGTCACCACCGGCGGCTTGGGGGAGTTGTCGTCCGGCACGCCCTGCCAGCCGATCGTCCAACCACCCATCTGCTGGGAGAGGTTGTCCGCGCTGTCACCGGTGAGCACGATCTTGGAGGTCGCCGGGTTCAGCGGAAGCACGTTGTTCTGGTTGCGCAGCAACACAATCGACTCGGTCGCTGCGGTACGGGCCAGTGGCCGGTCGGCGTTGTCGACGGTTTTGTTGGCCGTACTGGCATCCACGTACGGGTGCTCGAAAAGGCCGAGCTTGAATTTCAGGGTCAGGATGCGGCCGACCGCCTGGTCGATCCGGGCCCGGCTGACCGCGCCGGACTGCACGTCCGCGAGGAGCCCGGAGGTGAAGGCGTGCGCGTCCGCCGGTTCCATCGCCATGTCGACGCCGGCGTTGACCGCCAGTGCTATCGCCTGCGGGTACGTGGAAACCAGGTGATAGCTGCTTTGCAGTTGCGCGATGTCATTCCAGTCGCTGCACACCACACCGGTGAACCCGAGCCGGTCCCGCAGTTGGGTGGTCAGCATGTATTTCGAGGAATGCACCGGAATGCCGTTAACGGAACCGGAATCCGGCATCGCCACGTCCACGCCCGCGTTTATTTGGGCGGCGAAGGACGGCAGGAAAATGTCCTGCAGGTAGCGGACCGGGAGCTGTGCCGGCGTACGGTCGTGGCCGCTTTGCGGTTCGGAATAGCCGGCGAAGTGCTTGGCGGTGGCGGTGAGTTGCCCGCTGGACTGCAGGCCGGTGACCGTACTGGCGGCCAGCGCGCCAGCCAAATACGGGTCTTCCGAATACGTTTCGTAGTAGCGACCCCAGCGAGCGTCCCGGGAAACGTCTGAGACAGGCGCGAAATCCCAGTTCACGCCGGTGGCGACCATCGCGTTCGCGGTGGAAACTCCGAGCTGGCGGGCCAGCGTCGGGTCCCAGGTCGCGCCGACGCCGATCTGGTGCGGGAAAAATCGTCGCCCCGGCCACGTCGTTGTGCCCGTGCACCCCGTCCGCGCCGTAGATGATCGGGATGGGCAGCCGGTTGTGTGTCAGCGTGTAATGCTGGATGCCGTTGATCGTGTCGGCCCAGTTTTGCGGGCTGTTATCGGGGAAAGCGCCGTCCCCGCCACCTGACAGGATCGATCCGGCGTGGTTGGTCACCAGCACGTCGGCCAGGCACGAGTCGACCAGCGGCCCGTTTGTTGTAGTCGCAGTTCCCGCGCAGCTTGCCGACCCGGATCTGGACCATCTGGCCGACCTTCTCGGGCAGCGTCATCTTGTGCAGCAGGTCCGCGACGCGCGCCGCGACCGGAGCCTTGGCGTCTGTGTACGCCACCGGGGCGGCGGCGGTCGCGCTGCTCCCGCCGCCGGCCGCGAACCCGGCTCCGACCAGCGCCAGCGCGGACACCGCGGCGGGCAGGAGCAGGCGTCTTTTCGGTAACCCAAATTTGCTCGGCATCGGGTCTCTCCCGCGAATGAAGATGTGTGCACTGGGCGACCGGACTCTGCAACAGTGATCTAGGTTACGTCAATACCTGACGAAAAATCGGGCCTAATGTCGGTTTTTTTTTTCGTTCGAGTCCTGAACGTAGTTTCCGTTCGGGCAAGATCTGCGGACATTAATTCATCAGGGGTTGAATTATTGCCCTGGCGTCCATAGGCTCCGCACGGAGGCAAAATTCACCGTGGAAGGCGTACATATGTCCAAGCACTACCTTTTCACCAGCGTGTCCGCGTCCGGGCACCTCAACCCGACCCTCCCGCTGGTGCGTGAGCTGGTCGACCGCGGTCACCGGGTCAGCTACGTGACCGACGCCAAGCGCCGCGTCGAAGTCGAAGCGGCCGGCGCGACCCTGGTCCCGACGGTGTGGGGCGGCGTCGACGCGGGCGGCGCATTGACCTTCGGGCCGGAGATGGTGCTCGGCCGGATCCGCCACCTGATCGCCGAAACCCGGGCCAGCTACCCGGTCCTGATGGAACGGTTCGAGCGGGACCGGCCGGACGCCGTCTGCTTCGACATCAGCACGCTGCTGGGCCGTGTCCTCGCCGAGAAACTGGCCGTACCAGACATCACGCTCGTCCCGGTTTTCGCCGCCAACGAACATTTTTCGCTGTTCAACAGGATGCTGCCGGTGGTCGACGAGGCCACCAGGGAGCAGATGATGGCGGAGCTGGGCGAACTCGCCACCGAGCTGGGCCTCGCCGCCCTCCCGCACCCGGTGGCCGGGCCGCCGTCGGACCGTACGATCGTCTTCATCCCGCGCGAGTTCCAGCCGGCCGGCGACACCTTCGACGACCGGTTCAGGTTCGTCGGGCCGTTGGTTGGCCAGCGGCCGGACCGCGGCGACTGGCAGCCACCGACCCAGGGCCGGCCACTGCTGTTCATCTCGCTCGGCACAGTTTTCAACAACCGCCCCGATTTCTTCCAGATGTGCGTGGCAGCCTTCGGCGACGGCAAGTGGCAGGTCGCGATGGCCACCGGAGGCGTCGACCCGGCGCTTCTTGGTGACTTGCCAGCGAACTTCGACGTACGCCCAACCTTCCCGCAGACCCTTGTCCTGCAGCACGCCGATGCTTTCCTTTCGCACACCGGCATGAACTCGACAATGGAATCGCTGCTCTACGGCGTACCGCTGGTCGCGGTGCCGCAACAGCCAGAACAACAAGCCAACGCCGAGCGCGTCGAAGAACTCGGCCTGGGCCGCCGCCTCGTCACCGACGACATCACCGCCACCATGCTGCGTACGGCCGTGGACGACGTCGCCGCCGACCGCGGCATCCGCACCCGACTGGACGAAATGCAAGCCATCATCGCAAAAGCCGGTGGCGCGGTGGAGGCGGCGGATTTGGTGGAGGCTCGGTAGTCTTTTGCATTTTCTTTTGGATTTTCTCTTGGGCTTTCTCTTGGGCTGCGTCCCCGGCATCCGAGTCGGCTGAGGGGGACTGCGTCGAGTCGCGGCTTGTGTTGAGTGGTGTTGTCGCTCGTATCAACTCTGACTGTTGCGAAACGGTGGCCTTGGCTAGGGCGGTGTTTGCTGCGGAGGTGAGCGCCTTGGTTAAGGGCGTTGTTTGCTGCGGAGGTGAGCGTCCTGGTTAAGGGCGTTTGCTGTGAGGGTGCGTCGTCTCGTCTACCAGGCATGAGAAAACCCCACCCCGACACCAAAGGGCGGTGTCGGGGTGGGGTTTTCTCGTGCTTACTGCCGATCCGCCCTGTATTTCTGGCGCCTTCGGCGCGGGCGCGTCGTCGACTACGGCTACGAGAGCCGGTCCTCAGACCCTGCAAAAACCGCAGGGTCTGAGGACCGACGCCCCTGCCGGAGGGGCGACAAACGTCGGCCTGGCGGCCGATGGCGCCGGACGGGGCTGGGTCCCGTCGAAGTGCGCCAACTGTGGTTTAACCGTGCTGTCCCGCACGGGGTGAGAACACGGGCTGGTTCCGTCGAAGTTGGTCAACTTGGTTGTGAACGTGACGGTCCCATTGAAGTTGGGATGCGGGATCGTTCCAGAAATGGGGTGCGGCGGGGTAGGGGGTGGCCGAAGGTGTGCCCGTTGGGGCGAGGGATGTGTCCCCCCGCTGGCCGGTAGGCCGGACTGGTCTTGGTTGTCATACTTTTGTGATGGCGTACGAACGGATCCCTCGCGACACCCCGATTGCCCGGGGTTCCCGGATCCAGCTGAGCGGCCCGCGACCTGTCGGCTATCCGGGCCTGCGCCCTGGACGGGCCACCGACGAGCCGCGGCAGCTCCTGGGCTTGCAACGGGTCGCGGTCAACATCGCCGCCACCCTCATCGCCAGCCCCCACCCGGACGACGACCTTCCGCGAGCTTGACGTTTTTGTCGTCGACACGACGAAAAAAACCCGGCGGCGGTTTAGCCTTCGTACGTGAGGTGTTCGGCCTTGTCCAGGGCCAGCGCGAGGGCGCCGAGGGCTTCGGCCCGCTCGCCCAGCGCGGCCGGTACCACCTCGGCGGTGGAGGCGGCGCTGGGAATGGCATAGCGCCGAAGGACCGTACGCATCGGATCCAGCAGCATGTCGCCGGCCTCGACGAGCTCGCCGCCGACCACAATGACCTCCGGATTGAGCAGGTTGGCGAGGTTGGCGATGGCGACCCCGATGTGCCGGCCGGCGTCGGCCAACACGCGCGCGCAGCCAGCGTCCCCCCCGCCCGGGCCCGCGAGATCGCCGCCGGCAACGTCATCGGCCGCCCGTAGGCCTGTTCCAGCAACCGCAGCAAAATTGGTACGCCGGCCAGCATTTCCAGGCAGCCACGGTTGCCGCAGCGGCAGATCGGCCCGTTCTCGTCAATGGTGGTGTGGCCGATCTCGCCGGCGGTACCGGCCCGGCCGCGGAACAGCTCGCCGGCGATCACCAGGCCGGCGCCGATGCCGGTGGATGCCTTGATATAGGCCGAATCCCGGCGCCCGACGCTGGCGCCCCAGGTCATCTCGCCAAGCGCGCCGAGGTTCGAGTCGTTGTCCACTACCACCGGCAGATCGAGCCGCTCCCGCAGCGCGCGTCCGTCCTCGGCCCGTACGCCCACCCACGCCGGCAGGATCGACGACGAGCCGACCAGGCCGGTCCGCAGGTCCACTGGCGCCGGCAGCCCGACGGCGACCGCCGCGAGTTCGTCGCGACTAGCGTTGATGCTGGTCAGCGCGTCGTCCAGCAGCCGGATCGCGGTGTCCAAGCCGGCTGCGGCGGTCAGGTCGGTGGCCAGCCGGACGGCCCGCTCGGCCAACACCGGACCGCCGCTGCCACCGCTCGTACCGACCACGACCCGCAGGTGCCGGTGGTCGACGTCGATGCCGGCGGCCAGCGGACCGCCGCCCAGGCCCAGCGCACCCGGTTCGCTCGCCGGCCGTTGCTGGTCGCCACGCTGACCTGCACGGATCCGGCCGCGGTGAGGGTACGTACGATCGCCGACACGGTCGCCGGGGACAGCCCCGTCCGCCGGGCCAGGTCAGCTTGGCTGGCTGGCCCGCGGCGCAGCGCCTCCAGCACACGTCGGGTGTTGGCGGCCCGCAGCGACGCCGTCGACGCGGGGATGCCGGCCATCGGTCAGCCGGTGCGCAGGACGATGAAGGACTCGGCCTGCCGGCCTGGCCCGAGCCCGAAATCGGCGGCGCGGGTGGTCGAATACCGCCGGATCCGGGCTTCCATCGCGTCCGGGTCGGCCATTTGCGAGACGTGTGACCGTAAAGCGGCGATCTTCGCGTCCATGGCGTCGGTGATGTCCACCCCGAAATCCGGACCGGGAGCGTCCATCAGCCACAGTTCGCTGACCGTCCACGGCTGCAGACCCTCGGCGAGCAGCTCCGGATGCGCGAAAGCGTTGCGGGCGTCCGGAAAAATCGCCGCGAAGGCGGCCTCGCCGACCGCCTTGTGGTCCGGGTGGGCGGTGCCGAGCCGGGAGTAGTCGCGCTCGATCGCCGGCGCCAACACCCGTTCCGGGCGGACCTGCCGGATCACCCGGCTGAGGTCCCGGCGCAGCTCGTGCGTGACGTAGACGGCACCGTCCATATAGCCGTCCAGGAACCGCACGTCGGTGACCCCGACAGCGGCCGCCGCGGCGCGCTGCTCGGCCTCCCGGATCCGCGGGATCTCGGTCCGTGGGGTGTCGTCGAAACCACCGGCATCACCGCGAGTGACCAGGCAATAGGTCACCTCGACGCCGGCTTTGGTCCACTGCGCGACGGTGCCGGCGGCGCCGAAGTCGAGGTCGTCGGGGTGGGCGGCGATCGCGAGCACCCTGCTGATGTCGTCAGCCGGCGTGATCGATGGCGGATATGTCATGTCGCCGAGCGTACTGGGGCTCACCACCCCTGCCGAAGGTAACGACGTGGCGTGGTTACAGCGGGCCGCGGCCTGATTCCAGCACGAGCATGGCCACTCGTACGCCGATGGCGCCGAGGCCCCTGCGGTAGCGCTCCAGGATCCGCTGTTCGCGGGACAACACCAGCCGGGGGCCGCCGGCCGCGCGGCGGGCCTTGCCGACCTCGCCAGAGATCCGGGATCGCTCGTTCCAGAGCTCGATGATCGCGGCGTCGATCTCGTCGATGCGTACGCGCCACTCGCCGATCTGGTCATCCGGCGTGGCGGTGGTGGTGGGCTGGGTGGTCACGGTTGCTCCTGGGGTGAGGTTCCGGCTGCCAGCCTCGGACATGAAAAAAGCCCCGGCTGTCAGCTCGGGGCGAGTGGTCTGGGTAGCGCGATCAGTCCACGGCGGCCGAGGCTCGGACGCCGTAGAAAAATCGGGTGTGCTGCGAGTGCATGCCGCTAGTCTGCCACGGCGATGGCCGTTTGTGGAACCGTCGTCCCACACTTCAAGATCCACCCCAGCAGCGCTGTGGCGCTAGGGACGAAACACCCGGCGCCGGTCGAACGTGTGTTCAGCGTCGGCGCCTACACTGGGGCACGATGAGTACCCTTTTCGACGTTCAGGTACCCGCCGGTGAACAGCCCGCGAAGCGGCGTCGCGGCGGGCTGGATCCTGACCGTCTGCTGGAGGGGCTGAATGACGCCCAGTCGGCCGCGGTCACGCACGCCGGCAGTCCGCTGCTGATCGTGGCCGGCGCTGGGTCCGGCAAGACCCGGGTCCTTACTCACCGGATCGCCTATCTGCTGGCCGCCCGCAATGTGCCCCGGTCAGATTCTCGCGATCACCTTCACCAACAAGGCCGCCGGCGAGATGAAGGAGCGGGTCAGCGGGCTGGTCGGCAATCGGGCCCGGGTGATGTGGGTGTCGACGTTCCACTCCGCGTGCGTGCGGATCCTGCGCGCGGAAGCCAAGACGATCGGCATGAAGAGCAGTTTTTCCATCTATGACGCCGATGATTCCCGGCGGCTGATGACGTTGGTGGCCCGCGAGCTGGATCTGGATCCCAAGCAGTATCCGGCTCGGGCGTTGACCGGCAAGGTCAGCAACCTGAAGAACGAGCTGGTCGACCCGGCGGAGTTCTCGGCCCGGGCGGCCGGTGCCGCGGACCGCGCGCTGGCCGAGGCCTACACGGCCTATCAGCGCCGGCTGGCCGAGGCGCACGCGATGGACTTCGACGACCTGATCATGACCACGGTCAACATGCTGCGCGCCTTCCCGGCGGTCGCCGAGCACTACCGGCGGCGGTTCCGGCACGTGTGATGGTGGACGAATATCAGGACACCAACCACGCGCAGTACGCGTTGATCCGCGAGTTGGTCGGTGGGATGCCCGAAAAGCGCACGGTCGACGGCGATCTGGTACGCCCGCAAGCCACCGAGTCCGACGAGGAGGACCTGCCGCCGGCCGAGCTCTGCGTGGTCGGTGACGCGGACCAGTCCATTTATGCGTTCCGTGGGGCCAGTATTCGCAACATCATGGAATTCGAGCGGGATTACCCGAATGCCCGGACAATCCTGCTGGAGCAGAATTACCGCTCCACTCAGACAATCCTTTCCGCGGCCAACGAGGTCATCACCCGGAACACCGAGCGCAAGCCAAAAAACCTCTGGTCGGATTCCGGTGATGGCGAGAAGATCCGGCTTTACGTGGCGGACAACGAACACGACGAGGCGGCCTGGGTGGCCGGCGAGGTGGACCGGCTGTGCGACGCGGACCAGACGCGGCCCGGCGACGTGGCGATTTTCTACCGTACGAACGCACGCACAGTCCCGGGTTTTCGAGGAAATCTTCATCCGGGTCGGGTTGCCGTACAAAGTGGTCGGCGGGGTGCGGTTCTACGAGCGCAAGGAAGTCCGGGACGCGCTGGCCTATTTGCGGGCGCTGTCCAATCCGGACGACACGGTGAGCGTTCGGCGCATCCTGAATGTGCCCAAGCGGGGCATCGGCGATCGTGCGGAGGCCTGCGTGGCCGCGCTCGCCGACCGGGAACGGATCTCTTTTTTGGCGCGGCGCTGGAAAAAGCGCGCAGGCGCCGGGCATCTCGACCCGCGCGATCAACGCGATCGCCGAGTTCACCGCGGTGATGTCCAACGTACGAGCCAAAGTGGAGACCGAGGCGCCGGCTGAGCTGCTGGAGGAACTGCTTGGCTCGACCGGCTATATCAGCGAGCTGGAGGCGAGCACCGACCCGCAGGACGAGTCCCGGGTGGAAAACCTGCAGGAACTGGTCAGCGTGGCCCGCGAGTTCGCCGACCGGGCGGGCGGCCGCCGCCGGCGATCCGATCACGCTGGCCGGGTTCCTCGAGCAGGTGGCGCTGGTCGCGGACGCCGACTCGGTGCCGGACGCGCCGGAGGATGGTGAGTCCGGCCGCAAGGCCGGCATGGTCACTTTGATGACGCTGCACACCGCGAAGGGCCTGGAATTCCCGGTGGTGTTCCTGACTGGCCTGGAGGACGGCGTCTTCCCGCACCTGCGCTCGCTCGGCGACGCGAAGGAGCTGGAGGAGGAGCGCCGGCTGGCGTATGTCGGCATCACCCGCGCCCAGTCCCGGCTCTACCTGTCCCGCGCCTTCACTCGTACGGCGTGGGGCCAGCCGCAGTACAACCCGCCCTCGCGGTTCCTGGAGGAGATCCCGGCCTCGCTGATCAACGTGGACCGGGAGGAACCGAGCCGGGCCGAGCGGTCCCGGTGGAACGGCAGCAGCGCCCAGGAGAAGCTCGCGAACCGGGGCATGACCTCAACGTATTCTCGCCCGACCCGGTCCAGAGCGGCCTCGGCCGGCCCTGGAGGTCGGGAGGTTCCGGTGCTCGATGTCGGCGACCGGGTCACCCCACGACAGCTTCGGGATGGGCACCGTCGTCGGGCTGCGGGGGCGTCGCTGAGAAGCAGCAGGCCGAGGTCGACTTCGGTTCGAACATCGGGAGGAAATGGCTGCTGCTGCGGTTCGCCCCGCTGGAGAAGATTTGATCGACTGCTACACCTGCGCCCAGGAAGCTGGGCTGGCGACCGCGCCGCCGCGCGAGCGGATCGCGTACGACGACCACTGGCGGGTCGCGCACGTCATTACGTCCTCGCTGCCCGGCTGGCTCGTGCTGCTTCCGCGCCGGCACGTGACCACGGTCGCCGAACTCACCGACGACGAGGCCGCCGCGCTGGGCAGCTGGCAAGTGCGGGTTTCCCGTGCCTTGCACGCCGAGCTGGGCTGCTCCAAGACATATGTCGTGCAGTTCGCCGAGGCGGCCGGCTTCAGCCATGTCCACTTCCACCTGGTGCCGCGGCTGCCGGACCTGCCATCCACCCAGGTGGGTCCGAAGATTTTCGCGCGCCTCGGAGTGGCCCCCGACCTGCAGGTTTCCGAAGCCGACATGGACGCTCTCGCGGCAGGTCTAAGCCGCCGTCTCCGCTAGCCGCTCGTACGTCCGGAACGCGTCAGCCCTGGGTCCACCGATCCGGGTGGCGGAGGCGTACTCACCGGACGTCGGTCGGATCGCGGCGAGAGCTACCAGGATTCGCTGGCGTTTGAGGCGTACCCGAAGGGGTAAACCTGCCGCATGGGAAGCGACGGCGGGCTAGAGGTTGCTGTCCTCGCCGTCCTTGGCGAGGTCCAGGCCGCGGGCCTTCATCCAGGGCATCGGGTCGACTGCCTTGTCGTCGATCCGGACCTCGAAGTGGCAGTGCGGGCCGGTCGAGTCGCCGGTGCTGCCGACCAGCGAGATGACCTCGCCGGCGGTCACCTTCTGGCCTTCGTGCACCAGCAGCTTGGAGTTGTGCCCGTAGCGAGTCTTCACGCCGTTGCCGTGGTCGATCTCGACCAGGTTGCCGTAGCCGCCATACCAGCGGGCGATGCTCACCACACCGTCATTGGAGGCGTGGACCTGGGAACCGTACGGCGCGGCGATGTCGACGCCGGCGTGCAGGACGCCCCAGCGGATACCGAAGAGCGAACTCAACGGGCCCTGCGCTGGCTTCAGCCAGGTGACACTCGACTTCGGCTTGGGAGCTGCCGTACGAGCCTGCGAACGGGAGGCGCGGTCGTTGCCGCGGGCGTTCGCTGAGCTGACACTGGAGGACGCGGTGCTGTTCTGGTGCACGTCGACGCCGGGCGGACCGGAGGCGGTGATGTTGGCAATGGCCGGAAGTGCGCCACCGGCACTGAACGCGACCACGCCAGCACCGACAACGGCGCTGGTCACAACGATCGCGTACCGACTGCGGGTGTCAATGGTCGCGCGGTGGCGGCCGTGATGACGTGCCATGGGTTTGCGATGGTGCACGTGACACCCTTCGTTCCACGCCCGGCCGGTGTTACAGCTGCCAGCCTGGCCTTTTCACGCGCGGCACCGCGGAGTTAACCGTCTGAGCCGGGGGAAGTCGCGCTGCCGATGCTCTGTCTCGGCACTGGCCGACCCTAGCACCCACTTTTTCGGGCGCCCCGCGCCCCTGTCGGCGTGTCCGAAAATTCACGTCGTGACCTGCGATATCAGCACGTCGGGGCGGCCATTCGAGCGATGATCATCGGCCATGCGGCGGGCGTATGGCCGATGGTAAGAACGCACTCGTACGTACGCACGCGGCGTTGCCGAATGTGGCCAACGCCATTAGTCGCACATCGTTGCGTTGAACGACCGTTAAGGGTGCGGCCAGAGGCATTAAGCTGACCGGAAGAACGAGCTGGGAGGTTCGCGATGGCCGGACGGATCCGGGTGGTGGTCGCCAAGCCGGGGCTGGACGGGCACGACCGGGGAGCGAAGGTGGTCGCGCGGGCGCTGCGTGACGCCGGGATGGAAGTCATCTACACCGGCCTGCACCAGACGCCCGAGCAGATCGTCGAGACGGTGATCCAGGAGGACGCGGACGCGGTCGGGCTGTCCGTCCTGTCGGGTGCGCACATGACGCTGTTCACCAAGGTGACGGATCTGCTGAAGGAGCGCGGCGCGGACGACGTGGTGGTGTTCGGCGGCGGGGGATCATCCCGGACGGGGACATCGCCGAGCTGCAGCGGCTCGGAGTGGCCAAGATCTTCACGCCGGGTGCGGCCACTATGACCGAGATCGTCGAGTGGGTAAGGGCGAACGTCGCCTCACCGGCCCCCGCCTGACCCTTTTGTCGCGACGGCAGTGGTTCGGCAGTGCGTAGCGGGACAATTCATGGTCCATAAGGAGTGGACTATGGCTGTCTCGGGGAAACAAGTCGACCGCACCGACCTTCCATCCGACCTGCCGGTGGTGCTGACCCGGATCCGGCCTTTCGGGGGCCGAAGTTCGGGGATCGCGCTGACGGTGGCGGTCGTGTTGGTGGTGAGCCAGTTCCTGTGGACCGGGGCGGCAGACGCTCTCTGTTTTATGGGATAGCAAGCATCTTGCCGCGGGTGGTGATCGTGGCCGCCGTCGTGCTGATGGCGCTGGGGCGGGGGGCTCTGGCGGCGTCGATGGCCGATCGGGCCGATCTTCGGCGCCGACTCGCACGGGATCTGGTGGCGGCAGCGCCGGTGGCTGCTCTCGGTCAGCGTCTCGTGGCTGCCCTGGTCGGCTGTCACGTCCACGGACCTGGGAGCGCGTTGGTACGGCCGGCGGGTCTTCGTGGTGGAAACCTCCACGACTCCGTCGAGGCTGGTCATTCCGGTCGCCGGTGTGCGGTGGGATGGGATTCCGCTTCGTTATGGCCCCGCCTGGCACGCAGCGTTGGGAGCACTCAGGGGCGGTCAGCTCAGTGCGAAGCCGCTGGTGACCGATGCGTACGAGCAACAACCTGTGACGGACCTTCCGCGTCGCGACTTTCCAGTGGTCTTGATGGCGCGCTTCACCGGAAATCGCGGTCCGCTGATGGCCGGCGGCGCCATCCTGTTCGGCGCCCTGTTCTTCGGTGGCGGAGTAGGTCTGCTGTCGCTGGTCGACCCGGTCATGCTGCCAAGAATCGGGTTTCTGGTAGTCGCCTGCTTGGTCGTGACTGTCGTGGTGACCGCGGCGACGGTCGCGGTCCGGCGCGGCTCGCCGCTCCCGACCGCCGTTTTCGCCGCTGACGAGACCGGCGTCTGGTATCGGTCCTATCTCGGGGGCCGCCGGTCGCCGCTGCGGCACTGCCGCTGGGCCGACATTGGCTGGATCGGCGAGCGCAGGTCCGGGCCGACGGTCAGCCTGGTGCTCGGCGCGTACGGCCGCAGGTTGCCCGGCGCCGGCCCGTCTGGCCAGGTGCGCATCGACGTTTCCGGCGCGCGGTGGCGGGGCGTGGACGCGCGTGGCGCGGAGTATCTGCCGGGTCTGCAGGCCCGACTGCACCACCTGTCCGGCGGCCGGACGCCAGTTTTCGCCCCGCCTCCCGCGACCCTGATGCGCTACCCCACAGCACCCGCCCAGCGGCCAGTCGACGCCCGCACTATCGAACCCATCGCTGCGCAGTCGGCGCCCGGCTCGTACGCACCGCCAGTGGACGACTGGGCTCGGCCAGTCGACCCGCCTCACTCGCACTGAGAACCATTTTCGACGTACCAGGGCCGCCCGAAGCGGCCAAGGCGACGGGTGGCCAAAGACCTGTGGCTGAGTGCGATCGGCCACACGAGGGTGGTCACGTGTCGAGCAGGTCACGCCGGGTCGATAGTCTCCGGAACAGTCCGTACACCCCACTTGTACGGGCCTGTCACCGGCGAGAAGACGAGGCGGTACGGCAGTGGATCTGTACGAATACCAGGCGCGGGACCTGTTCGCCAAGCATGGCGTCCCGGTGCTGGACGGGGCGGTCGCGGACACCGCCGAGCAGCAGGCGCGCGAGATCGCCGAGAGGTTCGGCGGGCACGTGGTCGTCAAAGCGCAGGTGAAGGTCGGTGGCCGGGGCAAGGCCGGCGGGGTGAAGCTGGCCAGCGACCCGGCTGACGCGGCCGAGAAGGCCGGCCAGATCCTCGGGATGGACATCAAGGGCCACACCGTGCACCGGGTGCTCATCGCGCAGAGCGCGGAGATCGCCGAGGAATACTACGTGTCGTTCCTGCTCGATCGCTCCAACCGCACTTTCCTGGCGATGGCCAGCGTCGAGGGCGGCGTGGAGATCGAGGTGGTCGCGGCGACCAAGCCCGAAGCGCTCGCGCGGATCCCGATCAGCGCGATCGAGGGCGTCGACGAGGCGAAGGCACGTGAGATCGCGCAGGCCGCGAAGTTCCCCGCCGAGCTGATCGACCCGATCGCGCATGTGCTGGTGAAACTCTGGGAGGTCTTCACCACCGAGGACGCCACCTTGGTCGAGGTGAACCCGCTGGTCAAGACAAAGGACGGCAAGGTCCTCGCGCTGGACGGCAAGGTCACCCTCGACGACAACGCCGAGTTCCGGCAGGCCGACCACGCGGCGCTGGAAGACTCCGCGTCGGCGGACCCGCTGGAGGCCAAGGCCAAGGCGCTGAACCTGAACTACGTCAAGCTGGACGGAGAGGTCGGGATCATCGGCAACGGCGCCGGCCTGGTGATGTCCACCTTGGACGTGGTCGCGTACGCGGGCGAGAAACACGGCGTCAAGCCGGCGAACTTCCTGGACATCGGCGGCGGCGCGTCAGCAGAGGTGATGGCCAACGGGCTGTCGGTGGTGCTCGGTGACGCGGACGTACGCAGCGTCTTCGTGAACGTTTTCGGCGGCATCACCGCCTGCGACGCGGTCGCCGACGGGATCGTGGCCGCACTCAAGATTCTCGGCGCCGAGGCGACCAAGCCCCTGGTCGTACGGCTCGACGGCAACAACGTGGTGGAAGGGCGCCGGATCCTCACCGAGGCCGCGCATCCACTGGTGACGCTGGTGGACACGATGGACGACGCGGCCGCCAAGGCCGCCGAGCTTGCGGCAGTGGGAGCCTAGGTCATGGCGATTTTCCTGAATGAGAACAGCAAAGTCATCGTCCAGGGGATGACCGGCTCGGAGGGGATGAAGCACACCCCGCGGATGCTGCGCGCCGGCACCACCGTGGTCGGTGGCGTCAACCCGCGCAAGGCCGGCCAGAAGGTGGACTTCGACGGCAGCTCGCTGCCGGTCTTCGGCACCGTCGCCGACGCGATGGCCGAGACCGGTGCGGACACCACGGTGATCTTCGTGCCGCCGGCTTTCGCCAAGAGCGCGATGCTGGAGGCCATCGACGCCGGCATCGGACTCGCGGTGGTCATCACCGAGGGCATCCCGGTGCACGACTCCGCCACCGCGTGGGCGCACGCTGTCGCGACCGGCAACAAGACCCGGGTGATCGGCCCGAACTGTCCCGGCATCGCGAGCCCCGGCAAGTCCAACGCGGGCATCATCCCGGCCGACATCACCGGGCCCGGCTCGATCGGGTTGGTCTCCAAGTCGGGCACCCTGACGTACCAGATGATGTACGAGCTGCGGGACATCGGCTTCTCGACGGCCGTGGGCATCGGCGGTGACCCGGTCATCGGGACCACCCACATCGACGCGCTGCAGGCCTTCGAGGACGACCCGGAGACCTCCGCGATCGTGATGATCGGCGAGATCGGCGGCGACGCCGAGGAGCGTGCCGCCGCGTACATCAAGGAGCACATCACCAAGCCGGTCGTCGGCTACGTGGCCGGTTTCACCGCTCCCGAAGGCAAGACGATGGGCCACGCGGGCGCGATCGTGTCCGGCTCGTCCGGCACCGCCCAGGCCAAGAAGGACGCCCTGGAGGCGGCCGGCGTGACCGTCGGCAAGACGCCGAGCGAGACGGCCCGGCTGCTCCGCGATCGCGTCAAGTAGTTCGGCTTTTCAGCGGCTCCCGGCAACAGAACCACCATGTCGCCGGGAGCCGCTTGTCGTACGCGACCGGCTGCGCAGCCGGATTCCGATGGCAGCATTTGTCCACAGGCCCAGTCCCGTACGTAGTAGGGACCGGCGTGTCCGGGCGATCTTCGGCGCGTACGGCTGTCAGAGTGGATCGAGTGACCGACCTGCTGGAGCCGGGAGCGGCCGCTTCGGGCCCACGTACGACCGGCGAGATCCCCAAACCCGACCCTGAGCGGCGGCCGGTGCCGTTGTGGCTGGCCGCGGTGAGTACGACCGGATGGGCCGTACTCACCGGCATGGGCCCGTTGGTCGCGGTGATCCTGCTGGTCTGGGTGGCGGATTCCTCGAACGGGTCGCGCGCGGTCGACGCCTTCCGGGTCGGCATCGGCGTGTGGCTGCTCGCGCACGGCGCGACATTGCAGGTCGGCGGCGTGTTGGTAGGCCTCGCCCCGCTGCTGGTGACCGGGATGGCCGGCTGGCAGGTGGTCCGGGCCGGCGCCAACGCGCGCCCCGCGGTCGGCGCCAACGGGCTCGCGATGGGCGCTCAGGTCGTCGCGGCGGTGGCCAGTTGCTACACGGTGGTCGGCGCGGTCGCCGCGGTGGCGGTGCTCGGCAGCCCGGCGCAGGTGCCGGTGTTGCCGGCGGTCAGCGCGGTGGCGGCGCTGGGCCTGCTGGGCAGCGCGATCGGCGTGCTGCGGGTGCCGGACATCCGCCGCGACCTGCTCCGCAGATTCCCGGCGCCGATGCTCTCGGTGGTCCGGGGCCGGCACCGCCGCCGCGGTCGCGGTGCTCGGCGCCGGAGCGGTCGTCGCGGCCGCCGGGGATGGTGCTGAACTGGCAGCGTACGGTCACGCTGATGGCTGGCCTGGACGACGGGCCGATCGGCGTGATCGGTCTCTGGGTAGTCTGCGTTTTGTACGTACGTACGACGGTGGCGATCTGGGGCGCGTCGTACGTGCTCGGACCCGGGTTTGCGGTGGGCGCGGGCACCCACGTCGGTCTGTCCGGTGTCGCGCTGGGTCCGCTGCCGGCCGTACCGCTGCTCGGTGGCATCCCGGCGGCAGCGGCGCCATGGCCGGCGTACGCGCTGCTGGCCCTGCCGGTGGCGGCCGGTGTCGGTGCCGCATTGATGGTCCGCCGATCCCATCCGGGTGCCGCGACGGTGCCGCGGTTCGCGTCAGCCGCGCTGACCGGTCTGGTGGCTGGCGTTTTGCTCGCAGCGGCGGCGCTGGCGGCCGGTGGCCCGCTCGGGTCGGCCCGGTTGGCCGAAGTCGGGCCGTCCGGGTGGCACGTCGGTGTCATTGGTGGGCTGGAGGTTGCGCTCGGCGCGGTCGGGTTGGTCGGCTTTGAGTACGCGCGCGACTGGGCGCTGCGCCGGTGGGCAGGCTCCCGCAGCGAGAAACCCGAAGCTGACCCGGTTGATTCAGCGGACTCCGCGGAGCAGCCCACCGAACCGGTCCAGCCGGTCCAGCCCACCGAGCCCATCCAGTCGGTCGAAGCCGAAGAGCCGGCCGAGCCCACGCTCGCTCAGTCGACGCAGCTTGAGCCCACGGTTGTCGAGGCCGCGATGGTTGAGCACCCCGAGGGTGTCGAGCCCACCGCGGACACCGAGATTCCGCAGGCCTGACGGAACAGCAAAAGGCGCCGCCGGACCTCGCGGTCTCCGGCGGCGCCTTTGGCTTGAGGCTTGGAAGTCTCTTGAGATTTAGTAACCGCTGGTCGGGATAGCGCTCAGCGCGGTGATCTGGATAATGACGCTGATGATCGTGCAGATGCAGCTGAGACCCCAGAGACAGCCACCCACGATGTAGCCGATCTTCTTCCACTTGTGCGCGCTCGCGAACTCGACCGAGGCGCCGGCGGAGTCACCGCGCGAGAGCAGGTCCTTGCCCCGGTTGTTGGCGATGATCACCGCGATGAAGAACGGCCAGCAGAGAATGAACGACAGCACGAGCTGGCCGACGCTGACCTCGCCGGTCGGGCCGTTCGGAAGACCCCCGCCGCCACCGCCGTAGCCGCCACCACCGGAGTAGGGGGGCTGGCCGCCATAGCCACCGCCACCTGACTGCGGCGGTTGGCCGTAGCCACCCGGCTGTTGCGGCTGTTGGCCGTAGCCGCCTGGCTGCTGGCCGTATGGATCCTGGCCCTGGCCGTATGCCATTTCGAGAACTCCTTGGCGGTCTAGACGGTGACCTTGCCGATCGACCGTCAGTTATCGCTTTACCGCTGCGCAGCGTACAGGTTGTCTATGACGGCCTGTCGCGACGGGCTGGGCCTGTCGCATGCGGCTACACCAGCGAGGACACAGCGTAACCGCACCCCGCCAGAATCACCTGTTCTGACTCACGCATTGATGCACTTTCCGCGAGTTGTCGCCGGCGTTGAGCGCGCATTTGCCCATTGGGCTGTTCCAAAGGGCGATTGCCGCGATCAGCGCACCAGTGCTGACCAGCACCGCGCAGGCGCCGAGAATGACCCCGGTCAACGCCATCCCGCGGCCGCGCGCGCGCGCCGTCGGCCACCAGCCGTACGCCGATGACTCCCACGATGAGGGCCGGGATGCCGAGGTAGAAGCCGCTGAAGAAGCAGCTGAGCAACAGGCCGGCGATCCCAAGGAGCAGCGCGAGGATGCCCAGCCCGGCCGAACCGGCCGCGGTTGGTACGGCCACCGGCCGCGGCTGGGCCGGCTGCGTGAACGGCGGTGTGGCCGGCCAGGCCGGCGCCGTGCGTACGGTCGCGGACCCGGACGCCGGATGCCCGTACGCGGGACGCCCCGACACCGGTTGTCCGGACACCGGGTGCCCGGACACCGGCTGGGCGGAGGTGGGAATTCCGGAGACTGGCGGCCCGGATACCGGGTAGCCAGATACTGGATAAACAGTGCCGGGGCGACCAGAGACTGGCTGGCCAGAGACCGGAAGTCCAGACACTGGCTGGCCAGACACCGGAAGTCCAGACACCGGTAGTCCGGAGACCGGTCGACCGGGCGCCGGAGGCGCTGATACCGGCGGAGGTGGAGGGGGCGGTCGCACCGGCGCGACTGGTGGTGCGGCCGACGTACCCGGGCGAGCCGGCAGTGCGGTCGTCGGTTGCGCCGGCGGAACACTCCCCGGCTGGGTGACCTGCGGCGGCGCCGGTTGAGGGCCCTGGGAGGGTACGGCTGGTATCTCCGGCGGCTGCTGCCCTGGCGCTGGGGCCGCCGGCTGCTGTCCCGGCGCTGGGGGCGGTGGAGCTGCCTGCGGTTGTTGGCCCTCGGGCGGTCCGACCGCCGGCGGCTGTGCCGATCGACCAGGCGATGGGGTGGCCGGTGGGGTTCGTGATGGCTCGTCCGGCGGTGGTGTCGCCTGGGGTGGCGCGGACGGCGACGGCTGCGCCGCTGCCGCTGGCTGGCCCTGCGGTGCTGCCGGGGTGGACGAAGGCTGCTGTGTCGCCCCCGACTGCTGCGATGGTGTTGCCGCGGTGGGCGGCGGCGCTGTTCCGGGCACCGGCTGGGGCTGCTCCGGCGTTGGCTGCGAGGACGGCAGCTGAGCGGCCGGCGCCGGAGCTTGCCACGATGGCGGACCTGCTGCATCCGGCGCGTTCTCAGCTGGCGCCGGCGCTGAGGGTGCCGTCGCTTCGGCCGCACTCGGCTGGACGGGCGTGCTGGGCAGCCTTGGGGCAGGGCTCTGCGGCGCTGGTGCCGGCGTCGGGCTCTGCGGTGGCGTGGTCGGCGGGGGTGGGGGTGGCGATGCGTCCGGTGTCTCGGTCGAGCCGGGCTGCGCTGGAGCGCTGGGCTGCGCTGCGGCCGGCGTCTGACCTGGAGCGGACTGCGCAGGGGCGGTTGGCGGTGCGGCCGCCGGTGGAGTCGGTTGTGGCGCCGGACCGCCCTGTGAGGGGCCCGGCGGTCGCGTGGGGTCGGGCTGCGGCGCAGTGCTGGCCGGTGGGCTCGGCGGAGCCGCGGGATCAGCCTGCGGTACCGGTGTTTCGGCTGGTGGCGGCGGGGTGGGAGTGGGCCTGGGACGCGGCCGGGCCGGGCCGGCGGGGTGGCGGGCGTACGTGCCGGGATGGGCGCTGCCACCGGCGGGGGTGGCGAGCTGGGCTTGGGCGCTGGTGCTGGCGGCGCTGTGGGTGGCTCGGCGGCGCTGGTGGTTTTGTCGCCCGGCGTAGCGGTCCCAGCGTCGGCCGTTGGCAGGTCGGCGACAGGGACGTCCGGCAGTGCGATCAGCTCGGTCGGATCGTCGTACGTGCCGTCGGCGTTGGCGACCGGCAACGTGATCTGCTCGGTCGGGCCGTTGTACGTGCCGTCGGCGTTGGCGACGGGCAGCGTGATCTGTTCGGTCGGGTCGTTGTAAGAGGCCGGTGTGGCTGGCGGTGCGGTTCCCCCGGCCGATGCCGTCTGGTCCGGTCGAGCCGGAGCCGGAGCCGGAGCCGGAGCCGGAGCCGGAGCCGGAGCCGTGGGGTGGGGTCTGGGACGCAGGTGGGGGCGGTGGGGGGGCCGCGAAATCTGTACGGTCTCGGCGCTTGCCGGTTGTGGGGGCGCGCGGCCGGGGGCGGGCTGCTGGCAGTTGGCGGAGAAGGCCGCTCCGCGCTCTTGGCTGCCGTGTCCTGCGGCGCACCGGCGGTCTCGTTGGTCGCCGTGGTCGATGGCACTGGTACGGCCGCGGTCTCGGCTTCGGGCGTACCAGCCGGAACAACGGTCTCCAGATCCAGATCCGCGGAAGCTGCCGGAGCGGGAGTGGCAGCGGCCGGTGGCACGGTGGTCGGCTGGTCGGAGGTTGGTGCGGACGAGGACGGCGGCGTGGCCGGGGGTACCGACTGCTCGGACCGGGGTGAATCCGGTGTCGGCGAGTTCGGATCGGTCATGCTCTCTGAGGTCCCTTCGACGCGTCCACGCATGCAAAAGCCGCGAGCCGGACGCTACTGCATCCGGCTCGCGGCTTCGCTGCTGCCGCCGCAGCGGCAGGACGCTAGTGTCCTACGCCTTGGACGGCGAGCAGGCTGCTGATCACGCTGAAGATGATGCCGATCACATGCAGTGCGACGAAGACAACCGAGACGATCAGTGCGATCTGCGGGAGCCTGGCCGGCTCGCCGAAAGCGGCCGCCTTCTTCCGGGCCTTCAGGGACAGGATAATCCCCACAATCGGCCCGGCGAGAAAACACAAAACGGAAATAACAATGGCGATGATGCTTAAGGTCTGCGCATTGCTTCGCTGTACTGGCTGAGCGCTCACATTCTCCTGCTTTCCCAAACCAAGGTAACTTCGGATGAACCAACCGGGTCGACGTCTTGGCGTCATGAAAAGAAAAAAACGGCAGCAACGGACGACTCGGTGGTGTCGGCAATCGTCGGCTGGTGGGGACGGCGAATCAAGCGCTTTGAGACCTGAAACGGGTCTTCTGCCGCTTCGATAGGCAACCGCGGCTGGACGGTCGAGCCAGCAGATCGGTCGTTAGTCTGAGGTTGCCGCCGGCTGGCGGCCCGGATCCGGCGCCGCTGGTTGGGCACGAGTGGCCCGGGCCGAGCCGCCCCGGCGGTGGCCGGTAGTCTGGACCTCGCGCGTTTCGGCATATGGAGGGCAGCCCTGACCGCCCGATTGGTAGTTCTCGTGTCCGGCTCGGGCACCACCCTGCAGGCTCTGTTGGACGCTTGCGGGGATCCGGCGTACGGCGCTCAGGTCGTCGCTGTCGGTGCCGACCGCGAAGGCATCGTCGCCCTGCAGCGCGCTGAGCGTGCTGGGGTGCCGACTTTTGTCCACCAGCTGGCCGACTACGGTTCGCGGCCGGAGTGGGACTCGGAGTTGGCCAAGGTGGTCGCCGGGTACGACCCCGATCTGGTGGTCTCGGCCGGTTTCATGAAACTGGTCGGGGACGGATTCCTGGCCGAGTTCGGCGGGCGTTTCATCAACACACATCCGGCGCTGTTGCCGGCTTTTCCTGGCATCCACGGTGCCCGGGACGCTCTTGAATACGGTGTGAAAATCACCGGTTGCACGCTGTTCGTGGTGGACGCCGGAGTGGACACCGGGCCGATTCTCGCGCAGCGGGCGGTTCCGGTGCTGGACGATGACGACACCGATGCCCTGCATGAGCGGATCAAGGTCGCCGAGCGGGAGATGCTGGTCGAAACGGTCGGCCGGTTGGTGCGGTACGGGTGGACGGTTACCGGAAGAAAGGCAACGATTCCATGATTGCGGGCGGGCAGCAGGTGCCGATCCGGCGCGCGCTGATCAGCGTGTACGACAAGACCGGGCTGGTGGAGCTGGCGCGCGGGCTGGCGGAGTCGGGCGTGCAGATCGTCTCGACCGGATCGACCGCCGGCCGGATCACCGAAGCCGGCATCGCGGTGACACCGATCAGTGATGTCACCGGTTTCCCAGAATGTCTGGACGGACGGGTGAAAACGCTGCACCCGGCCGTACACGCGGGCATTCTGGCCGACCGGCGACGAGAAGACCACCGTAAGCAACTGTCCGATTTGGACATCGCGCCTTTCGATCTGGTGGTGGTGAATCTCTACCCGTTCCGGGAAAGGTCGCCTCCGGCGCGTCCGGCGACGACGTGGTTGAGCAAATCGACATCGGCGGCCCCGCGATGGTGCGCTCGGCGGCGAAAAACCACGCCAGCGTCGCGGTGGTCGTCGACCCGGCCTCGTACGACACGGTGCTCGCCGCGACCCGGGCCGGCGGTTTTGACCTCGCGACCCGGAAACTGTTGGCGCGTAAGGCTTTCTCGCACACCGCGTCGTACGACGTGGCGGTCGCCAGCTGGCTCGCCGGCGAGGAGGTCGACGAGGAAACCGCGCCTGGCGCGAACTCCTGGCCGGCTTTCACCGGAGTGACCGGCGAGCGGGCCGCGGGTGCTGCGGTACGGCGAAAACCCGCACCAGGCCGCCGCGCTCTACGTCGAGCACGACTCGCCGGCCGGCATCGCGCAGGCGGAACAGTTGCAGGGCAAGGAAATGTCCTACAACAACTATGTCGACGGTGATGCCGCCTATCGCACCGCGTACGACTTCGAAGACCCGTGCGTCGCGATTATCAAGCATGCCAACCCCTGTGGGATCGCGGTTGGCGCGGATATCGCTGAGGCGCACCGAAAAGCGCACGCCTGCGACCCGGTTTCCGCGTACGGCGGGGTGGTCGCCAGCAACCGGCCGGTGTCCGCGGCGATGGCCGAGCAGCTGGCGGACATCTTCACCGAGGTGCTGATCGCGCCGGCGTACGAAGACGGTGCTTTGGCCCTGCTGGAAAAGAAAAAGAACCTGCGCGTGCTGATCGCGCCGGAACGCGACGCCAAGCCGGTAGAGCTGCGGCCGATTTCCGGCGGCATCCTGGCCCAGACCGCCGACCGGTTGGACGCCCCCGGCGACGACCCGGCGAACTGGAAGTTGGCCGCCGGTGACGCGGTCGACGAGGCGACGCTGGCGGACCTGGCGTTCGCTTGGCGGGCGATCCGCGCGGTCAAGTCCAACGCGATCCTGCTGGCTCATGACGGCGCGACCGTCGGCGTCGGGATGGGGCAGGTCAACCGGGTCGACTCGGCCAAGCTCGCGGTGGCCCGCGGCGGCGACCGGGTGGCCGGATCGGTAGCCGCGAGCGACGCGTACTTCCCGTTCCCGGACGGCCTGGAAGTGCTGCTGGAGGCCGGCGTGCGAGCGGTCGTGCAGCCCGGCGGCTCGATCCGTGACGACGTCGTCATCCAGGCGGCCAAAGAAGCCGGCGTCTCGCTCTACCTGACCGGGACGCGGCACTTCTTCCACTGACGACGTTAGGGTTTCGTTCCGTGACTGCGACGATTCTGGACGGCAAGGCGACCGCTGCGGCGATCCGAGTGGACCTGACCGGCAGGGTGGCCAAGCTGGCCGCCGCCGGTCGTGTTCCTGGGCTCGGCACCATCCTGGTCGGCGACGACCCGGGGTCGGCGGCGTATGTGGCGGGCAAGCACCGCGACTGCGCCGAGGTCGGCATCTCGAGCATCCGGGTGGACCTGCCCGGCTCGGCGACCGAGGACGAGATCCTCGAAGCGGTGGACGGGCTGAACGCGGACCCGGCTTGTACGGGCTACATCGTGCAGCTGCCGCTGCCGTCCGGGGTCGATGCCGGCCGGGTGCTGGAGCGGGTCGACCCGGACAAGGACGCCGACGGCCTGCACCCGACGAACCTCGGCCGGCTGGTGCTGGGCGTCGACGGTCCGCTGCCCTGCACGCCGCGCGGCATCGTTGAGCTGCTTCGCCGCTATGACGTACCGATCGCCGGCGCGCACGTGGTGGTCGTCGGCCGTGGCGTGACGGTCGGCCGGCCGCTCGGGCTGTTGCTGACCCGCAAATCCGAGAACGCCACCGTCACGCTGTGCCACACCGGCACCCGCGACCTGCCGTCGTACGTCCGGCAGGCGGACATCGTGGTGGCTGCCGCCGGCAACCCCGGCCTGATCACCGCCGACATGGTCAAGCCCGGCGCGGCTGTGCTCGACGTGGGCACCACCCGGGCGTCCGGCGAGGGCGGCAAGACGCGGCTGATCGGCGACGTGTGACGAAGGACGCGTACGAGGTGGCCGGCTTCGTCGCCCCGATGCCCGGCGGCGTCGGCCCGATGACCCGCGCGATGCTGCTGACCAACGTCGTTGAAGCCGCCGAACGCTTCTCCGCCTGAGCGCGCGCTTACTCGCGCGCGCGTTACGTACGTAACGAAAAACCCCCCCCCCCCCCCCCCCTCTCAAAGGGCGGGGGCTCAAAATTTCAGGTGGGTACGACAGTTTTGCGCCGCACTGGGTGTGGCGGGTGTCGTGTGGTACCCGGCGGTGGGCCGTACGGGCGTCCGGAATAGCCTGGGCTGACAGCCTGAGACCTGGGGAAAGGGAGTCCGACTCGTGGGCAAGAAGGTCACTGTGGTGGGGGCCGGGTTCTACGGTGCTACCACCGCGCAGCGCCTGGCCGAGTTCAACATCTTCGACACCGTCGTGCTGACGGACATTCTCGAGGGCCGGCCGGAGGGTTTGGCGCTCGACCTGAACCAGTCCCGCCCGGTCGAGGGCTTCGAGACCAAGGTGGTGGGCGTCGTCGGCGGCGGTTCGTACGACGGCACCGAAGACTCCGACATCGTGGTCATCACCGCGGGTCTGCCGCGCAAGCCCGGCATGAGCAGGATGGACCTGCTGGGCACCAACGCCAAGATCGTCCGCGACGTGACGACCAAGATCGCCGAGAAGAGCCCGAACGCGGTCATCATCATCGTCTCCAACCCGTTGGACGAGATGACCACACTGGCCGCCGAGGCGAGTGGTTTCCCGCGCGAGCGGGTGTTCGGCCAGGCCGGCATCCTGGACACCGCTCGGTTCACGAACTTCGTGGCCGAGGAGCTGGGCGTGAAGATCGCCAGCGTCAAGACGCTCACGCTTGGCTCGCACGGCGACACCATGGTGCCGGTGCCGTCGCAGTGCACGGTCGACGGCAAGCCGCTGGCGGACCTGCTCAGTGCGGAGAAGATCGACGAGCTCGTCACTCGTACGCGCAACGGTGGCGCCGAGAGTGTGAACAACCTGCTCAAGACCGGTTCGGCGTTCTACGCGCCGTCCGCGGCCGCGGCCCGGATGGCGAAGGCCGTCGCCGAGGACGCCGGCGCGGTGTTCCCGGTCTGCGCGTGGCTGACCGGTGAGTACGGGATTTCCGATGTCTACCTGGGTGTCGAGGCCGAGCTCGGCGCCGGCGGCGTCAAGAAGGT
The DNA here is from genome assembly GCF_010993775.1 of Fodinicola feengrottensis. Lineage (GTDB taxonomy): Bacteria > Actinomycetota > Actinomycetes > Mycobacteriales > HKI-0501 > Fodinicola > Fodinicola feengrottensis. The sequence goes on along the minus strand of NZ_WOTO01000033.1, from coordinate 56,837 downwards.
CGTCGAGACCAAGCTCACCGACGACGAGCTGGCCGGCCTGAAGGCCGCCGCCGAAGCCGTCAAGTCGAAGGCCTCCAGCCTCAAGGAGCTGTAACCCGCACTGTCGTCCATGGCCCGTTCACTGCGCTCAATGCAGTGAACGGGCCATGGACGTCATCGGCGGTATGGCGGCGGGTACGGACCGGGACGCGGCGGATACGGCTGGGGCGGGTATGGCTGCGGTGGATAGGGCTGCGGTGGATAAGGCGGGTAGGGCTGCGGGGGATAGGGCTGTGGTGGGTAGCCGCCATAAGGATTCGGCGGAAGCGGCCGTGGTGGTGGGGGGGGTGGTGGCGGAGGCGGCGGGTACGGGCCGCTGGCGAGCGTCACGCCCCGGCGGGCTAACCGTATGACCTCCCACAGGGACAGCGCGGTCAGCGCCAGCGCTCCGCCAAGGGCCAGCAGCAGGTCCAGCCAGAGCGGTTTGTATTCGCTCCGGAAGATCAACCGCTGCACGATCTGCCACCAGCCGACGAGGGTGGTGAACAGCGGCGGCAGCAGCAGGTTGCCGTCGATCGCGTTGAAGAGGTGTCGTGCGGCCAGGAAAGCGCTGCTGATCAGGAAGATGAGATACCAGAGCACGAACAGGATGATCACCAGGGTAAGCACCGGGTTCCGGTCCTTCTTCACATCCAGTGCCCCGGCGACGATCATCAACGAGAAGGCTGCGTACACCAGCGTGAAAATCCCGACGGTCCCGAGCGGGCGAAGCAGCTGTTTGATGGTGTCGGCGCGCCAGCGGGGGCCGCAGAAGAAGGCCAGGATCCCGAGCGCGACCAGGAACAGCGGGATCAGGAACATCCCGGTGGTGAACAGGTCACCGAGATAGTTCTCGGAGATCTTGGCCGCGTCGAGCCTGCCGATGTACGGCAGTGCGGCGGCGGCCCCGATGGCGACGGCGAGGACCGTACGCCAGCGGTGTGCCCGCTCGATGACCGGATCCGGCTTGCCGAGCTTGTACTGCGGGCTGAACAGGTAGAGCGCGAGCATCGGCGGCAGGAACGACAGTTTCAGGAAGAGCCGTTTGCGTTCGCGGCGGCCAGGTGGTTGGTAGAGGCCGTCCTTGACTTGTTGTGCGTTGGTCAACCGTCGTCCTCTCAGCGCACCGGCTCTGGTGAACGGTCGCGACCGTGTCACTGTCAGGCGTACAGAGTGCCATGAGTTGGCAAAGGTGCAGCCATCTGCCCGTGAGCATCTGGACTGTCGAATTCGGCACCCTCGCCAACCTGGCTGCCTGTCGCCTGACGCCTTGTGTCAGACCCCGGTTGGGCGGTGCTGCTGCAGATCTTGCCGACGGAGGCGACGATCATGCAGAAGGTTAACGAAAGACGAATTCAGTCGGACCTCTCCGTGAACTAGACTGGGCCGCGTCTTAGCCCATGCGCGACCAAATCCGATGGATGCCGGTGACGACGAACGAGCCTTTCGCGTTGACTCTGTACGCGCGCGCCGACCCGATGCGCGCCGCCGAGCCGGACGTGCTGGCCGTCCTGAAGCCGCTGGCGCAGGCGTACGAACTCGTCGTCGGCCCCCGTCGTACGTCCACGATCACCTACCTGGACACTGCCGACTTTCGGTTGCGCAAGGCCGGGTTGACGCTGTCGTACGAGCATTCCTCTGGGCCAGGTGCGCTGGTAGTCGTCGACGCCGAGGGTGAGCGTACTGAGTGCCGGTTAGGCGCCGTCCCCGACTTTCCGGCGTTGGCCGACGAGCTGCCGGCCGGTGCGGTGCGGGACCGGGTGGCCGAGGCGATGTGGATTCGCGCGGTCGCGCCGGTGGCCCGCTCACGCCGGGTGACCCGCGAGGTCGCGCTGCTCAACACCGACGAGAAGACGGTCGCCCGGCTCGACTGGGTGGAGGCCGCCGGCACCGAGCCGATCCAGGCGGTGCTGGCGCCGCGGGTGCGGATCCGGCCGCTGCGCGGCTACCACCGGGATGCCGCGGCGGCCGCCCGGTTGCTGGTGTCCGCCAATGGTGCCGGTGGGTTTCGGGCGGCGGAATGCACCGACTCCGACGAGCTGCTCGCTTTGGTCGTACCAGCGGAAAAACCGCGGGCGGTGACGGCCGCGATGTCAGCCAGCGCGGCGGTGGCGACCGCGTTGCTGGGTTTTCTCGACGATCTTGAGGCGAATGTCGACGGCGTGGTCGCGGACGTTGACACGGAGTTCCTGCACGACCTGCGGGTCGCCGTCCGGCGGACCCGGTCGCTGGTGAAACTGGCCGGCGATGTGCTGCCAGCGCGGCTGGTGGCTCGCGGGGAGCCGGGCTTCAAAAGGCTGGGCGACCTCACCACCCCGACCCGCGATCTGGACGTCTACCTCCTGGAGCTGCCCACGCTGGCCGGCGGCCTGGTCGCTGGCGACGCGGCTGACCTCGCCCCTTTCGGCGGTTACCTGCGGCACCAGCGGACGTTGGAATGGCGCAAGCTCGTTCGCGGCCTGCGAACCCAGCGGTTTTCCCTTCTGCTGAAGGAATGGCGGGCAGGCCTTGAGGCCGTAAGGGAAGATCCAGCGCAAGGTTCGTCGGTCGATGAGCTTGCGGTGGCGCGGGTCGGCGACGGATTCAAGAAGGTGGTGAAGAAGGCGCGGGCGCTGACCCCCGAATCTCCGTCCGACCTCGTTCACGCGCTTCGCAAGCGTGCCAAGGAACTTCGCTACGCGCTGGAAGTTTTCGGGCCACTGCTGGGATCTGAGGTGACCAAGCAGGTTGTCAGGGATCTGAAACAGATCCAGGACACCCTCGGCGAGTTCCAGGACGGTGAGGTGCAGGCGGCGGCGCTGCGCACATTCGCAGAGCGGATGCAGATCGACGGCCCGCCGCCGGCGGTCACGCTGCTCGCGATGGGAGAGCTCGCCGCCGGTTTCGCCGCGCAGCAACGATTCGCGCGCCAGCAGTTGGCTGACCGACTCACCACCTTTCTCGGGGCGCGTACGCAGGCCAGGATCAAGGCGCTGCTGTCGTGAGAATTATCGCGTCGTACAACGTGAAAGGCGGCGTCGGGAAGACCTCGGCCGCGGTCAACCTGGCCTATCTGGCCGCCCGGGAAGGCCGTCGCACGCTGCTCTGGGACCTCGACCCGCAGGGTGCCGCGACCTTCCTCTTCCGGATCCGGCCGCGGGTCAAGGGCGGCAGCGCCCGGCTGGTGACCGGCGCCCGCGACCTCGCCGATGGCTTGAAGGGCACCGATTTCGACTGCCTGGACGTGTTGCCGGCCGACTTCACCTACCGCAACATGGACATCGACCTCGCGCAGTCGGCGAAGAAACCGACCAGGGTGCTGCAGCGGCTGTTGGCCGAGTTGTCCGGTGAGTACGACCTGGTCTTCCTGGACACTCCGCCCAGCCTGTCGCTGGTGTCGGAAAACGTGTTGCACGCAGCCGATGTGGTGCTGGTGCCGATCATCCCGACGGTGCTGGCGGTGCGGACGTACGACCAGCTGGTCGGTTTCGTGGACACCTTCGTCGGCCGCAAGCCCCGCGTGCACGGCTTCTTTTCGATGGTGGACCGGCGAAAGTCGCTGCATCGGGAGATCGTCGCGACGCTCCCGTCCGAGCGTCCGGACGTGAGCGCGACCGGCATTCCGGCGCTGTCCGCGGTCGAGCAGATGGCTGTCCACCGGGCCCCCGCTGCCCACTTTCGCCCCGCGCAGCCCGGGCACTCGCGCGTACGAGCAACTGTGGAAAGAGCTCGTCGCGCTGCTCTGACAGGCCCGAGTCATCACCAGCCGTGGCGGCGGGAGCGAAGCTCGCGGCGGCGGCGCTGGTCGCGATCGCGGTCGTCGTCGTCGTCGTCCCAGCCCCAGACCTTCTTGGCGAAGGACGAGATGCCGATGGGCACGAAGATCAGCCACCACGCCCAGCCGTGCGAAAGGGCCACCGCGGGGATCCAGATCAGCCAGCTGACCCCCATCACCCCGAGGAACACTCGCTTCGCGAGGTCGCCGTTGCCGCGCCTTGTCGTGACCGGCAGGTTTTCGGCTCGCTTGGCCAGATCCACCGACGGCGCCAGCGGCGCGGCTGGAGCTGGGTCGTCCAGCTGCGGGTGCGGCGCGGGCAGGTCGCTGAAAAGGGCCATCAGCTCGCCGCGGGTGGCCGCCGTGGTGGCCTCCGCGCTGCGGGTGCCGTATTCGTCGAGGGTGACCCGGCCGGCCGACAGGTGCTCGCCCAGGGCGGCGATTGCCGACTCGCGTTCGGTGGTGCCGACGCGTACGTTTTCCCGGTCAGTGGGCGCTGTCATGACCTCCATGCTACGGCGGCCACCAGGGCTGCGTCTCGGCCAGATGTCATGTCAGGGCCAGGCCCATTCGGACTATGTGAAGGTGCCGTGCCGGGCGTCGTCGTCGCGGTCCGCCGCACAGCGCTGTCGCGCGTCCGATGGCCAGACCTGGCTGGCGAAGACGTAGAAGATCGCCGGCACGAAGATCAGCCACCAGAACTGTCCGTGCCCGGTGACCAGCAGGATGAGCCACACCAGGATCGCGATCGCGCCGAGGCCGTGAAAGATCCGCGGCGCGAGCTGCTGGTCGCGGGCCAGCAGGGTTCCCAGTGGCCGCTGGCGCGCGTTTTCGGGGGTTTTGCGGAGATCTACCGCTAAATCGAGTGCCGGCTGCGGTCCGGGCAGATCGGTGAAGACCGCCAGCAGTTCGCCGTACGTTTGGGCGCTGGCCGCCCGCGTGGTGCGCTCGCCATATTCGTCCATGGTCAGCCGGCCGGCGGCCAGGTGCTCGCCGAGCGCACCAAGAGCCGCTTCGCGCTCGGCGTCGCCGATGCGAAAGGGTGGTGTACTCCGGCTCATTCATTGTCAAGGAGCATACGACCAGAATAGCTTCGGTGACGGTGCTTTACTTTTTTGCGTGACCTGCAAAGAAATTCTCCCCGGTCGTTCCGGAGGGATTTGCCGGGAAATGACCGGGGCCGCAAAGTTCTTTATATTTCAACGATCCGGTGAGGTTCAGGAGAACTCAAGGAATCCTCAAGCGGCGGTCGTAGAAATGTATTAACAAGAATGAAAAGGAACCGGAAAAGACTAACTGTCCAGAATCTCGCAGATCACCGCGCCGCTGTTGACACCGGCGCCCTGCTCGGCGGTCAGCCCGCTGATCGTGCCGGCTTTGTGTGCGGTGACCGGATTTTCCATTTTCATGGCTTCGAGCACGATGATCAGGTCGCCAGCCGAAACCGGGTCGCCGTCGTTGACCGCGACCTTCACGATGGTGCCCTGCATGGGTGCTGTGACAGCGTTTCCGCTGACCGTGGTGCCACCGCGGGCCGACTGTTGCGCTTGGGGGTCTTCTTTTCGGGCGTACCAGCGCCGGCCGCGGCGAGGTTCGCCGGCAGCGAGACCTCCAGTCGCTTGCCGCCGACCTCGACGACGACGGTCTGTCGCGGCTCTGCCTCTTCGTCCGTCGCGGCGGCCGTTTCGTACGGCGGGATCTGGTTGTCGAATTCGGTCTCGATCCATCTCGTATGGACCGAAAATGGCTGCGCCGGGTCAGCCGGCGCGAAGGCCGGGTCGGCCACGATCGCGCGGTGGAAAGGCAGCGCGGTCGCCATGCCGTCGACCTGCGTTTCGGCCAGCGCCCGCCGGGCCCGCGCCAACGCCTCTTCGCGATCGGCCCCGACGACGATGAGCTTTGCCAGCAGGGAATCGAAATTCCCGCCGATCACGGTGGCACTCTCAATCCCGCTGTCGACCCTTACGCCTGGGCCTGACGGCCAGTGGACGTTGGTCACGGTGCCTGGCGCGGGTAGGAAGTTGCGGCCCGGGTCCTCGCCGTTGATGCGGAACTCGAAAGCGTGCCCACGTGGCTCCGGATCCTCGGTGACCCGCAGCTTTTCGCCGTCCGCGATGCGAAACTGCTCTCGCACCAGGTCCAGCCCGGTGGTCTCTTCGCTGACCGGGTGCTCGACCTGCAGCCGGGTGTTCACTTCCAGGAAGCTGATGGCGCCGTCCGCACCGACCAGGAATTCCACCGTACCGGCGCCGTGGTAGCCGGCCGCCTTGCAGATCGCCTTCGCGGCGGTGTGGATTTCTGCGCGCTGCCCCTGCGAGAGGAAGGGCGCTGGGGCCTCTTCCACGAGTTTCTGGTGTCGGCGCTGCAAAGAACAGTCGCGGGTGCCGACCACGATGACATTTCCGTGGGTGTCCGCGAGCACCTGCGCCTCGACGTGCCGCGGCTTGTCGAGATAGCGCTCAACAAAGCACTCGCCGCGACCGAAGGCGGCCACCGCCTCGCGTACCGCGGACTCGAACAGCTCGGGGGGATTTCTTCCTTCGACGAGCCACTTTCAGCCCGCGGCCGCCACCGCCGAAAGCGGCCTTGATGGCGATGGGCAGGCCATGTTCCTCAGCGAAGGCGATCACCTCGTCCGCGTTGGCGACCGGGTCCTTGGTGCCGGGCACCAGCGGCGCGCCGGCGCCGGTGGCGATGTGCCTCGCCTCGACCTTGTCACCGAGCGAGCGGATCGCGTCCGGAGTGGGACCGATCCACGTCAGCCCGGCGTCGATGACCGCGGCGGCGAAGTCGGCGTTCTCGGACAGGAAGCCGTAGCCGGGGTGAACGGCGTCGGCGTCGGCCTTCGCGGCCACTTCGAGCAGCTTGTCGATCCGCAGGTACGTCTGCGCCGCGGTGTCGCCGTCCAGCGCGTACGCCTCGTCCGTCAACCGGACGTGCATCGCGTCGCGGTCCGAGTCCGCGTACACCGCGACACTCAGCAGCCCGGCGTCCCGGCAGGCCCGGGCCACCCGTACCGCGATCTCGCCGCGGTTGGCGATCAGCACCTTGCGCACATCGACTCCCTTCGCCGTTCCGCAGGAGTCTATGTGCGCACGGCCGAGCCGACAGATCCGTGTGACATCCTGCTCAGCCGTGCGCCATGTGACCCTGCCCCGGGACAAGCAGAGACTTAGCCGATCAGTGCGGCGAGGTCACGCCACTCCTTGATGGGCAGTGCGGTGCCTTCGGTGAGGACCTGGATGCCCACGGTGTCGGCGCCGGCGTCGAGGTGCTCCGTGATCCGCCGGCCAACCGTCTCCACGTCACCCCACGCGATGGTGGCGTCCACGAGCCGGTCGTTGCCGCCGTCAGCCAGCTCGTCCTCAGTGAAACCGAGCCGCAGGAAGCTGTTCCGGTAGTTTGCGAGGCCCAGATAGAAGCCCAGCGTCTGGCGGGCCTGCGCGCGAGCCGTCTCCGGGTTCGTGTCCAGGATGACCTTCTGCTCGGGAGCCAGCAGCGGCCCGGTGCCGAGGATCTCGCGGGCCTGGGCGGTGTGCTCGGGCGTGGTGAAATAGGGGTGCGATCCACGCGTACGCTCGCCGGCCAGCTTGGTGACCCGCGGCCCGAGCGCGGCCAGCGCCACGTCCTCCAGCGGCACCTTCGCCGCGTCAAGTGCGTCGAGGTAGTTCACCAGCGCGTCGTATGGCTTCTGGTAAACCTGGGTCATCTCGCGGTGACCAGCGCCGATGCCCAGCAACAGCCGACCGGGGTGCTTCGCGACCACCCGGTGGTAGGCGGCCGCGGCCGTCTCGACCGGCTCGGTCCAGACGTTCACGATCCCGGTCGCCACCACCATTTTCTTGGTCGCGTCCAGGATCGCCTCGGACTGCTCCAAATCACCCTTCGCGGTGCCCAGCCAGAACGAGCCGTAACCCAACTCGTCCAACTCGGCCACGGTCTCGGCGAGCGCGGCCGGGTCATCGCCCAGCAGGAAGCTTCCCCTCCACAGTCCGATCCGGCCCAGGTCAGCAACCATCTTCTCGTACCTCCAGCTCGGTGTGATGCCTTCCTCGGGCCAACCTCCATATCGGTCGCGGTTGTTCCCGTTGCCCTCAGCGCACCGATCGCCCCAGATCGCCATGCGGCGCGAAATTGTCGTAGGTGTCTGTTTTTCTTTCCCCCCTCCCTTTGAACGGGCGGGGGGTGGGTTGAGAGGTGGACTTTAATTTTTAGTTGAACATTGGTCCTCGAACCCGCCCCCCACCCGTCACTGGGTGGGGGCAAATCTGCCGGAGGGGTACGACAGTTTCGCGCCGCACCCTGTGTAGAGCTGCGCAATCGGATTCCGATTGTGCAGTGGGTGGGTGGGGTGCCCTTCGGGCGGAGCCTCAAGGAAGAACGGGGTCGACGGGTGGGGTGCGGCTTTGACTGTGGGTGGCCGGGTACTGGGTGGGGGTATGTCCGATCGTGACGTTGTTGCCGATTTTGGGGCGCCAGGTTGGGCAACATCGTTACAATCGGACATAGGTGGCGGCGGTATTCGCAGAATCCGGTTACTGGCGGTGAAAGTTGACCTCAGGGGTCCCATTGGTCACCACGGAGTGCGGCCGACCGGACTTCGTCCCACATTTCGGGATTGGCGTCTCGCTATTCGAACCCGCCAGTTATCCCTGTGACTCAAGTGATTCTTGAGCACTCGCCGAGTTGACGGCCTCGGGTCCGGCGCGACGGACCAGGGCACGCCGATGTACGGATTCAAGGATTCGAGCGTACGCCCGGAAATCGCGTCGACCGCGTGCCCACCCACCAGCATCCATAAAACCACCGTAGGAGCCCAGGTGCGGCCGCGCCACTGTCTAGGTGGACGGCCCCAGGAGCCGTACTTCGGTGCCGTCGGGGTGTACGTGCGCGAGGTGCCAGAAGACCCGCGTCGGGCCGCCGATCAGGCCCTGCTCGGCGAGAAAACTCCGCAAACGCTCGAAACCCTCGGCCCGGAACTGCCGGGCATGCGCGTTGGTGCGGGCGGCCTTGCGGGCCTCGCGTACGTCCAGACCAGCCCGCTTGTACATCTCCGGCCGCGCCAGCACGGTCTGCAGCAGGAGCGCGCCGGCGCCCACGACCAGGCGAGACAGCTCACGAACCCACCAAGGCGAGCGCTCCAGCCGCCGGACGGTGTCTTCGCGCGCGTACCTGATGTGCCGGGCCTCCTCGATCACGTGGATGCTCATCACCTGGCGTACGAGCGGCTGCAACCGTTCGTCGTGCATGGTGGCGCGCTGGATCGAGTCGAAGATCTCCTCGCCGATCAGCGCTGCCACCCACACCGACGGCCCGCGCAGGACCAGCGGCAGGACGCGCCCGAGGTTGTGCAGCACGAAACCCTGTTTGTACGGTCGCTCGCCGAGCGCCTCAATGAGCCGCCCGAACATCGTCATGTGCCGGCACTCGTCGGCCAACTCGGTCAGCGCGTAGTGCACGTGCCGCTTGGTCGGATCCTGTTCGTACGTCATCCGCAGCAGCAACTGGTTGAGGATGTTCTCGAACCAGATGCCACACTGACCGCGTTGACGGTCTGTTGGCGGGAAAGCTCGATGCGTTGCTCTTCGGTCAACCGGTCCCAGAGCGGCGTCGCGTAGAGCGTGAGCGTCGCTGGTGGCGCGAAATACTTGCCCTCGACCAGCGGTGCGTCCCAGTCGATGTCGATGTCCGGGTCGTACGAGCGGCGGACCGAACCGGTCAGCAGCCGTTGGGCGGTGGTTTTCCCGATCTGCGACCTTCGTCATACTCACCAGTGAAACGCATGTAACAAACTTCGTCAATATGTAAAGCCGCTGAGCTGCGCGAATGTTCCGCGCGCGTACGACGTGTCGCGCTCGTGGAATGCGGCACCACCGTCGCGCCTTGACCTGGTGGGAAGGTCAAGCGAACGGGGGGAGCATCAGGTGCTGATCGGTGAGCTGGCTCGGCGTACGAACACCAGTGAGCGTTTGTTGCGCTATTACGAGCGGGTGGGGCTGCTGTCCTCGGATCGGCTCGCCAACGGCTATCGCGACTACGCCGACGATGCTGAGCGCGTGGTCGGGCAGATCCGGTCGTTGCTCGCGGCCGGCCTGCCGACTCGGGTGATCCGGCACATCATCCCGTGTGCCCGCGAGGACGGATCGCTGGCCGCGTGCCCAGGTGTACTCGACCGGATGCGCAGCCAGCTTGAGCAGCTGGACCAGCGGGCCGACGAGCTGGCGGTGGCTCGCGAGACGCTCGTACGAGCCATCCGAACCACCGAAACACATGTAACACTCTGAGTTCAGTTGTCAGCGCGTACGCTGGGTGAATGCGCGTTCGCGGCACGAAACAGGACCTGCTCCAGCAGGCGTTGGCCGCCGAGCTGCCGGACGACGCGACCGCCGAGCGGATCCTCGGCGCGGCTTTCGAGCAAGCCGAGGACTTTGGCCTCCGGCGTTTCACGATCGACGAGGTCGCCCGCCGGGTCGGCGTCTCGCGGGTCACTGTTTACCGTTACTTTCCCAAAAAAGACTTACTGCTGAATGCGCTGTTGATGCGCGAGTTGCGGCGCTTCCTGACCAAGGTCGACGCCGTCCTCGCCGCCCAGTCGACCCCGGACGCCAAACTGGTCGAGGGTTTGGTGTTCTGCCTCGAATTCCTCCGCGGCCACAAGGTCCTCAACCGGCTGTTACGCACCGAGCCTGAGCTGATTTTGCCTCTGTTGACGGTGAAAGCCGGCGATGTGCTGGCCGCCGCCCGCGGCTGGATCGCCGGCCACATCCGGGCCGAGATCGCCGCTGGCCGGTTGGCCTTGCCGGACGAGGACGTGGAGGGCGTGGCCGAGCTGATCGCCCGCAACGTGCTGTCGCTTGTCCTCACCCGCGACACGGTTCTGCCGATCGACTCCCCATCCGGCCGCCGTCGCATCGCCGAGCTCTATCTGGCGCCGATCGTCGCGTCCCTGCAGCCGCGTTAGCGCTCGAGTTCTAGTTTGGTCGGCTGATCGCGACGATCTCGATCAGGTCGGTGAGCGCGGAAAAGTCATCCGCATTTGTGGTGTAGAGGGGCAGTCGATTCGCCAAGGCAATGGAGGCAATCATCAAGTCGGCTATGCGACGGGGCGGTTTGCGGCCGGCTGTGAGTTCGGCAGCGCAGACCTGACCAAAGGCTCGGGCTGCTGGTCCGTCAAAGGGGAGCGGATGGAAGGTCGACTCGGCGCGCTGAAGGATGTTGACGCGACGCGCCCGTTCTATCGGGTCGAGAGCGTGATGCGGCCCTGCGGACAGTTCGGCCAGGGTCACTGCGCTGATCACGAGTTCGGCAGGTAGCTCCGCTGGCTTGAGTCTGGGGAGGTGGATGACGATGTTCGTATCGATCAGACCGCGGCTACCAATCACGGTCGGGCAGATCCTGGTCAACCGCGGCGTCGAGGTCTGCCCGGAACTGGTCGGCGTCGACGAACGGTGCATCAGCAAACGCGGCGAGCACTTCGTCGCGACCGACGAAAACCCGCCGCTGCAGCGGGATCAACTGTCCGATCGGCGTTCCGTTCCGAGTGACGGTGAAAGACTTGCCGCCTTCCACCGCGCGCATGATTGCGCCCGACTCGTTCCTGAGTTCGCGTTGCGTGATCTCACGTGAACCCGAAGCCATGAGCTGAGCACACGCCTGTGTGCTACAAGGTGCCACAACGCCCGCAGGTGCAAGCGATCGCGCTTGGAAGCCGCACCTCCTTGAATGACCTAACCGCTCCGGCGGGCTCGGGAGGTGGACGCGTGTACGCGATTGGCGCAGGTGGTCGAGCAGAACTGGCGGCGTCCCGGCCGGCTTTCGTCGACGAACACGTCCCGGCACGGCGAAGCGGCGCAATGATGAATGCGCTCCCACTTGCCGGCCGCGGCGAGGTCCATAAGCTCCCCGACAGCGCGTACGCCCAGCCGCGGAGCCAAATCAGGAGCCTCAGCCACGAGTCTCAGCGTTGGGACGCCCGAAGATGTGCCGACGACTGGCTTTATCGGTAAGCGCGAGGCAAAATCTGCCAACGCACGCGTACGAGCAGCCGCTTCCCCGGTCACCGTCTCGCGGAGTTGCGCTCGCAGCGCGAGTACGGCCGCCAGTGAGCCGGGCGCATAGTCCTCCGAGAGTTCCGCGCAGAACCGCCGCAACGCGGCCTCGTCGGGTAGTCGCTCGGGATCTTCGAAGTACTCATCCCAGGTGTTCGCCAGGTCGAGCGCGACCAGCCCGGTCTCCGCGTACGGGCGGGCGTCATCCGAGCGCATCTGGGCGTCTCCTCTGCTATCGTCAGGGCTATGAACACTTTAACTCGTGACAAGCGGTTGAGTCTCGTCGACGCGCCGTCGAATCTCGGGCTTCGGCCGCCGGCGCGGGACGTGGTGCCCGGGACGTACAAGGCGCCATGGGCCCTGCGGGACGCGGGGCTGCTGGAGCGGCTCGGCGCGAAGGACGCGGGCGCGGTCGTCCCGCCGCGCTATGTGGCCACCTGGAAGCCTGGCGACGGCGTCCGCAACGGGCCCGCGATCGTGACTACGCGAGGAAACTCGCCGATCGGCTGGCCGTGGTCCGGCGGGCCGGCGACTTCCCGGTGGTGCTCGGTGGTGACTGCTCGATCCTGCTCGGACCGATGCTGGCGCTGCGCCGGGACGGCCGCTTTGGGCTGGCATATGTGGACGCCCACACGGATTTCCGTGAGCCGGCCAACTCGCCGTATGTGGGCTCGGCGGCCGGCGAGGACCTGGCGCTGGTGACCGGCCGCGGCGATGGCTACCTGGTGGACATCGACGGTCTGAAGCCGTACGTACGGGATGAGGACGTTGTCCAGCTCGGCGCCCGTGACGAGGACGATCTGCGCGATTTCGTCGAGACCGGCATCCGGATGCGTACGAGCGCGCATATCATCGCCGACGGCACCGATGCCACTCTCGCCGCCGCGGCCGAGGTGCTCGTACGCCCTGACCTCGACGGCTTCTGGCTGCACATTGACGCCGACATCCTCGACCCCTCGGTGCTCGGCGCCGTCGACACGCCTACTCCGGGCGGCCTCGACCGCCGACAGCTCACCGACCTGGTCCGCGGCCTGCTCACCCTGCCCGGCGCGGCCGGCCTGGAAATCACCATCTTCGACCCCGACCTGGACCCGACCGGCACCCAGGCGGCACTGCTCACCGACATCCTCGTCGACATCCTCCGCTAACCACACTCCTACTGAGATTTAGGGGATGGTGGCGGTGAGGGTGAGCATCAGGGGGAGTGGGTCGCCGGGGAGGCGCCAGAAGCCGTCCTGGTCCTGGACGAGTTCGGGGTTGCGCTGGCGTACGTCCACCGGCAGCTCGCGCACGCGGGTGACCCGCAGGCCCGCGGTGGCCAGCGCGGTCACCAGCTCGCCGACGGTGAAGGGCCAGGTCGACTCCGGGTGCGGCGGCAGCGGTCGACTGTCCGCATACGTCTCGGTGACCTCGTACTCGCCGCGGCCTTCGCGGAAATAGCGGCCGGTGACCTCCAGGTGGTCGTCAACCCCAGCTGGCGACACCGTTCATCGGATGCGACTCGATCACGGAGAAAATCCCGCCCGGCTTCAGGAACCGCGCCACCACCCGGCCCAAGGCGACCAGGTCCGGCAGCCAGTAGAGGACGCCGTACGTCATCACCACGATGTCGTACGTGCCCTCCAGCACCTCAGGCAGGTCGTAGACGTTCGCACACACGAAAGTCGCGTCGACGCCGACCTCGGCGGCAAGCTCGCGGGCCTTCGCGATCGCGTCCGTCCGGTGAGAAGTCCGCGCCGGTCACCTCCGCGCCCATTCGTGCCCAGGACAGCGTGTCCATCCCGAAATGGCACATCAGATGGAGCAGCGATTTTCCCCGTACGTCTCCCAACTCCGCCAGCTCCAGTGGGCGCAGCGAGCTGCCGCCGGCCTTGAAGGAGGCCACGTCGTAGAAATCGGACTCCAGGTGGGCGGCGGTGCGCAGATTCCAGGCGTGCTGGTTCCGCCGCATCCGTTCCTCATTTGTACTCATCATTGGTACGGTACGGAAACGGGCAACCGATTTTCGTTGCTCTTATCCTTGATAACAGTCGGCTCAGTCGGGCAATTGCCAGAGATCGGTGATCGGCACGCCCAGGTCGTGCAACAGTCGGCGCAACAAGGGCAACGAAATTCCGACCACGTTGTGCGGGTCGCCGTCGATGCCTTCGATGAAGATCGCGCCGAGCCCGTCGATGGTGAAAGCGCCGGCCACCGCGAGCGGCTCGCCGCTGGAAACGTACGCCTCCAGTTCCTGTTCGGTGGGCGTACCAAACCGGACCGCGGTGGTCGCGGTGTCCGCGCTTGATTTGCCGGTGGCCACGTCGATCACGCAGTGGCCGGTGTGCAGCAAGCCGGCATTTCCGGCCATCTGGGCCCAGCGGGCGCGGGCCACTTCGGCGGTTTTTGGTTTACCGTAAGCCTTGCCCGCCAACTCCAACATCGAGTCGCAGCCCACCACCAAGCCACTGTCCACAGTGGACGCGACCGCTTCGGCCCTTCGCGGTGGCCAGTGCGAGGCACAGTTCGGGCGGGGTCGGATTATCCAGCGAAGCGGCGACTTCGTCCTCGTCGACACCGGAAATCCTGACTTGTGGCGCCATCCCGGCATTGCGCAGGGTGGTCAGCCGGGCTGGCGATGCGGAGGCGAGAATCAGGAGGGGCGGCACGGTCGTCACACCTGTTGACGGTAGTCGGTCCTGAACCGGTTCTGTCGGGATTCCGGCAAAATTGACATTATGCATCGGCAAATTCTCAGCCAGGGAGGCCGGACGCACGCCAGCGGTCTTTCCCCGGCATCGCCGGAGCGTGCAACAACCCCGTCCGGTCCGTCCACAAAGGACGCTGGCGCGACGGTGCCGGCGGCCGGGAGACCGACAGGGCGGCCACCACCGCGGTCACCGCGGCCACCTCCTCGGCGGTCGGCTCGCCTCGTACGATCCGCAGCAGGGGCCGGCTCACAGCGGGATGTTCCCGTGCTTCTTGGGCGGCAGCGTCTCGCGTTTTCCGCGCGCAGCGACCGCAAAGCCTTGATCACCGTGCCTCGAGTGGTGCTCGGCGGGATGACCGCGTCGACGTAGCCGCGCTCGGCGGCGATGTACGGGTTGGCCAGGTGGTCCTCGTATTCGGTGACCAGCTGGGTCCGCAGCTCATCCGGCTGACCGGCCTCGCGCAGTTCCGAGCGGTAGAGGATGTTGACCGCGCCCTGCGCGCCCATCACGGCGATCTGCGCGGTCGGCCACGCGAAGTTCATGTCCGCGCCCAGGTGCTTGGAGCCCATCACGTCGTACGCGCCGCCATACGCCTTGCGGGTGATGACGGTGACCTTCGGGACGGTGGCTTCCGCGTACGCGTAGATGAGCTTCGCGCCGCGCCGGATGATGCCGTTCCATTCCTGGTCGGTGCCGGGCAGGAAGCCGGGCACGTCCACGAAAGTGAGGACCGGGATGTTGAAGGCGTCGCACGTACGGACAAACCGCGCTGCCTTTTCGGATGCGTCAATGTCCAGCGTGCCGGCCATCTGGGTGGGCTGGTTGGCGACCACCCCCACCGAACGACCGTCGACTCGGCCGAAGCCGCAGAGGATGTTCGGCGCGAACAGCGGATGGATCTCCAGGAAGTCGCCGTCGTCGAGGATGTGCTCGATGACGATGTGCATGTCGTACGGCTGGTTGGACGAGTCCGGGAGCAGCGTGTCCAGCTCGAGGTCCTCGTCGGTGACCGCCAGGTCGGAGTCGACCTCGTACGACGGTGGCTCGTCCAGGTTGTTGCTGGGAAGGAAGCCGAGCAACTGCTTGACGAAGTCGATGGCCTCGGCCTCGTCCGGCGCCATGTGGTGCGCGACGCCGGACTTGCTGTTGTGTGTGCGCGCGCGCGCGCCGAGTTCCTCGAACTCCACGTCCTCCCCGGTGACCGTCTTGATCACGTCCGGGCCGGTGATGAACATGTGCGAGGTCTTGTCGACCATCACGGTGAAGTCGGTGATCGCCGGCGAGTAGAGACCGCGCCGCCGGCGCACGGGCCCATGATCAGCGAGATCTGCGGGATGACCCCGGAGGCGCGTACGTTTCGGAAGAAGATCTCGCCATAAAGACCGAGCGAGACGACACCTTCCTGGATGCGGGCGCCGCCGGAGTCGTTGATGCCGATCACCGGGCAGCCGGTCTTGGCGGCCAGGTCCATCACCTTGACGATCTTCTCGCCGAAGACCTCGCCGAGGCTGCCGCCAAAGACCGTGAAGTCCTGCGCGAACACGCAGACCGGCCGCCCGTCGACGGTGCCGTAGCCGGTCACCACGCCGTCGCCGTACGGCCGCTCGCCGGACATCCCGAACGCCGTCGAGCGGTGTCGCGCGAGCGCGTCCAACTCGACGAACGAGCCCTCGTCCAGCAGCGCCTCGACCCGTTCGCGAGCGGTCTGCTTGCCGCGTTTGTGCTGCTTCTCTCGACACCGCGAGCGGACCCCGCGTGCACAGCGTCGTCGTCGCGCAGCTTCAGGTCGGCCAGCTTGCCGGCGGTCGTGTGGATGTCGATCCCGGCTGGCACCTGGTCCGCCCCGACCGCGTCCGCCGGGCCTTCGGCCACCTGTTCAGCGCTCACAAACACCCTCCAAGGCTTGCCTGCCGGTCACGTACACCGGGCATAAAGACGCACCCGTCACACTAGTTGCTGACCGCTGCCCTGGCCGGCCACCGGCAGCGACCTTCGCCACACCCCATTTCGGCGAGGGCCACTCCGACGCTCAGCCCAGACAGGGAGCGCGTACGCACGGTGAGGGCTGTCGTAGGTGGGTACGGCGGCGGTCTGACCGCCACGAGGGCTGGGTGGCAGGGTTGCGGGGTGAGCTTGTACGCGAATCTTGACCGGCCGCCGCTGTCCGAGACCGGGTTGGGCCGCGCGCTGACCCGTACCACCGGCCCTGGCAGTCCACTGTGGACGGACGTACGGGTAGTCGGCGAGACCGGCTCGACGAACGCGGATGTGGCCGCCGCGCGCGGGGGAAAGGCGCCCCGGAGGGGTTGGTGATCACCGCCGACTTCCAGGGCGCCGGCCGCGGCCGGCGGGACCGTAGCTGGGTGAGCCCGCCGCGGGCCGGCATCAGCGTTTCGATGTTGCTGCGCCCGGCGCCGGTGCCGGTCACCCGGTGGGGCTGGCTCTCGCTGCTGGCCGGGGTCGCGGCGGCCCGCGCGATCGGCCGGGTCGCCGAGGTTGCGATGGCGCTGAAATGGCCGAACGACCTGCTGGCCGGTGAGCCGGACGGGCCCGGTTTCGGGAAGGTGGCGGGCATTCTGGCCGAGGTGATCGGCACTGGCGACGAGGCCGCGGTGGTGCTGGGGATCGGGCTGAACGTCACGAACACGGCCGATGAGCTGCCCGTACGTACGGGACTGCCGGCCACCTCGCTGCGGCTGGCTGGCGCCGCCAACACCGATCGGGACACGTTGCTGCGGGCGCTGCTGCGCCAGATCGCCACTGACTACGAACGATGGCGGGACGCGGGTGGCGATCCGGACGAGAGCGGGCTGCGGTCGGCGTACCAGGAGTTCTGCCAGACCGTCGGGCAGCGGGTGCGGGTGGAGTTGCCCAACGGCCGGGAGCTGGTGGGCGAAGGCGTCGATGTTGACGAGGATGGGCGCCTGGTGGTGCGGGGAGACGGTGGCGCGCTCACGGCGGTTTCGGCGGGAGACGTCACGCACGTGCGGCCTTCGCGAGGATGACGTTGCGGGGTGACAAAATGGGGCATTCCGGCCCCGAAACGTCACCCTCGCTTGGGGTGTGGGGGCTGGGGTCGCTAGCGTCGACCTGTGCGGTTTCCGGAGCGGCTGCTGGTTGAGGACGAGCGGGTCGTCCTGCATCTTCACCCGCATTGGAAGACGTTGACGCCGGCGGTGCTGGTGCTGCTGGCGACGGTGGGGGTGGCGTCGTACGGGATCGGGGCGCTGCGCTACCCGTCGTTGCAGGTCCTTATAGCGCTGGCGGCGATCGCGTTCATTGGGTGGTTCAGCGGGCGCCGGGTGGTGCGGTGGTTGACCACGCATGTGGTGTTCACCAGCGAGCGCATCATTGTCCGGGTGGGGCTGTTCAAGCGCCATCGGTGGGAGCTGCCGCTGGCCGACATCACGGACGTGGCCTATGCGAGTTCGATCCTCGGGCGGATGCTGCGGTGTGGGACGTTGGTCGTACGAGCTGGCACTGAGGACGGCGAGAGCGGCCAGCTCACCCTGGTGGACCTGCCCAGAGCTCGCGATGTGCAAACAATTCTTTATGAATTGATGGAAGAAGAAGAGAAAAGAGCCGCCGAAGAGGAGGATGAAGAGGAATTCGACGATGATATTCCGGACTTTGGGAATTTTCGTCCGAGCTCACCCGTGGTAAAGCTCGACCAACCCGAATGATCTGCGGAGACGCAAATGATCACGAACGAATGTAGGGTGTGACCGTGTCCACCGTCCTGCTGGCGGAAGATGACGCCGCCATCGCCCAGCCGCTCTCCCGCGCACTTGAGCGGGAAGGCCATGACGTCATCGTCCGGTCCGATGGGCCGTCCACTCTGCAGAGCGCACTGTCCGGGGTCGCCAACCTGCTCGTCCTGGATCTCGGGCTGCCCGAGATGGACGGGCTGGAGGTCTGCCGGCGGCTGCGTAGCGCGCGTTCCACTCTCCCGGTCCTGATGCTGACCGCCCGCCGCGACGAGGTCGACTACGTGGTGGGCCTGGACGCTGGCGCGGACGACTATGTCGGCAAGCCGTTCCGGCTGGCTGAGCTGCTCGCGCGGGTACGGGCCCTGCTGCGCCGCTCGGCCGCTGGTGAGCTGGCCGCCGCGCGGCGTACGAGTCGATGTCGCGTCTCGCCGCGCGTACGTTGATGGCGAGGAAGTTCACCTCACCAACAAGGAGTTCGCGCTGCTGCAGCTGCTGCTGGAGCACGCCGGCGAGGTGGTCGGCCGGGAGACGGTGGCGGAGCAGGTCTGGGGCGATGCCGGTGCGGCCTCCTCCAAGACCATGGACATGCACGTGTCCTGGCTGCGCCGCAAGATTGGCGACGACGCGAGCGCCCCACGCCGACTGGTGACGGTCCGTGGGGTCGGCTTCCGGTTCGAGCGGGACACCGAGAAGTAGCGGCCAGACCTCACCTCCAGGAACAAAAAGGGCACTCGTGCGTCGGCGGATCGTCGTGGCCACCCTGCTGGTCGCGCTGGTCGCGATCGGCATTCTTGGCGTCCCCCTGCTGGTGATCACGCAGAACCAGATCGGCAGCTCGGCGCAGGTCACGGTGAACCACGACGGCCTGAAGTACGCGCTGGACGTCGAGCCATTCGTGGCCGACCGGTCGCTGACCGCGGCCAAGCTCGATGCCATCGTGGACGACAACGCGTATGTGTCGGTGACGCTGTCCAACGGCCAGACGGTCGCCACTGGCGTACGCCCGACCGGCTCGACGCTGCAGACGACGGTGAACATCGGCGGCGGTGCCAGCCTCACTGTCCAGCACTCGCTCGCGGACTACGCCCGCGACCGGATCGAGACCGCCGCGATCGTGGTGATCGCGGCGGCGTTGGCGATCGGGGTGGCGGTGCTGCTGGCCGGCCGGGTCTCCACTCGGCTGACCACCCCGCTGTCCCGGTTGGCCGACGACGCCAGCCGGTTCGGCGAGGGTGACCTCCGGCCGTCCGGCCAGCGCTACGGCATCGCGGAGTTGGACGACGTGGCGAGAGTGCTGGATGGGGCCGCGCTGCGGCTGGCTGACCTGGTACGCCGTGAGCGCGAGTTCGCCGGTGACGTGTCGCACCAGTTGCGGTCCCGGCTGACCGCGCTGTCGATGCGGCTGGAGGAGGTCGGTGCCTCCACCGATCCGAACGCGAGCCGCGAGGCCGAGGCGGCGCTGGAGCAGGTCGACCGGATGGTCTCGGTCATCGACGACCTGCTGGAGCAGGCCCGGAACGAGCGGGCCCGGTCGGCGATCCCGGTGGACGTGGCCGAGCAACTGGACAACGTGTACGACGAAGTGGGCCCCGCAGCTGTCCATCCTGAGCCGCAAGCGCAAGCTGCGCATCCTGCCGGCGCCCGGGCTGCGTGCGCACGCCACTCCCGGCCACCTGCAGCAGGCCATTGGGGTGCTGGTGGAGAACGCGATGACGCATGGCGCCGGCACAGTCGACGTGCAGGCGTACCGGCATGGCGAGCACGTCGTCGTGGAGGTCACCGACGAAGGCCCGGGTGTCTCGGATCTGCTGATCGGTTCGGTCTTCGCCCGCGGGGTGTCCGGCCGTGGTGGCACCGGGCTCGGCCTGCCGCTGGCCCGTGCGCTGGTGGAGGCGGACTCCGGCCGGTTGGAGCTGGTCCGGCCGAAGCCGGCCACCTTCGCGATTTACCTGCCGGGGCTACCGCAGCTGGAAAAGCGGCCGACCAATGAGGTTTAGCGGAAAAACAAGGCCGGGAATTCTTTACTAAACCGGGGTGGGTTCTTTTTCTTCGGCCAGTTTGTCTTCCTTGGATGCCATGAAAAACAAACTTGCTGAACGCCCAGAACCGGAAGAACATGGCGACCGCCACGCCCATGATGTTGCCGACGTTCGCCCAGAAGACGTTGTCCAGGCCCAATCCGAACTTGAAGATCCCCAGGATTCCCCACTGGATCAGCAGTCCGGCCACGCTGAAGGCGAAAAACAGCAGGATTTCCCGCCGCCGCCCGGTGTCCTCCTCCGGTGCCGGAAAGCCCAGTGCCGGTTCATGAAGTATGAGCTGGTGGCCGAAATCGCCGTCGCGCAGCCACGTGCGGTCAGCAGTGGGATGCCGAACTTGATATAGAACAAGTTGAACAGCAGCACGTCGAGAACGAAGTTGATGCCGCCGATGACACCGAATGCGGTTACCTCGTGTAGGCGACGCTGCCAGCGGTCATAAAGACTGCGTACGAGATTCACCCGATCGAGGATACGGACCGGGTGCACGCCGTCGAGCGGCGGCTCGGCTGTTACTGGCGGCTCTCCGTTTTGTCCGGTACGACCTCGGTCGCCGCCGTGGGTTCGTCGTCCTGCTCGTACAAAGCGTCATCTGGGTGCTTGAAGACCCATTTGCTGTACGTGAAGAACCGGAACAGAGTGCCCAGCACCAGGCCGATGGTGATCGCCACGTTGACCCAGAGCGCGCTGGTCAGGTGCAGCGGATACGTGAACAGCCAGAGCACCGCGGACGAGATGGCCAGCCCGATCCCGTTGAAGATGAAGAACAGGATGTATTCGCGGTGCAGGCTGCTGCGCGAGCGGTGCCGGAAGGTCCAGTGCCGGTTCATGAAGTACGAGCTGGTGGCCGAGATGACGGTGGCCAGCACGTTGGCGATCAGCACGTTGAGGCCGAGTGCCAGGTGGAAGAAGTTCACTCCGGCGTACTGGACACCGGTGTTGATCACGCCGATGATCCCGAAGGCGGTCATCTCGCCAATGAGCCGGCGCCAGCGCTGGATCAGGCTGCGGACAAGTGACATCCGCCCAGCGTACGGAACAGCCACTGGCCGCACGCCGGCAAGGTCGGCCGATTTGTCACCCACCGACGACTAGCTCCGGTTGAGGACGGCGAAGGCGCCGAGCGTGACCGCGTCCGCCGAGGATCGGCCGACCAGGTCCGACGTACGGCTGAGCCGCCCGCCGCTGGCCGTCCAGGCGTCTGTGCCGAAGGTGTTCCAGTTCCTGCCGCTGGACGCCTCCACGGCGCCGTCAGCGTGGCTGCAGAAGGCGTCGTTGGCGCTGCAGCGGGTGTCCGATGGCGACAGTGAGTGGCCGTTGATGGTCAGCCGGTCGCCGGTCAGGCCCGGATCGCCTTCCCAGCCCACCACGCCGACCTGGCTGGCGGAGCCGGTCATGTCCAACGGCAGGTCGATGGTGGCCGAGCGGTGGCCGCCGGTGCCGAGGCCGATGTTCGTGTCGAAGACCGCGACCTGGCCGTTCGGCGCGGTGGCGTCGCTGGTGACCACGATCAGCGCCCACCCGGCGTACCCGCCGAGCGACGACTGCGGCGCGGTCCGCCAGCCGACCGTCCAGTTGCCGAAGCCGCCGGACCGGACCGTGTTGGTGACATCCGCGTACGCCTGGAAGGCGCTCGGGCCCGCCTGGCCGTCCACGAGGTCGGGGGTGATGGCGAGGCGCCGGCCGCTCGGGCCGGTCACCTGGGCGGCCGGCACGTTGCCGCCGGGCCGTGCCCACGACGACCAGAACAGACCGGCGTAGAGGACCTGCCCAGAGCCTTCGAGGCGGGATGTGGAGGACGCCTTGGTGGTCGGGTCGTGGTCCGTGTCGTACGGCACCATCCGCCGGTCGTTGTCGATCCCGGTGTTGTTTGGGGCCCGCTTGCGGGCCGCGGCGCAGCCGTAGTCCAGCGGCGCGCAGCTCATAAGTGCGTTGCCGGTGACGGCAAGCCGGGTCCGGCCGGTGGCGGCGAAGAGGGTGCCCCAGTCCTGATGGGTCGGGGTGGGGCAGCGTGGTCGTCGCGCTGGACGCGCCGGCGCCGCCGCCGGAGACGGTCACCGGGATCGACCCGGACGCGTCGCTGGCCACCTTCACCCGAATGTAGGCGATGGTCGTACGCCCGCTGGCCAGCTCCGCGTGCGTACACGTCTGGCCGCCGACCTGGCAGGTCCAGCCGTCCGCGCCGTCCGCGCTGGTGATCGTCAGCACGCTGCCGAGAGTCAGCGTGAGCAAGGCGGGTTTGGCCAGCGGCCCGATGGCCGGCCGTACGGCTGGGACCGCGGCCGGCTCGATGAGGATGCTGTTGCCGCGGCTGCCGTTGCCAGGAGACGCGACGACGGCCTTGATCACGCCGGGCCGGCCGGCCGCCAGCGGCCCGACCGTGGAGACGCCGAGCGTCGGCTTGGCGATCGGGCTGGCCGGCGGGGTCGGCACCGCGCTCGCGGGCGCTGGCTGGCTGGCCGGCTGCGCGCTGCTGGCCGGCTGGTTGTTGGGCGGCTTGTTCGGCTGGTTGGGCGCGGCCGGCGGCGGGGCGCGGGGGCGCGGGCGCGCCACCAGCGCCGCCGCCGGGCGGGGCGGCGGTTTGGTTTGTTCGGCGCCGCCGCGGTCGG
This sequence comes from Fodinicola feengrottensis, assembly GCF_010993775.1. Lineage (GTDB taxonomy): Bacteria > Actinomycetota > Actinomycetes > Mycobacteriales > HKI-0501 > Fodinicola > Fodinicola feengrottensis. The sequence continues at coordinate 33,969 of NZ_WOTO01000033.1, read as the reverse complement.
CGGTTTGGGCTTGGGCTGGCCGCTGGTCAGCGCGAACGCGGCCGCGACGACCGCCACCACGACGACTACAGCGCCGACGCCGGTGGCGATCCCGGACGGTTGCTTGAAGAAGTCCTTGATCCGGCCGAGCAGCAGGAGGACCCAGTGCCACATTCCGGCGAGACCGGTGCTGGCGCCGGCCAGGATGGCCGCCGGCTTGACGAAATAGCCGGCGATCGCGGTGCCCAGGATGAGCGGGCCCAGGACGTTGCGCAGGCTGGAGTTCAGCTCGCCCAGTTCCGCGTACAGCAGCTTGCACTGGGCGCAGTCGTGCAGGTGCGCGTCGATCTTGGTCGCCTCGCGGTTGCTGAGGCCGCCGCGTACGCGCGCGCCCAGCCGCTCGGCGGTCCAACCGCACGTTGAGCCAGCCACCACGGTGGTCTGTGGCGCGTCCGCGACATGGACTGACAGGTACGCCTGGCGGAGCCGCTCGCGGGCGCGGTACGCCAGCGCGGCGACGCCGTTGGGGGTCAGGCCAAGCAGCGGCGCCACCTCGGCGGGCGAGTCGCCCTCGACTTCGGTGTGCCAGAGGACCATTTGCCAGCGCTCGGGCAGGGTGGCGAAAGCGCGGGCCGCGAGCGTACGTTCCAGGCCCTCGACGACGGTATCCGTGAAGGCGACCCCGCGGTCGTGCCGCTCCATGTCGTCAGTGACCTCAAGCCGGCGGTCGCGCCGGGTCCGGTCGTAGAAGGTGTTTCGTACGGCGGACAGCAGATAAGAGCGGAAGGCGAGGTCCGGGCCGCCGCCGTTGCGCAGCGTCGACAGCACCTTGGCGAAGGCCTCGGACACCAGGTCGTCACGGTCCGCCGGGTTGTGGGTCAGGCTCATCGCGTACCGCTGGGCCGCCTCGGAGTGCCGGCGGTAGAGCGTCTCGAAGGCTCCGGTGTCGCCGGCCCGGGCAGCAGCCGTGATCAGCTCCGCGTCGCTGGGACCCGCCGGAGCCTGTCCTGAATCCAGCCGGTCGCCGCTTCCGTCGGCCGCGCCGTTGCCGCCAGACATCTGCTCGAAACAACCCCCCCATCGTTACATTTCGGGCATTGCTCTCGGATTGCGCAGGAGAGTCGGGGAAAAGAGTACGGCCAAATCGCGTCATGACTTGCACACGCTCCCGTCTACATCACGAACTCGCTGGTCAGAACCTCGACACGACCGGCGACCAAAGAGGCGGGAGAACCCGAAGTGGTGGATGCAGTCGCTGCCGTAGACGCGCTGTCACTGGTACCCCGGGTGGCGCAGCGGACCTCCGCCCCGGCGGGCGAGGCGATCGCTGTCGACCCGGTGGACCGGTTGCGCCAGCGCTGGCGGCAAGCCAGCGTGGAGGCCGGGTGGTCCTGGCCGGACGACTGGCGTTGCGCCGAGGTCGACGCGGTGACCGAGCAACTGGTCTCCCCGAGCGGCCAACTGCTACCCGCCTGCGTCCGGCTCGGCCGGGCCCGCGCCGCCGCCGCCGGCGTCTGGCTCGACGAGACGCTCGAGGACATCGCCGCTCTGCTGGTCGCCGCCCGGGGCGTACGCGCGGCCACCGTCCCACCCGCCGAGGTGCTTATTCGTACGGTCGCGTTGGCCTGGGCGGACGAGGGGGCCGCCCAGTTCCGACGTATCTGTGTCGAAGACCCAAGCACGGGTCTAACGACGTTGCCCTACCTGCGTACCCGCCTTGGCGAGATCTACCGCGAAGCCGCCCGTTCGGGCGACCGCGTCTGCACCACGCACGCTCTCATCGTGGTGACTACAGGTGTCCGGCAGCAGCCGCAGAGGGGTCGGCTGCTGCGCGGAATGGCACTGGGGGAGTGCCTACGGTCCGTGTTCTCCGGGGGAGAAACACTGGCCACAGCAGGGGTGGAACGGGCGCTCGGGCTGGTCGCCCGTACACCCCTGTTGCCCACGATGGTCCAGGCCGTGCAGCGCGAGCTGACCCGGCTGGACATCGCCGACGCGACTCCCCGTGCCTGGATCGAGCGCCTGCCCGACGCGCTGCCGGCCGCCCTGGACCTGGTCACGGACCTGTCGCGATGAACAAGTAGAGGCCAGCGCACCGACCGTCGTCGTTCGGTGCGCTCCACGAACGTGCCCTGATCCAGGCGCCGGCGCCGGGATCAGAGCGCGGGCCCGAGGGGGCCGGTGGTAGCTGGGCGAGGGGGCTGGCTGTCACCGGGGGTCGTACCAAGCCGCGTGGACTGGGTGGGCTGCCTCCGCCCAGTCCACGCGGTGCTTTTTTTGTACGTGGTAGGGGCTGGGTTTTCGTCGAGTGCGGGACTTTGTGCCGCACTCGACGTCGAGAGTGGGGTTTTGTCCCGCACTCGACGCTGGGACAACGCAAACAGCAGTAACAAAAAGAAAGGACCCCTCACGCTCCCATGAAAGGAGCGCAAGGGGTCCTCCCCCTAATTAAGGAACTACGGTTTGACCAGGGTGAAATTCTTGGTCGTCACCGCGCCCTGCTTGATCGACACTGTTGTCGTTTGTGGACGGAAGCCGTCCTTCGCGACGATCAGGGTCAGCGGGTTGTTGCGGTAGTCCAGCCAGAGGCCGTAGTTGCCGTTCGCGTCGGTCTTGAGCGTGTACGACGTGGCCCAGCTGTCGATTTCGACGGTGGCGCCGGCGAGTGGGACCAGGGCGCCGGAGGCGTCCTTGGTGGTCACGGTGCCGGTGATCTTGCCCCAGGTGGTCGGCGGCTTGACGGTGAAGGACACCGGGATGGCCGTCGAGCCGTACGGGGTGTTGCCACTGATCGAAAGGTTGGCGGTGAGTACACCCGGTTGGGTGATCTCCGGGACGCTCGCGTCCAGGGTGACCGTCACCGTGGCGCTCTTGCCGGGGGCAAGGGTGCCGGTGGTGGCGCTCTCGGACAGCCACGTCACGTCGCTGCTGCCGCCCTGGTCGTACCCGGGCAGCACCTCGGCGTTGGCCTGCGGCGGGACGCCGAAGCCGCCAGGGTTGCCGCCGACCTTGTAGAACCCGAGCGCGCTACCGGCGCGGTAGAGCGAGTTGTTCGAGTTCGGCAGGGCGGTCCAGGCGTTGCCGGCCGGGTCGTACGCGAAACCGGTGTTGGTGATCGCCGCGCTGGAGTTGATGACGCCACCGCTGACGAGCAGCTTGCCGTTGGCCGCCGCGTAACCGGCACCCCAGGCGTCGGACGGGAGGTCCGCTACCGGAGACCAGCTGTTGGAGCTGGGCGAGTACGCGTACGAGTGCTTCGTGGTCGCCGCACCGGTGTTGCCGCCGGCGCAGTAGAGCACGCACGCCGTTGATGCCACCGCAGGACACCCAGGAGATCGCCTCCGGGTAGTCCGCCACCTTCGACCAGGTGTTCGCGGCGGTGTCGTAGACCTGTACGTCCTTGACGCCACAAGCGTCGGCCGTGCAGCCACCAACGGCATAGATCTTGCCGTCGAGGACCGCGTGACCGGAGCCCGCGTACGGGGTCGGCATGGCCGCACCGGTGGACCAGCTGTTGCTGGCCACGTCGTAGATCGAGGTCGCCGCGAGCGGGGCGCCAGAGGCACCCCAACCGCCGGAGGCGTAGATCTTGCCGTTGACATAGCCGCCGGCCGGGGCTTCCCGGGTGCCGGCCGGGGAGGTGCCCAGCTTCGTCCAGGCACCGCTGGCCGAGTCGTACGAGTAGAGGTCGGCGGTGTCGTCACTGCCGGCGTACCCGAACTCGGAGAAGACCTTGCCGTCGCCGGCGATCGCCAGGTTGTCCTGGATGATCGTCGGGAAGTTGGCCAGCGCGGCCCACGGCGCGTCGGACGGGTTGGCGTCCTTCGGCGCGGCGGTCTTCTTGGCCGCCTGCGCCGCGATCTTCATCGAGCCGGTGACCGGCTTGACCGGGACGTTGTGCACAGCCGCGCCCTTGCCGCCGGGCGTCTGCTGGGTGAACCCACCAGGCGCTTCGCCGATCTTGTACGTGGCGGGTGCGCTACCGCTGTTCGTGATCTTCACGTTCGCGGTGGCCTGGCCGCCCCACGGGACCGTCTTGCTGATCGTCGCGGGAGTCACCTTCAGTTGGCCGGCGGCCAACGTGAAGTCGGCCTTGGTGACGCCGTCGGTGCCGACGTTCACGCTCGCCGTCGCCGTGGTGTAACCACCCTTGGCGGCGGTGAAGTTGTGCGCGCCGGTGGCCGACGAGAAGAACCAGTAGTAGCCGTCGCCCTGGCCAGCGTCCGTCGCCGTGGTGGCGTTCTCGGCCGGCTTGTCCGTGTCGGTGACGACCGCGCCGGTGACGCCGGCGTGGGTGTTGCCGTCCGTCACGTGACCGACGACGAGCCCACCATGAACCGGCACACAGGACCGGTCGCCGACGAACACGTTGTCGAGCTCCCAGTAGTACGCGAACGAGCCGGTGTAGTGGAATCGCAACTGGACGGCGTTCTTACCGGCCGCGCCGGTCACCGGCAGGTCGATCTTGGCCGGTCCGGGCACGCCGACCGTGCTGCGCTGCCAGAGGTTCGTCCAGGTCGTACCGCCGTCGGTGGTCACGTCGACCGCCGCGGTGGAGTTGCCGAACGGCTGGTAGTGGGTGTCCGCGGTCAGCACCGGGTTGGTGCTGCCGGACAGGTCGTAGACCGGGCTGGTCAGCGTGGTGTTCTGGGTCTTGCCGACGCCGAGCTTGTCGGAGTCGACGATCGCGAACCCACCGGCACCGCCGGTCTTGTTGCCCCGCTTGCCCGGGTCGTCGAACTCCCAGCCGCCGTCGGCGGTGGCGTTCGCGACCGTCCAGCCGGCCGGCGTCGACGTGGTGTCGAACGACTGGCTGGTGCCGTTCAGGGTGTACGTGTAACCCGGCGCGGTGCAGGCCGACGAGACCTTCAGCGTCAGGTCCTTGTGCAGGTCGCTGCTGCCGAGCGTGACGGGCACGTCGGCCGCGTCGTAGCCAGGCACGTTGGACGCGACATGCAGGGTGTACGTGTTGCTGGCTGGCAGGTCGATGCTGTAGCGGCCGGTGGCCGGGTCAGTGGAGACCTTGGTCGTCGTACCGTTCACGCCGACGCTCGCGTAGAGCGGGCCAGCCATGCCCGGAACCGTCGATGATGGTGCCACTGAGACTGACCTTCGGCACTGACGCGAGCGCGAAGTTGGTGGTGATCTTCGCGCCGTCGCCGACCACGACTCCCGACACCGTCTGGCTGGTGTAGCCATAAGCGCTGGTGGTCAGGTCGTACGTGCCGGCACCGATGGACAGGTCGTATTTGCCGGTCGCGTCGGTGGTGGCGGACAGGTCGCCAGCGGCCACCTTCGCGCCGGCCACCGGGGCGCCGGAACCACTGTCGGTGACGGTGCCGAGCAGCTCGCCGTGCGGGCCGGAGCTGAACGCGGCCACGCCCTTGGGCGTACCGAGACCGGTCGGGCCGTCGTAGCCGGGGCCGGCGGTGCACAGGTACGCCGGGTTGCACGTCCCGTTGAGACCGGGTCACGTCACGTCGTTCAGCGCTGAGGTGTGGTCGTACGGCAGCGAGTTCGGGAAGCTGCCGGCGGCCGGGGTGCCGGCCGGCGCTGGCGTACACGCCCGCGATGATCGGCGACGACGCGCTGGTGCCGCCGTACTGCCGCCAACCGCTGTCGCCGTACGTGTTGTAGACCGAGACGCCGGTGGCGGGGTCGGCGACCGCGGAAACGTCCGCGACCGCGCGGTTCGCGCAACCGGTGTCGTGCTGGAAGGCCGGCTTGGGCTCGATGGTCGAGCAGCCGCTGCCGGGCCCGCCGTACTGGTTGTGCCAGACGCTCTCGGACCAGCCGCGGGCGCTGCTGTCCTTGGTCAGCGCGGTGCCACCGACGGAGGTGACGTACTGCGAAGCGGCCGGGTAGGCCACCCCGTAGTCACCGTCGCCGGAGCTCACCGTGACGGCCACACCGGGGTGCTTGTAGTACTGGTCGTCCCAGGTCAGCTCGGCCGGGTCCTCACCGCTGCCGGGGGTGCTGGTGTAGTTGGTGCCGTAGCTGTTGGACACGAACTTCGCGCCCAGCGAGACGGCGGTGTTCACCGAGCTGCCGAGGTCGTCGAAGTTGGCCGAGTCGGCCTCCACCAGGATGATGTGGGCCTGCGGCGCGGACGCGGACACCATGTCCCACGTCGAGCGCGATCTCGCCGGCCCAGCCGGTGTTCGGCGCCGGGTAGCTGCCCTGCACGCCGCGCTGGTTGACCTTCTTGAAGCAGCCGTTGGCGGTGGTGCACGCGGGCAGGCCGTACTGCGCGCGGTAGACCGTCAGGTCGGCTTCGGCGTTCGGGTTGTCGTACGCGTCGACGATGGCGACGGTCTGGCCGGCACCGCCGTTGGCGGGCAAGCCGTACGCGGCCTGCAGGTCGCCCGGGCCGTAGCCGGCCGGCGGGTCGGCCAGCGGCCGGATCCCGGTGCCGGACGCGGTGTCGGTGCGCTTCAGCGCGAAGCACCGGAACACGGTCTTGGAGCTGGTGCCGCCGCTGGGCGGTCACCGCGGGCTTGGCAGTGCCTGGTTTGGCCGCGGACGGCCCAGTGGGTGCGGCGCCTGCCGGCTGCACGACACCCAGCACCAGAGCCACCGCGGCGGCTCCGGCGAACAACACGTTTCGTGGTCGGAATATTCGGTCGTGGTCTCGCGTCATGCGTTCTCCCTGCGCAGCACGATCATCGGCGACCTGACGCTATGGAGCGCAAAGAGTATGGGTAAGACGGGAAAACCCTTGTAATTCCCTTGCCTACCCGACCTGCTATACGTCCCTATGTGGCCATGAGAGGCGCTACACAGCCTTTTGATAGGCATTCTGCGGCTAAGCGCACCCCGATCAAGATCACTCTGTGTACGCCAAACGGCACTCTTGGGGCTGATGCGGGGATTTGTCGGCTACGCGGGGTGGTGACAATAGCGGGAAATCCCTGATGCTCGACCGAATGGGGACATCGCGTGGTTTTCCCCGGCAGGCCGGCCGATCAATCAATCTTTTGGTGGGCATCGTCGACCAAACGGACGTTGCCTGCCCGATGTTGACGGACAAGCCTTAACCCCGTGTTTTCCGGACAGCCCGCGGGGCGATCAGAACTGCTTGAGCAGTGTTGGTCCGGGGTGTCCGCTGGCGGTTTAGTGCTTTATGGGACCGCCGGGATCGGAAAAACGACCGTCCTGCGGGCATTAACGAACCTTGTTCGCAGAGCCGAGCCGGACGCGGTTTTCCTGCATTGTGAGCCGTCCGAGCCGGACCGGCTGCTGCCGCTGTCCGCGCTCGCGGATCTGCTCGCCGGAGACAGCGGCGACGATATCGGTGCCGACGCGATGGCGGCCGCGATGTCCGCGTTGCCGGGCCGCCAGCGGTCCGTGTTGGTGGGGCTGTGCCGCGGCGAGCTGACTCACGTGTCCGAGCGACTGGCGGTCCGGATCGCCGTTCGGGATTTCCTCGCCGAGCTCGGCCGAGATGGCCGGCCGGTGTTGCTGGCGCTGGACAACGCGCAGTGGATCGACCCTGCTTCGGCCGCGGTGCTGGAGTTTTCGCTGGGCCGGATGGGGCCGGCCCGGCTCCGGGTGGTGGCCGCCGAGCGGGTGTCGGCCGGCGGCGCACCGGCGGCTACCCGGCTGTGCCCGGACGGTGGCACCGAAGTGGAAGTGCCGTCGCTGCCGGCCGGCGCGTTGATCGCGCTCGTACGCGCCAGGGCCGGCGACGCGCTGCCCGGCTGGGCGGCCCGCCGAATTTGCGCGGTCAGCGACGGAAATCCTTGGTTCGCGGTGGAAATCGCGGCCGCTGCCGCCCATCGCGACCGGCCGCTGCAACTCGGCGAGCCACTGCCCGTACCAGCCCGACTGCGCGCCTTGGTGGCTCCGCAGCTGGCGCAGTTGTCGGCCGCCGCCATGGAAACTCTGCTTTTCGCCGCCGCCACTGACCGGCCCACTATCGAGCTGCTTCGGCGCGCTGGTCGGAGCCGGGTCGCCGAGGACCTGGCGGAGGCGGCCGGCGGCGCCGCGGTCGCCGACCTCGACTACGACGGTGTCATCCGGTTTTCCTATCCGTTGCTGGCCGCGGTGGTTTATGACCGCGCGCCGGGCATTCGGCGGGCCGCCGTACACGCGGCTCTGGCCGGGGTGGTCGAAGATCCAGTAGCGCGGGCGAGGCACCGGGCTTTGGGCGACACGGCCAATATCCGGTTCGCGGCCGCCGAGCTGGACCGGGCCGCCGAGCTCGCCGCCGGTCGTGGCTCACCGGCCGCTGCCGCCGAGCTGGCCGCCCTGGCGGCCCGTCGTACGTCCACAGTGGACGGTGATCTGGTGGTGGAACGTACGTTGCGCACGGCCGAATACGCGGCCGGTGCGGCGATGTTCGACTTGGCCCGGCCAGCTGCCGAAAACGTGCTGGCGGTGGCCGTGCGCCCGTCCGACCGGGTGCGCGCCGGGTTGGTGTTGCTGGACGCGGCCGGGCAGGGTTTGGTGCACGCGGCCGGACTTTTCAACAGCGTGTTGGTCGATGCCGGCGACGACCCGGCGCTGCTCGCGCCGGTCCGGGTGTGGGTTGGCATCCGGTATTTGCTGGAAGGGCGGCTGGTCGAGGCCCGGGTGGAGGCGCAGCAGGCGGTTTCGCTGGCCGAGATCGCCGGTGACGAAGCCGTTCGCGGGGTCGCTCTGCAGGTGCTGAGCATGGCGCAGCTTTATCTCGGTGACCCGAACGCGGAGCGTACGATAGAGCGCGCTTTCGCTGATTCGGTCGGGGCTTTTGGTTCCCGCGCCAAACGGGCCCGGCTGTGGTTGATGTCCGGCCGGCTCGTACCAGCGCGCAACGAACTGGCGCAGTTGGCGGTCACCGCGGACCGGCTGGGGCTGCCCAGCCAGCTCTGGATGGTGTTGCCGGATTTGATCGACGCCGAGGTAAGACTGGGAAACTGTGCCGCCGCTTTGCAGTTTGGGGCGCGTGGCCTGCGACTGACCGACGAAGCCGACCTCGGCCGCGGCCCGGGCCCGGTGTTTTTTGCCGCCCTCGCCGAGGCCGCCGGCGGATCACTGCAACGCGCTGGCGAGTTGGCCCGAGGTGGGGTAGCAGCCTCCGAGGCGGACGCGGATCGGTTGATGCAGCTGCGATCTTCGGCCCTTGACGGGCACGTTTCGTTGCTGGCAGGGCGACCCGCCGAGGCCCTGGGTCCGCTTCGCCGCGCCGGCAAGCTGTCCGAGTCGATGGGCATTGGCGAGCCGGCGTTGTGCGACTGGCAGGCCGACCTCGCCGAGGCGTACATCCGGCTCGGCAACGACGACCGCGCCCGTACGGTCATCGAGCGGGCCGTCGGCCAGGCCGAACATCTGGACCGGTCCGGAGTGCTGGCAGCGCTCGGCCGGGCCGAAGGCCTGCGGCTCGCCTCCATCGGGCAGGCGGACGGCGCCGCCGACGTTTTGCAGGCCGCCGCCGACCGGTTCGCCATGTTGAGCATGCCGCTGGAACACGGTCGTACTTTGCTGGAACTGGCCCGAATGGGAACGCCGTCGCCGGCACCGGTCGGCCGCCGAGCGCGCCTCGGAAAACGCACTGGAGATTTTCGAGCGGGCCGGAGCCCAACCCTGGTTGGAAAAAAGCCCGGTCGGAAGCTGGCACGCCGGATGCCGTACGGACAGCCGGGCCGGTTTTGACCGCCGATGAGCGGCAAGTGACCGCGATGGCCATTGGCGGCGCCACCAACGCCGAGATCGCGCGTACGTTGTTCGTGAGCGTCAAGACCGTCGAGGCGAAACTTTCCCGGATCTACCGCAAGGTTGGCGTCCGGTCCCGCCGGCAGTTGGCTTTGAAACTGGGAAACTCCAGCGACTCCGACGGCGTGGTCGACATCGCCGCCGGCTGATCGTGTGTTGATCTTGGTTAGTTGGTCTACCCAAAACGGACATTCACGCAATATGTCTGTTTTGGGTAGACCAACTAACCAAGATCAACAGCGCAAGCAACAACTGGGACCGGGGGGCCGCCGAGGCTCCCACCTGGGAGTTCATAGACTGGGCGGCATGGACGCGCGTACCGGCTTACCGGTGGTCGGCATGGTGGGTGCCGGGCAGCTGGCCAGGATGACCCACCAGGCGGCCATCGCGCTCGGGCAGTCGTTGCGGATCCTGGCGGAGCGGCCGGACGATGGCGCGGCGCTGGTGGCGGCGGATGTGCAGGTCGGGCATCACACGGACCTGGAGGCGCTGCGGCGGTTCGCGAAGGGCTGCGAGGTGGTCACGTTCGACCACGAACATGTGCCGCCGGACCACTTGCGGACGCTGGCCGCGGAGGGTGTGCCGTTGTTGCCCGGGCCGGACGCGCTGTTGTACGCGCAGGACAAGCGCGCCATGCGGGAAAGGTTGACCGGCCTGGATATGCCGGCGCCGCGGTGGGCACCGGTGTCCACTATGGATGATCTGGTGGCGTTCGCGGATCGGGTCGGATGGCCGGTCGTACTCAAGGCCAGTCGCGGTGGGTACGACGGCAAAGGTGTGTGTGGTTGTTGGCAGTGCGGCGGAAGCGGTTGAGGTCGTAGGATCGCCAACTCCGTTGATCGTGGAGGAAAAAGTCCCGCTCGTACGGGAACTGGCCGCGGTGGTCGCGCGGTCGCCGTTTGGGCAGGTGTCCGCGTGGCCGGTGGTGGAGACCGTGCAGCGGGACGGGATCTGCGTCGAAGTGCTCGCGCCGGCCCCGAATCTGCCCGATGACCGGGCGGTGCAGGCGCAGGAAATGGCGATCCGGATCGCCACCGAGCTCGGCGTGGTCGGGATTCTCGCCGTCGAGCTTTTCGATACCGGCAAGGAAATGCTCGTCAATGAGCTGGCGATGCGGCCGCACAACTCCGGGCACTGGACCATCGACGGCTCGATCACCAGCCAGTTCGAGCAGCACTTGCGCGCGGTGCTCGACTATCCGCTCGGCGCGACCACCGCGCTCGCGCCAGCGACCTGCATGGCGAATGTGCTCGGCGGCGCCAGCGGCGGAATGGCGTTTGATGAGCGGCTGCACCACATGTTCGTTCGCCGCCGAGCCGACCGCCAAGGTGCACTTGTACGGAAAATCCGTACGACCAGGCCGGAAAATCGGGCACGTGACGGTGCTCGGCGAGACCTTCGATGACGTTCGCGCGCGGGCCGCTCGGGCCGCGCGGTGGCTGTCTGACGCTGCGGAATAAGGGAAAACATGGCACCGGCAGTGGGCATTGTGATGGGAAGCGACTCGGACTGGCCGACCATGCGGGCCGCGGCCGAGGCGCTGGCCGAGTTCGGAATTGAGTATGAGGCGCAGGTGGTTTCCGCGCACCGTACGCCCCAGGAAATGCTGGACTACGCGAAAAAACGCGGCCGGTCGCGGGTTGAAGGCGATCATCGCCGGTGCTGGCGGAGCCGCCCATCTGCCGGGCATGGTGGCGTCGGCGACGGTGTTGCCGGTGATCGGCGTGCCCGTACCACTGAAATACCTGGACGGCATGGATTCGCTGCTGTCGATCGTGCAGATGCCGGCCGGCGTACCGGTCGCCACCGTTTCCATTGCCGGCGCCCGCAATGCCGGCTTGCTGGCGGTCCGCATCCTAGCCAGCTCAGACGTTGCCCTGCAACAGAAAATGGCCGACTTCCAACAGTCCCTGGTGGAGCTGGTGACCGCGAAGAACGCAGCCCTTCAGGAACAACTTCCGCGCTAGCGGTCAGAAATCCACGCCCGACCGGGCCTGGGTGGCGATTTCGCTGTGATACCAGGCAATCTTCTCGTGGATGTGGGCTTGCTGTGTACGCAGCTGGGCGATCTGCTCTTCGACCGCGCGGTCGTGCTCTTCCAGCAACTCGACCCGTTCGGCCAACGTCTCGCTGCCGACCCGGGCGAGCTCGGCGTACGTGTGCATGCGGTTGATGGGCATGCCGGTGTCCCGCAGGCAGCGCAGGATGCCCAGCCAGCTCACGTCGTCCTCGGTGAAGAACCGGTGACCTCCGCTCGTACGCCCGATGTCGGACAACAGCCCGATCAGTTCGTAGTAACGCAGGGTGTCGAGGCTGAATCCGGTCCGGTCGGCCACTTGGCCAGGGGAATAGTGCTCCATGGCCACCAGTCTTCCAGCAGACCTTGACCTGGAGCGCGATCCAGGTAGCAGTCTCGGTGACAGGCACCCACCGAAGAGGAGTGGCATCGCTGATGTTCGTACTAGGCGCAATGAATTTTGGTACCAAACAAGACGAGAAGACGTCGTTCGACCTGCTGGACAGGTTCGTCGACGCCGGTGGAACGATGATCGACACAGCGGACTGTTATGCGTTCTGGAGCGATCCGAGCGGGCATGGCGGCCTCAGCGAGACGTTGCTCGGCAAGTGGCTCAGGCTGCGGCCAGGCATCCGCGAGCGGATCCAGCTGAGCACGAAGGTCGGCGCCGAGCCCGGTCCTACCGGCGAGTGGCCGGCGAACCGCGAGGGGCTGTCCGCGCCGGCGATCGAGGCCGCCATCGAGGGCAGTCTGCAGCGGCTCGGCGTCGACCACGTGGAGATGTACTGGACCCACATGGACGACCGGCGGGTCCCGTTGGAAGAGGTCGGCGGCGCGCTGAACGAGCTGGTCACGGCCGGTACGGTCGGCCGGCTCGGGGCCTCCAACCAGCCGGCCTGGCGGGTCGAGGCGGCCCGCCGTACGGCCGCCGCGCACGGCTGGACCCCTTACACCGCGGTGCAGCTGAGCTACTCGTACCTGCGGCCGCGCCCCGGTGAGATGCCGCCCGGTGTCAACCACGAATTCCCGTGGGCGACGGACGACGTGCTCGACCACGTCCGCAGCGAAAACCTGGAGCTCTGGGCGTACACGCCGCTGCTGGCCGGCGCCTACACCCGCCCGGAGCGGCTTCGCGAGGTGTACAACCACCCTGGCAACACCGCCCGTCTGGCGGTCCTGGACGAGGTGGCCGGCGAGCTGGGCGCCACCCGCCACCAGGTCGTACTTGCCTGGATGACGGCCGATGCGCACGTACGCCCCATCGTCGGAGTCAGCACCGCCGCGCAACTCGACGAAGCAGTCGCCGGAGTGGCTCTCACCCTCACTCCCGACCAGCTCACCCGCCTCGACGCCCCATCGTGACGTTCCGTAATGACTGTTCGTCCGCATGGGAACCCAGCGAGGGCGTTGCGGACTAAGGCCGGCGAGCTAGCGGAGGGTGACGTGGGAGGGGGTGAGCTCATCGACGGAGTTGACGCCCAGCAGCGCCATCGTACGGCGGAGTTGGCTGGTCAGGATCTCGGCGGCGCGCTCGACTCCGCGCTGGCCGCCGGCCATCAGGCCGTACAGGTAAGCGCGGCCGACCAGGACTGCGTCGGCGCCGAGCGCGAGGGCGGCGGCGATGTCGGAGCCGGACGTGACGCCGGTGTCCAGGTAGATCTCGGTACGATCGCCGACCGCTGCGGCCACTGACGGCAGCAGCTCCAGCGGGACCGGCGCCTTGTCCAGTTGCCGGCCGCCGTGGTTGGAAAGCACGATGCCTTCGGCGCCGGCCGGGTCGACGACTCGCCGGGCGTCTTCGACGGTCTGGATGCCCTTGATCACGATCCGGCCCGGCCACGCGTCCCGGATCCAGTCCAGGTCCTTGAGCGTCACGGTCGGGTCGAACATGTGGTTGATCATGTCCGCGACGGTGCCCTCCCAGTGCGAGAGCGAGGCGAACTGCAGCGGCTCGGTGGTGAGGAAGTCGAACCACCAGTTCGGATGCATCGCGCCATCGAGGAAGGTCTTAAGCGTCAACGCCGGCGGGATGGTCATGCCGTTGCGTACGTCCCGCAGCCGCGCACCGGCGACCGGTACGTCGACCGTCAGGATCAACGTCGTGTAGCCGGCCGCGTGCGACCGCTGGACCAGCTCCTTGCCGGCGCCGTGGTCGGACCAGATGTAGAGCTGGAACCACTTGTCCACGTCCGGCCCGGCCGCCGCCACGTCCTCGATCGACGTCGTCCCCATCGTCGACAGCGCGTACGGGATGCCGTATTTCTGCGCCGCTCGTACGACCGCGCGCTCGCCCTCGGTGTGCATCATTCGGGTGAAACCGGTCGGTGCGAAAATGATCGGGTACGCCGACGGATTGCCCTGAATGGTGGTGGATGTGTCAATTTTGGACACGTCTCGCAGGATGCTCGGGTTGAACTGCAATCGGGCGAAAGCCGACCGGGCCCGGCGCAGGCTGACCTCGCCGTCGGCGGCTCCGTCGGTGTAGTCGAAGGGCGCCGACGGGGTCCGCCGTTTCGCGATCCGTCGCAGGTCACCGATCGTCTGAGCCTTCGCGAGCCGGCGCTCGGTCGGATCCCACTCGATCTTTTGGGTCTGCAACAGGGGTTTCAGTTCGGACCACTTCGGAAGTCGGCGCGTTGTCATCGTTCCCCTAAAAGCCGAGGCCAAGTCGCCTGATCCTACAGAATATTCCCTGCTGCTCTTCCCATCACATGATCACCGCCACGCTGTACGGCGACCCGCCAAATCAGTTAGCATTAGACAACTAACGAAGTGTGCGGGGAGGGTAAGCCGTGGCTGTGGAAGACCAACAGATCCAGGCAGCGGGCAGCAAGCACCGAGGTCCACGTCGGATCGAGGAGTTGGGTCCGCACTACAAGTGGATCGCGCTGTCCAACACCACGCTGGGCATCCTGATGGCGACGATCAACTCGTCGATCGTGCTGATCGCGCTGCCGGACATCTTTCGCGGCATCAACATCAACCCGCTGGAGGGCGGCAACTCCAACTACCTGCTGTGGATGATCATGGGTTTCCTGGTCGTCACCGCGGTGCTGGTGGTGGGTTTTTCGGCCGGCTCGGCGACATGTACGGGCGCGTACGGATGTACAACATCGGTTTCGCGGTTTTCTCGATCTCGTCGGTGTTCCTCGCGGTGACGTGGATGACCGGCCCGGCGGCCGCCTGGTGGCTGATTGGCTGGCGGATCGTCCAGGGCATTGGCGGCGCCTTCCTGTTCGCCAATTCCAGTGCGATCCTGACCGACGCCTTTCCGGTCAACCAGCGTGGTATGGCCCTCGGAATCAACGGTGTGGCAGCGATTTCCGGGTCGTTCATCGGCCTGGTGATTGGTGGCGTGCTGGCCCCGATCAACTGGCACCTGATTTTCCTGGTCTCGGTGCCGGTCGGCATTTTCGGCACCATCTGGGCGTACCTGAAACTGCACGACACCAGCGAGCGGCGCCGGGCCAAAATGGACTGGTGGGGCAACATCACCTTCGCGGTCGGCCTGATCGCGTTGCTGGTCGGCATCACCGGTGGCATCCAGCCGTACGGCGGTCACACGATGGGCTGGACCAACCCGCAGGTGCTGGCACCGCTGATTGGTGGAGCCATCCTGCTGGCGATTTTTGGTTACATCGAAACCAAGGTCGAAGCGCCACTGTTCAACCTGTCGCTTTTCCGGATCCGCGCTTTCGCGTTCGGCAACATCGCCAACCTGCTGGCTTCGCTGGCCCGCGGTGGCCTGCAGTTCATCATGATCATCTGGCTGCAGGGCATTTGGCTGCCACAGCACGGATTCTCGTTCGCCGAGACGCCGTTGTGGGCCGGCATCGCGATGCTGCCATTGACCGTCGGCTTCCTGATTTCCGCGCCAGTGTCCGGCATCATCTCAGACCGCATTGGCTCGCGCTGGCTGACCACCGGCGGCCTCGCGTTGACCGCGGTGACTTTCTTCCTGCTGCTGGCGTACATCCGGGTGAACTTCGAATATTGGCAGTTCGCGGTTTTGTTGTTCTTCAACGGCATTGGTATGGGGCTGTTCAGCTCGCCGAACCGGGCGGACGTGATGAACGCGCTGCCGGCCAACTCGCGTGGCGCCGGCGCCGGCATGACCGCGACCTTCCAGAACTCCGCGATGGTGTTGTCGATCGGTGTCTTCTTCAGCCTGATCATCGCCGGCCTCTCGCAGCACCTGCCGGCCGCGATGAACGCCGGCCTGCAGGCGCACGGAGTGTCCGCGGGTGACGCGACCCGGATCGCCGGGCGCCGGGCTGCCCCCGCGGTGGCCGTACTTTTCGCCGCTTTCCTCGGTTACAACCCGATCCAGCAGCTGCTCGGCCCAGTGCTGAACATGCTGCCGCACGCCCAGGCCGCTTTCCTGACCGGCCGCGGCTTCTTCCCGCAGCTGATCTCCGGACCGTTCTCGGACGGCCTGACCGCGGCCTTCTGGTTCGCGATCGTCGGCTGCCTGATCGCCGCCGTCGCGTCCTGGCTGGCCGCGCCTTCCCGGCGGAGCAGGAAAATCGGCGTCGAGTCGCTGGGTGCGGAGCTCGCCGAAGTGGCTGGTGAGCCGGCCACCGACATGCAGTCGAACTTGCTACCGCAGCAAACCAACGGAGCCCACGCGGCGGTGAACGGACGCATCCAGCACAATGCTGTGATGACTCCCGACCCTGGAGTGTCGCTGGCTGGCAGCGTGCGTACGCCGGCGGGCGCGCCGGTGACGTCCGCGGTGGTCACCGTGACCGGCGTCGATGGCGGCCAGATTGGTCGCGCCCAGGGCGACCCCACCGGTGCGTACGCGGTGACCGGCCTGCGTCCGGGCCCATACACGCTGATCGGCACCGCGCCGGGTTTCCGGCCGGAGGCGGTCGCCGTGGTGGTCCGGTCGGACGTGCCGGTACGACGTGATTTCGTGTTGGCTGGCAACGGATCCCTTTCTGGAGTGGTCAGGGCGAGCAGCGGTCAGCCGGTGCTGGGCGCGGCCGTGTTGGCGATCAACAGCGACGGTGACGTGCTCAGTCAGGCGGTCACCGACGAGGTCGGGCACTTCGCGATCAACGGCCTGCCGGCCGGCGACCTGACCGTGACCGTCAACGCCGAGCACTTCCAGCCGGTGGCCGCCGCGGTCCAGGTGACGCTCGGACAGCCGGCCGTGCTCGACCTGCGGATCGCTCCGGTCGGCGGTCTCGCCGGGCTCGTGTCGGCGCCCGGCGGCGGCACTGTCGAGGGCGCTGTGGTCACCGTCATCGACCCCGCTGGCCAGGTGATCGGCACCGCTCGTACGAACGCGGACGGCTCGTACCGGATCCCGGACGTGCCGTCCGGCGACTACACCGTGGTGGCGAACCTCTACCAGCCGGCGGTCGCGACCATCCACGTGAATGGCGGCCTGACCAGCGCGGATCTGGCCTTTGCCGCCCCCGCCCAACCGATCCGCGGGTAGTCTGCATCATGGGCGAGAGTGCGGCGAAGCTGAAGGTGCAGCCCGGAATCGATCCGGACCTGCCGGGTCGGCTGCGGATCGCGATCAGCCGGATCTCGCACCGGCTGCGGCTGCAGGCGCAGACCGACGACATGACACCGACCCGGCTGTCCACCATCGCGGTGGTGGAGAAGAGCGGGCCGCTGCGGCTCGGTGACCTGGCCGCACGGGTGGGTACGAGTGCGCCGACGATGTCCCGCATCGTGGACTGGCTGCTGCAGCAGGGTTATGTGGACCGCTGGCCGGATCCGGACGACCAGCGGGCCGGCCTGATCGGGATCGCGCCGCGGGGCTCCGCCTGGATCGCCGAGATCCGTACCCGCAACGCCGGCTATCTGGCGGACAAGCTGGCCATGTTGACCGACGCGGAGCTCGCCGCGTTGGCTGCCGCGGTGCCCGTACTGGAGCGCATCGCCGCCGAATCCGAAACCCAACCGTAACCGAGAGACCAGCATGGTTGATTTCGTTTGTTGACGTTTCGGCTTCGAGGTGTCTAGGGTCACACTCCGCGGAGGTGGCCTCATGCCAGGGATTGCAGAACACGAACGCCAGCAGGAAGTCCTGCGGCTGTTGGAGACCGATGGGCGGGTCAGCGTCAGCGACCTGACCGACCGGTTCGGGATTTCGGCGGTGACCGCCCGAAAAGACCTGGAGAGCCTGGAGCGGCGGCACCTGCTCAGACGCGTACGCGGTGGCGCGGTTCGCTCGCATGGCGCCGACGAAGGCGCCTTCGAGATGCGGTTGCGGCACCGCGCCGACGCGAAGCGGTCGATCGCCCGGGCCGCCGCGGCGCTGGTCCAAGACGGCGACGCGATCGCCCTCGATGGCAGCACGACGTGCTATTACATGGCGCTTGAGCTGCGGGAACGCCGCAGTCTCATCGTGGTCACCAACGGTCTGCGTGCGGCCGACGTGCTGTCGGAGTCGGACTCGATCACCGTGGTGTTGCCCGGCGGCACGGTCCGCCGGTCCTCGTGGTCGCTGGTCGGCGACTTCGGTGACGCGTTGACCAGTCGTGGCCAGTTGCAGCACGGGTTCTTCGGTCTGCGGTCCCTCTCGGTGCAGGGTGGACTCATGGAGTTGTCCGCCGAGGAAACCACCGCGAAAGTGCGGATGGTGGCCGCCTGCACGTACGTCCACGGGCTTTTCGACTCGTCCAAGATCGGCCGGTTCTCGCTGCACTCGTTCGTACGAGCATCCCGGGTGAGCAGTCTTTTCACCGACGACAGCGCGAGCGACCAGTTGGTGGCCGACTGGAAGGAGATCGGGGTGCCGATCAGCCGGGTGCCGAGTCGCGGAGGGCGCCGCCTGATGGCCAGCCGCAACGTGATCGCGGTGGATCTCGGCGCCGAGAGCGGCCGGGTGATGGTGGCCCGTTTCGACGGCAGCCGGCTGACTTTCGAGGTCGCGCACCGATTCCCGAACGGTGCTCGTACGGTCGGTGCCGCGTTGCGGTGGGATCTGGCTCTGCTCTGGGAAAACATCCGGGACGGCATCGCGCGGGCGGCCACCATGGTCGATAGCGTCGACGGCATCGGAGTGGACAGCTGGGGGGTCGACTACGGATATTTGGACGCCGCTGGGCGACTCCTGGAAGATCCGGTGTCGCATCGAGATGACCGTACTCGCGGGATGATCGACACCGCGATCGGCATGGTTGGCCGGGAGCGGTTGTACGACAGCACCGGCATCCAGCTCAACGACATCAACACGATTTACCAGCTGCTGGGCGAAAGGCAGACCGCCGCGGGCCGCCGCCGTCAAGATGAAGCCGCCTTGTTGTTGCTGGTGCCCGACATTCTGAACAACCTGCTGTGCGGTGCCACCGTCACCGAATTCACCATCGCCAGCACCACCGGTGCGTACGACATGGCGAACCGGAAATGGGCCACTGGCCTGCTGGACGACCTGGGTATTCCGACGCATTTCCTGCCCGAGGTGGTCGACGCCGGTACGGACCTGGGCCCGTTGCTGCCCAGTGCCGGCGATTTTCCCTCGCTGGCCGGCGCTCGGGTGATCGCGCCGGGTTGCCACGACACCGCGAGCGCGGTGGCCGGAGTGCCGTTCGCGGACCCGGCGGCCGCGTACATTTCGTCCGGCACCTGGTCTTTGGTCGGGGTGGAAACGCAGCGACCGGTCATCACGCCGGCCACACGCGCGGCGAACCTGGCGAACGAGGGCGGTGTCGCCGGCACCATCCGACTGTTGTCGAACTGTACGGGTTTGTGGCTGTTGCAGGAATGCCGGCGGGAGTGGCGGGCCGCCGGCCACGACCTCGGCTATTTCGGAGCTGGTTATTTTGGCGCGGCAGAGCCCATCGGGCAGCGTGGTGAACCCCGACCACCCGGATTTTCTGCGGCCAGGCGACATGCCGGCGCGGATCGCCGCGTACTGCCGGCGGACCGGGCAGGCGGTGCCGGACGGCATCGGGGCGACTGTCCGATGTGTACTGGAAAGCCTCGCGCTCAGCTACCGGCTGACCGTCGAGGACATCGCGACGGCCGCCGGCCGGCCAGCGCCGCTGATCCACATCGTCGGCGGCGGGTCGTCGAACGAGCTGCTGAACCACCTCACCGCGGACGCGGCCGGCATCCCGGTGTACGCCGGGCCGATCGAGGCGACCGCGTACGGGAACGCTTTGGTGCAGCTGGGCGCGCTGGGGGAGCTGTCAGGGCTGGCGCAGATGCGTGAGGTCGTACGAGCCAGCGACCGGCCGAGGGTGACCACCCCGACCGGCGCCGCCGGTGGGGGAGAAAGATATCCCCCAGGTTCCGTGAGCTGGTACGGGCCGACGCGGTCTAGTTGGGACCGCGGAGTTGGCTCGATGAGTGGAGGATGTGCAATGCCAAGGACGACGTTGCTTTCCCGAAGCGTCACCGTTTTCACCGCTGTGTTACTGGTCGGCGTGGTGGCGTTGACCGGCTGCAGCAAGAAGAACACCGGTGCCACCGCCGATGGCACCAGGAAAATCACTGTCGCTTTCGTGCCCAAGCTGCAAGGAATCCCGTAT
Source organism: Fodinicola feengrottensis (assembly GCF_010993775.1). Lineage (GTDB taxonomy): Bacteria > Actinomycetota > Actinomycetes > Mycobacteriales > HKI-0501 > Fodinicola > Fodinicola feengrottensis. The sequence goes on along the minus strand of NZ_WOTO01000033.1, from coordinate 13,782 downwards.
TTCGAGGCGATGAACTCCGGTGGCAAGAAAGCCGCCGCCGCGCGCGGCGTCAACTGGATCTACAAGGGCGCGACGACCGCTGATCCGGGCGCGCAGACCGACATCGTGAAGTCGCTGATCCAGCAGAAGGTGGACGTGCTGGTGGTCGCGCCCAACGACCCCGACTCGCTCGCGCCGGTGTTGCAGGATGCCAAGAACGCCGGCATTCACGTGATGACCGCGGACACCGACGCACCGAACTCGATCCGCGAGGTGTTCGTCAACCAGGCCACCGTGGACGGCATCGGGATGGGCCTGACCGACTCGATGGTCAAGGCCATGGGAGGCAAGGGTGAGTACGCGATTGTCTCTTGTGGACAGACGGCCGCCAACCTGAACTCGTGGATCGCGGTCCAGCAGAAGTACGGCGCGCAGAAATACCCGGGCGTGAAGCTGGACGGGATCGTCTATGCCGGTGAGGATCAGGCGAAGGCGGTCACGATGGCCAAGCAGCTGATGGCCGCGCACCCGAATCTCACTGGTTTGGTGGGCGAATGCACGTCGTCCGCACCGGGAGTTGCCCAAGCCGTACGGGAAGCCGGAAAGACCGGCAAGGTTTTCACCGTGGGCCTCGGAACTCCACAGGCCATGAAGCCGTATCTGCAGGACGGATCGAGCAGCAGCGCGATCCTGTGGGACGTGGAAAACCTCGGCTACCTGACCGTGTGGGCCGCCAAGCAGGTCGCGGACAAGAAGCCTTTCACCACCACCAACAACGTCAGCGGTTCGCTGCCGGCCGTACAGTATTTCGGCGACAAGAAGATGCTGCTGCTGGGTGACCCGTTGGTGATCACCAAAGACAACGCCGACAAGTACAGCTATTAGGCCGTGTCTCTCCATTCCAGGCGGCGAGGGCCGAGCCCAAACGCCGTCTGCCGGCACCGGGAGATCGCCCCCATACAACAAAGGTATGAAGGCGACCTCCCGGCACCGGCAGAACGCCGTTTGGATCTCGACCCTCATCCACCTGGAATGGAGAGACACGCCCCATGAGCTCGCCTTCGGTTCTGCTGGAGATCGCTGGTGTGCAGAAGCGGTACGGCGGCGTGCATGCGTTGCGTGGCGTCGATTTCTCCGTACGAGCCGGTGAGGTGCACGCGCTGGTGGGCGAGAACGGTGCCGGCAAGTCGACGCTGATCAAGATCGTGTCCGGTGCCGAGTCGCCGGACACCGGTCAGGTGTCGCTGGACGGCAAGCCGCTCTCGCTCGGCAGCACCTCGGCGGCGCTGGATGCCGGCATCGCCACTGTCTACCAGGAACCGCAGCTGTTCGGCGAGCTCACCGTGGCGGAAAATGTCTTTATCGGGAGGGAACTGCGCCGCTTCGGCCGGGTCGACTGGCCGAAGCAGCGCACCCAGGTCGCGTCCTTGTTGCGACGGCTTGGCCTGGATCCACGGCTCGCGGACGTACGGGTCGCCGATGTCCCGGTGGCCGAACAGCAACTCGTGTCGATCGCCAAGGCGTTCGCCCACGACGCCCGGATCCTGATCCTGGACGAGCCGTCCGCGATCCTGACCGACCGGGAGATCGAGACACTTTTCACGGTCGTACGAGGACTTCGCGACTCCGGCATGGGCGTTATCTACATCAGTCACCGACTGGACGAATTAGCGCAGGTGACCGACCGGGTCACCGTGTTGCGGGACGGGCAGGTGGTGGCGAGCCAGCCGACCCGCGAACTTTCGGTACGCCAGGTCGCCGAACTGATGGTCGGCCAGCCGCTTTCCGACCTCGCGCCGGCAAATCCGCCGCCTCCGCGCAGGGCTCGGTGCCCGCACTTTCGGTGCGCGACCTGTCGCGCGGAGAAGCCTTCACTGACGTGACTTTTGACGTACGCACCGGTGAAGTCGTCGCCCTCTACGGGCTTGTCGGATCCGGCGCAGGCGACATCGCGCGCGCTCTCTTCGGGATCGACACCGCTTTTTCCGGAACAGTTAGCCGAAACGGCAAGGTCATCACGCTGGCGGACCCGATTGACGCGGTCCGGCACGGCATCGCGATGCTCCCGGCGAACCGGAAACTGCAGGGCGTTTTCGCTCCGCAGAGCATCGCCTTCAACATCTCCAGCGCGCACCTGACATTCCTTTCGCGCCTGCGGCTGTGGGTGGACCGCCGGCGCGAGCAGGCCACCGCCACCGACCTGATTTCCCCCGATGGGCATCAAGGCGCCCGGTCCAGGTACCGCGGTGGGCACGCTTTCCGGTGGCAACCAACAGAAAGTGGTGCTGGCCCGGCAGTTGGTCGAGCGCCCGGACGTGCTGGTGCTGCAGGAACCCACGCAAGGCGTCGACGTGGGCGCCAAGGAAGAAATCCACCGGACGATCGCCTCGCTCGCCGAGGCCGGCAGTGCGGTGGTGCTGGTTTCCTCGGATCTGCAGGAGGTTCTGTTGCTCGCTGACCGGCTGCTGGTCGTACGCGCCGGCCGCATCACCGCTCGCTACGGGCGTGCCGCCGAGCAGGTCGAGGTGTTGGCTGCGGCCGCTGGGGAGGTCGCCGAGTGACCACAGTGGACACCCCGGTCCGGCGGCGGCCGATCGTCCGAGCAATCGAGGGCCAGGAACTCGCGCTGGTCGTGGTCATCATTGTGTTGTGTGTGGTTCTTTCGTTGATGACCCGTACTTTCCTGACCGCGTCGAACCTGAACAACATCCTGTTCTCGGTGGCCCCGATCGCCATCATGGGGATCGGGATGACCGCGGTGATCGTCACCGCCGGCATCGACGTGTCGTGTCGGTGGGCAGCGCGGCGGCGCTGGTCATGGTGATCGTCGCACTGCTCGTACGGGACTCCGGCCTGCCGTTTCTGCCGGCCGTCGTGGTGGCGCTGGTGTTGGGGTCGATTTTGGGGACTCTGAACGGATTACTGGTCGCGTACGGGCGGGTCCACCCGATCATCATCACTTTCGGGACACTGAACATCTACCGCTTCGTGTCTTTGCAGATCTTCAACTCCCAGGACGTCACGGGCGTCCCGCCGACGCTGCAGTTTTTCGGCGGTGGGGGGGCAGTGGCAGCACCCTGGGGGTGTCCAACGCCTGGTGGCTGGCGATGCTGATCGGCGCGGGAAATGTGGATTTACATGCGATATTGGGCCACCGGGCGGCATCTCTACGCGATTGGCGGTGATCCGGACGCGGCCCGGCTGGCCGGCGTAAAAGTGGCCCGGCGCAGGGTCGCGGCGTACGCGATGACCGGTCTGCTGGTGGGCCTCGCGGCCTGTTGCCTGATCGGCAGCGGCGGCCTTCAGCAAAATTCCGGCACTGGCTTGGAGCTTCAGGTCATCGCGGCCGTTGTCATCGGCGGCACCAGCATTCTGGGCGGTCGAGGCACAGTTTTGGGGACACTGCTGGGCGCCCCTGCTGGTCGGCATCGTCTCCAGCGCGATCACCTTGCTCGGCTGGCCCAGCGACCTCACCGACCTGTTCATCGGTCTTTTCATCCTGCTCGCCGTCGGGGTTGACCTGGTGCGCCAGCGCCGCCGGCTGGCCGGCCACCTCGGACGCCGGAAGGTTGGCTGATGGCAACGCAAACGGCGGAACCGGCGGGCAATCCGGTCAGCCGGATCGTCCGGATCATTCTCACCGAGCGGGTGGCGCTGCTGGCGATCCTGCTGGTAATCATGGTGGGGTGGCTCAAGTTCCTGGAAGCCGGCGACTATCTGACCGCGCCCTACGACATCTCGTACATGGCGTCGGCGCTGGAGTCGATGGTGCCGCTTTGCCTGCTGGCCATCGCCGAGCTGGTGGTGATGGTTTCCGGCCGCGGCGGCATCGACCTCTCGGTCGGCGCGATGGTCAGCCTCTCCGGTATGGTCTTCGGCTTCCTGGTAGGAAAATTGTCCTGGCCGGTGCTGCCGGCAATTGTCGTGTGCTTGCTCTGTGGTGCCGTGCTGGGCGCGATCAACGGCGCCCTCGTCGCGTACCTGCGCTTCCCGGCGTTGATCGCCACCCTTGCCACCTACTACGCCTTCAGCTCGATTTCCTTGGTGAGCAGTCACAGCGACCCTATTTCTGACAAGCCGGTGCAGGACCTGCACTCACTCACACAGCCGGTCACTGTCGGATTCCTGCCGCCTTTTCCGTTGCAGGTGCTGACTTTTCTGCTGCCCTGCGTGGTGGTCGCGTGGCTGGTTCTGAGTCGTACGACCTACGGCCGGAAACTCTATGCCGTCGGCACCAATGACGCGGCCGCCCGCTTCGCCAGCATCCGCGTCTCCAGCGTACGTTTCCGCGCTTTTTCGTCGCCGCCGGCATCATTTCCGCCGTCGTCGCCGTCGTCACCGTTGGCCAATTCGCCTCCGCCCGTCCAGACGCCGGCACCGTCGGCAACGGCATGGCCCTGCCCGCCATCACCATCGCCGTTCTCGGCGGCGTCGCCATCTCCGGCGGCGTCGGCCGCATCGGCGGGGGGGTAGCGGCATCTTTGCTGATCGTGTGGCTCAACGCGGGCATCCTGCTGATGTTCACCGGCTCCCAAGGCAGCCAGTTCCAACTGCTCGCGCTCGGTGTCGTTCTGATCGGGTCAGCGTTGTTGAACTCCTTCACGCTGCGCCGGTACGGCTCTTTGCAGTAGGTCGCAGCGTCAATGCCACCGCCGACCAGTACTAGCGGCGGACTTTTCGCAGTGGGTCAGTGGAAGCTTGATAGGCCGTCCAGAGCAGTGTAAGCAAAGCAAGCGCAGCAACGATTAAGAGGAGGTCTCCGGCGGGTACGTGCCGGCCGGCGGCCGAAAGTGGGTAGGACCGGCAAAGCCGAGGTACGAGACCGCCTGGTAGGCGGCGGTCAGCCCGGCCAGCCGGTCCGGTCGGGCGATCCGCTGCACCTCGCGGAGCCCGCAGACCTGGCAACATCCGTAGCTGGCGCCAAGAATCAGCGCGGCGAGGACAGCCAGCGCTGGCTGCACCAGGGCCGCCGCAGCGGCCGCGACGAGAACTCCGACCACCACGAGTCCCAAAGCGGTGCCCAACAGCCACGGTTTGCCCGGCCTGTCAACGAAACGGGCGAGTGGCTGGGTGGCGATACCGGTGGCCGCGCAGAGCGCGGTCATGCCCGTACTGAATATCAGCGCGTTGTCGCCGAGACTACTTTTCACCAACCCGGGCAGATACGCCACCGCGATCGACACCGAGCCGAAAACCCATGGTGCCAACGGAACAACGACAAAGAGGAATCGACGGTCGCGGATTTCCGGTATCCGTAGCTGTCCCAGCAAGCTGCCCGGGCCGGTATGAAAGCGAGTCTCGGTGCGCCGAAAATGAGAAAGAAGGCGACCGCCGCGAGCAACAGATGAGGCAGGTACGGGACCACCGTCGGAGCCGGCCCCCACTGCGCCAACACGCCGGAAACCAGTGGCCCCAGGCCAAAACCGACGCTCATCGCCACCGTGATCCGGCGCGGGCTCAGGCTGCTGCGGGAAGCTGAAAGTTCCTTGATCCAGGCGGCTCCCGAGCTGAAAGCGGCGCCACTGGCGACCCCGGCGAGCAGCCGGCCGGCGAAGAGCCACCCGGCGCCGGTGCCGCCCAGGATCAGCAGCAGGCTGGCGACAGCCGAGACCACCAGCGTTGGAGCCATCACTCGGCGGCGGCCGTACCGATCCGACATCGGGCCGCCGAACAGCAGTCCGGGAATCAGCCCCAGCACGTAGAAACCGAAGGTTCCCTGCACGGTGGTCGTCGACAGGCCGAGCGTGGACTGGTACATCAGCAACAGCGGCGCGAACTGCTGCGCTCCCCATCCCACCGCCGCCACCGCGACGCCGGCCCGGAGCCACCCTCGCGGATCACTCGACGCGGTCAGGTCGACTGCGCCCGTACGCGCCTCGTCAGCTGTCACCCCCCGATCATCGCCGCTGCGATCCCGGAACTCGAGTGGCAGGAACGCCACTATGCGTACAGTTTCGGCCACCAGATGACAGCCAGAAAGAGAACCTGGGATTCTAGACAAATGTGGACAGTCGAATTCGACTCATCTGATGAACCGCGACGAGTCTGGGGCCGCGGGCGGGCGCGGATTTCGACGGGCCGGTGCTGCGGCCTCCACTTTGACCAGCGGTGCTGGCCGTGCTGGCCGGACCGGAGCCGCTGAGCCGGAGTTGCCGGCCACCGGTTGGTTCGCGACCGCCGGCGGTCGCGGTCCGGATGTCGAACCGCCGGGCGAGCGATAGAAGGAGTAGTTTCGTAAAGATCTTTCGTTTCGGCCGGTGGAGGTGGCGTGCAGGCGAGCAGCAGTCCGGCGTTGTTGCGCGAGATCAACTGCGCCAAGGTGTTCGCCGCGCTGCGGGGCCGCGATGCGTTGCGGCTGACCGAGATCGGCGAGCTGACCGGGCTGTCCCGCCCGACGGTCTCGCAGGCGTCCGAGCAACTGGTGGCTGGCGGGCTGGCCGAATATGTCGAGGAAGAGGCAGCGGACCAGCCGCGGATCGGCCGGCCGGCCCGGGCCGTACGTTTTCGCCGCAGAGCGGGATATGTGCTGGGGATCGATATCGGCCCGCACAAGATTCTCGCGATGCTCGCGGACCTGACCGGCTCGGTGGTCGCGAAAAAGCGCCGCGACGACGATTTCGCTAGCTCTGGGCAGCAAGTTTTGGCCGCTGTAAGGGAAACTGTGACGAGCCTGCTGAAAGAGGCGGGTATTGCCCGCCATGAGGTGTGGTCGGTAACGGTGGGCACACCGGGCATCGTGGACCCGCACACCAGGGCGGTGACCTTCGCGCCGAGCCTGCCGGACTGGAACGAGATCCGGCTGGCTGACGCGCTCCGACGCTCGTTTTCGGCGCCGATTCAGGTGGAAAACGACGTCAACCTCGCGGTGATCGCGGAGCGGTGGCTGGGGGTGGCCACCGGGGTTAGTACGGTCGTGTTCATTCAGTGGGGCGCGCGAGTGGGTGCCGGCCTGGTGATCGGCGACCGGTTGCACCGCGGCGCGGCCGGAATGGCCGGCGAAATCGGCTATTTGAGCGTACTGGACGGGCAGGCCGGGGTGGTGCCGGACGAATCTGGGTTGGGGCCGCTGGAAAGCCGGGTCGGTGCGGGCGCCATCATCGAGGCGGCCGGCAGCCGGCGGCGGCGCGGCGGCCGGCCGGCCGGCCGGCGGGGGCCGAGGAAACCGACGCGACCGCGGTTTTCGCCGCCGCCCGTGCGGGCGACGAGGCGGCCGCGCAGGCGATCGACGAGGTGGCGGCCCGGCTGGCCCGCGGTCTTTCGGCTCTGTTGCTCGTGCTGGATCCCGAGATGGTCGTCCTTGGCGGCGGAGTGTCCACCGCGGGGCCGTCGCTGCTGTCGGCCATCGAGCGGCACATCGAGCCGCTCGCGTTGGCCAAGCCACTGCTGACGCTGTCCGCATTGGGCGACGAGGCGACCGCTCCGCTCTCGGTGCCGTCCGTCTTGCCCTCACCGACGTGGAAGACCGATTGCTCCCGGCTGCCACCGATCCGCTGGCCCGCTGACCGCGTTCGGCCATTCCCGGAGCGGAGGCGTCCATCCCTTGACGCCCATCCGCCGGTCCGTCAGGGTGATCCGTAAATAACTTTCGAAAGATGCCTTCATTAGTACGCCACCTGGAGGGTCAGTCATGCGTGCCAAGGCTTTGGTGCTGGTCACCGCCGTTGCGGCGGCCCTGCTCACCGCCCCGCAGGCGCCGGCGAACGCGGCTGGAGCACCCTTCGACTCCCGGCCGGCGCAACAGGCACTGACCCGGCTGATCGGACCTCGCTACGCCAGCCAGGTGACCTTGCGGGCAACGCGGAAGGGGACCGGCAAAGACCGGTTCCGGGTGTCCGCCGACCACGGCCGGCTGGTCGTGGAGGGCACCAGCCCGGCCGTCGAGCTGACGGGCTTTGGTTGGTATCTCAAGTATGTCGCGCACGCGAACATCGAACTGGAAGGCAGCCAGCTCAACCTGCCACCGCGCCTTGCGCTGCCAGCGCAGCCCATCGAGCACACCGCGTCGGTGGACAATCGCTTCGCGCTGAACGACACCAATGAGGGCTACGCCGGCGCGTACCTGACCTGGCAGCAATGGCAACACCGGATCGACGTGCTGGCCTTGCACGGCATCAACGAGGTGCTGGTTTACGAAGGACAGGAGGCCGTGTACGAGCGCGCCTTCCAGCAGTTCCATTACACCGCGGCACAAATGCGGAGTTGGATTCCGCAACCGGGCCACCAGCCGTGGTGGCTGCTGCAGAACATGTGCTGCCTGGGCAGCCCGATCTCGCAGCAACTCATCGACCGTCGCGCGGTGCTCGGCCGGCAGATCGCGGATCAGTTGCGATCGCTCGGCATGACGCCTGTTCTTCCGGGCTATTACGGGACAGTGCCGGCCGGATTCAGTGCGAAGAACCCCGGTGCGCACACTGTTCCGCAGGGTATCTGGGCGGGGCTGGAACGGCCGGACTGGCTCGATCCCACCGACCCGTTCTTCGCCAAGGTCGCGGCCGCCTTCTACCAGGTGCAGACCCACCTTTTCGGCCCCAGCACGATGTACAAAATGGATTTGCTGCACGAGGGCGGGATAGCCGGACCGGTCGATGTCGCGGCGCGCTTCGCAGGCTGTCCAGCGGGCGCTGGAAACCGCGCATCCGGCCGCGATCTGGGCCATTCTCGGCTGGCAGTCCAACCCGCTGCCAGCGACCCTGCAGGCCGTCGACCGGTCGAAGATGTTGGTGCTGGACGGGCTTTCCGAGCAGGGCTCGGTCACCGACCGAGACCAGGACTGGATCGGTACGCCGTATGCCTTCGGCACCATCTGGAACTTCGGCGGACACGACAACATGGGCGCCGGGCTCGCTGAATGGAACCGGAAGTTCCATGCGTGGCAAGCAAAATCTGGTACGGCCTTGAATGGCATCGCGCTGATGCCGGAAGGTATCGACAACAACCCGGTCGCGGTGGACTTCTTCGCCGAAATGCCTTGGCAAGATGGCCCGGTCGACATGGCCAGCTGGTTCGCCAGCTATGCCCTCGCCCGCTACGGTACGGCTGACCTGCATGCCGCGCAGGCTTGGCAGATCCTCGGCAAAACCGCGTACAACCTGCCGACCACGGTCGACGGGAAATATCCGACTGCCTTGTACGACGATGAGCCGAGCATCACCGACACCGGCGCCGCGCTGGGCTACGACCCGAACACGTTCACGCCCGCCCTCGGCGACCTGCTCCAAGTGGCCCCGCGGCTGCGGAACAGCAGCGCCTATCGGTACGACCTGGTCGATGTGGCCCGTCAGGTGCTGGGCCAACCAAAGCCGTGCGCAGCTGCCGCCCATCCAAGCCGCCTTCGCTGCCAAGGACATCACGAAATTCGAGCAGTTGACCGGAAAGTGGGCGCAGAGCATCAAGTTGATGGATGCCCTGCTCGGCACTGACAGCAATTTCCTGCTCGGCAGCTGGCAGGCCGAGGCGCGCGCGCAGGCCGCGAACCGGACCGAGGCCGCAGCGCTTCGGTACGACCTACGGTCCCTGGTGTCGCTGTGGGACTCGGGCACTCCGGATCTGCAGGACTATGCCCGCCGGGAGTGGAACGGGCTGGTCGGTGACTATTACGGCGGCCGCTGGCAACTATATTTTTTCCAGCCTGGACAAGGCTTTGCGGACCGGTCAGCCGGCCGCCGACATCGACTGGCACGCGTACGCCAACACCTGGGCGCATCAGGACACCGCTTATCCGAGCCAGCCACATGGCGACTCGTACGCGCTGGCCAGCCGCGTCGCGGATGGGCCGGCCGGCACCCCCTGACCGCGACCGCGGCGACGGCCTGGGTGAAGCCCGGCGGCACCGCCCAGGTGACCGTTGTTTTCGCCAACAGCAACCTGATCCGGTCGGCGGACAACGTCGGACTGACGGTGTCCGCGCCGGCCGGCTATGTCGTACGCCCAGCGACTCCGACGACCACCAGGCAGGTCCCGGTGGGAGGCACCTTCACCGCCAAATGGACCGTCGCCGCGCCGGCGAACGCGCCCTCCGGCAGCACGCCAGCCCTGAATGCCGGCGTTTCTTGGCGCTCTGGCTCGGAAAGTTCCCGCGCCACCGCCGCCGCTCAGCTGTTGGTCACCGGTGACATCGCGGCTCCGTACACCACGGTCTCGACCAACAACGCCGGCTTCGCCCAGTCCGGGGACAATTTCTCGATCGCCGGCGGCGGTGTGCGGACGTGTGGGGTGACCGCAACGAATTCGGAGCGGTCTATCGCAAAAAAAAATGTGCTCGCCGACGACCAGGCAGTGATTACCCAGGTGACGAGCCAGGACAACACTTCGCCGTACGCGCGCGCCGGCCTGGTCGCGAGCAACGACCTGTCCGCGAGCGGATCCGCTGGCTACGCGACGATCGGGGTGACACCTGGCCACGGCTGCGTCTTCGGCTGGGACCGGGACGGCAACGGCACGATCGACAGCTCCGCGGAAACCGGCGGTTTCGCGCCCACTGTCTACGTACGACTTGGCCGGCACGGCGACCAGCTCAACGGATCTTGCAGCAGCGACGGGAAAAAAACTGGACTGTGGTGGGCAGTGCGACCGTTCCTGGGGTGGCCGCCGGCGAAGACGTGGGCATGGTTATGAGCGCGGTCAACGCGAACACCGGCCTGACCGGCCTGGCCCGTTTCCACGGCTTCGCGGTCGGCTCGTACGTGCCAGCCGCGCCGACGACCGGCGCGGCGCGCTGAGTGTGAGTGTCGGCAAGCCGGTGACCGCGCAGTCGTCCGAGCCGGGAAACTCGGCGACCGCGGCGAACGACGGGAGCCGCCTCGAACGATCCGTACTGGGGTAGCAAAATGGAGACCACCGGCACCTGGTGGCAGGTCGATCTCGGGGCCCCCACCGATATTTCCGCGGTGAACGTACGAAACTACGTCGACGGGACCCGCTTCTACACGTACCAGCTGCTCGGCAGCACCGACGGCACGCACTATTTCGTCCTGGGTGGCAAAAGCAACACCAACCCCGCGACGGACGCCGGTGACACCGCCCGTACGGAAGCGACAGTGCGCTACGTGAAGATCATTGGCCTGAGCAACTCGGCGAACTCCAGCTTCCATCTCACCGAGGTCACCGTTTTCGCGAGAGGTTAGGTCAGTTTGGGGAGGACCTTGGCGGCGACCGTCTTGTTGGCGGCGAGTTGCGACTCGGGGTGGGCGGTGTCGCTGTATTTCAGCGTCATCAGGAAGGTGCCCTTCAGCACCCGGAGATCCTGGTCACCGCCCACATAAGCGGCGTCGCCGACATCGGTCACTGGCTTGGACGGAGGGTCGAGTTTCTGGGCGGAATCGAAGGCTTCCCTGGTCGTACGCGTAAGGGTGATGCGTACGACGAGAAAGGCTGGGTCGAGGGTCCATTCGCAGGACAGGATGGGTCCGTTGGTGCCTGGGAAGTGTTTGGCGACCGGCTTCCCGACGGCGACGCTCACGTCGTTGTCGGTGATCAACGTGCATGGATCCGGTACGGAGGTTTCGGCCGAGCCGCTGTCGGAGGAGGCACTGGCCGATGGGGAAGCTGCAGCCACCACCGGTGGAGCGGCGGGCGCGGTGGTTTTCTTAGTAAGGAGGCCACAACCGGTCAGCGCGAGCGCGCCGGTCAGCAGAACCGTGGCGAGGGTGAGGGTACGGCCGGCCATAGGAACTCCTTGGACGAGCTGGCACCAGTTCGGCCAGCCGACCGAGAAAGTTAGTGACCGGTGCGATCCTCGTCACCGCGGCAATGGACCCGTACGAGGGCAACCCGCGCTGCCCCCGCCGAGGCACTTTCGGGCAAGCGCGATAAGGGCCTGAAAAGCTCATCGCGGGCCCCGCCGAAGCGGAGCCCGCGATGGAACTACGGCAAAACTACGGACGGCCCAGCCCGCGGTATTCCCAGTTGGCGGCGCGCCACAGCTCCGGGTCGAGGCAGTTGCGGCCGTCGACGATGCGTGTCGCGTTCACCACATCGGCCAGCGCGACCGGGTCGGCGTGCCGGAACTCCTCCCACTCGGTGAGCACACACAGCACCACCTCGGCGCCCTTGGCGGCCTCGTCGAGCGACGCCGCGTACGACACCTCGGGGAGGTCGCGGCGGGCGTTCTCGTTGCCCTCCGGGTCATACACGACCACTGAGGCGCCGGCGTCGTGCACCTTGCGGGCCACCGCGAGGGCCGGCGAGTCGCGTACGTCGTCGGAATTCGGCTTGAAGGCGGCCCCCAGCACGGCGACCTGCTTGCCGGCGAGGGACCCGCCGACCAACTCGGCGGCCAGGTCCACGACCCGCTGCCGGCGACGGAGGTTGATCTCGTCGACCTCGGACAGGAAGTTCAGCGCGGCACCGACGCCCAGTTCCTCGGCGCGGGCCCGGAACGCCCGGATGTCCTTGGGCAGGCAGCCGCCGCCGAAGCCGACACCGGCGCGCAGGAAGCGGTTGCCGATCCGCAGGTCGTACCCGATCGCGCGAGCGAGCTGCGTCACATCGGCACCAGCGGCCTCACAGACCTCGGACATCGCGTTGATGAACGAGATCTTGGTGGCCAGGAACGAGTTCGCGGAGACCTTGACCAGCTCGGCGGTGGCGAAGTCGGTGACCACCACGGGGACCTCGCGGTCCTCGGCGGCGGCCAGCTCGTACACGCCGCGGTACGTCTTGTCGAGCATCTCCTTGGCCCACTCGGTCTTCACGCCGAAGACGAGCCGGTCCGGACGCAGGGTGTCCTCGACCGCGAAGCCCTCGCGGAGGAACTCCGGGTTCCACGCGACCTCGATCTCGGCGTGCTCGGGAGCGTGCTTGGCGATCAGCTCCTCGACCCACTCCGCGGTGCCCACCGGCACCGTGGACTTGCCGACGATCAGCGCGCGGCCGTGGATGTTCTTCACCACCGAGACCACGGCGGCCTCGACATACCGCAGGTCAGCGGCCAGCGAGCCCTTCTTCTGCGGGGTGCCGACGCAGACGAAGTGCACGTCGCCAAAGCGCGCGGCCTCCGCGTAGTCGGTGGTGAAGCGCAGCCGGCCGGTGGCCAGGTTGCGCTGCAGCAGCTCGTCTAGGCCGGGCTCGTGGAACGGCACCTGCCCGTCGGCCAGCTTGCCGATTTTGGCTTCGTCGACATCAACGCCGAGCACGTCGTAACCCAGCTCCGCCATCGACACGGCGTGGGTGGCACCGAGATAGCCGGTGCCCAGTACGGTCAGCCGAGGGCGTTGCGGTGTGATGGGTGGCACGCTGGGGAACCTCCGTTGGCTTCAGCGTTTGGGCGCTCTGCGGGGCGGTTGTGCCGCTGCGAATGGGCGCACTTTGTTAACGGAACAATGTCGTCGGACGAGGATAGACGGTGTGGATCGTGTCACCCATGTCCGGGAGTGTTACTGGCCGGTAGTCTGTGACCTGAGTCACCGACGTGTTGCTTTGCGTTGCTGGTTACCGGCCCGTAAATCACGCTACTTTCATATTCTCGCATACCGCTTGAAGAGGAGAATTCCGTGGACCCGTCATTTCAGACCTACCGCCTGACGGATGACCACGACACGGTGCGCGCCGCCGTTCGGGAAATCGCCGAGAAGGCCATCGAGCCGTACGCGAAAGACGTGGATGAGCAGCCCAGATACCCGCAGGAAGCGCAGGATGCGCTGGTTTCGTCCGGTTTCCACGCCGTTCACATCCCGGAGGAGTACGAGGGTGCCGGCTCCACTCGCTCGCACTGTCATCCGGATCGAGGAAGTCAGCCGGGGTGTGCTTCGTCATCCTGATCCCTTACGTCACCGATCTCGCAGCATGCCGGCATCCTGTCCGCGT
>NZ_WOTO01000034.1 GCF_010993775.1 Fodinicola feengrottensis | reverse complement strand
TCGCGATGTTCCAGGACCGTACGGTGCACCGGGTCGCGATCGGAGTATTCGGCGGCCGCGTTGAGGAAGGCGCACCCGCGGAAGTCCTTCCGCCGGATGTCCGCGGCGATGTCGGCGGTGATCCCGCGAACCGCGTCCTCGGCCGACTCGCTGCTCGCCAGGGTTGCCGCGAAGCGGTCGCGCAGCGCGCGGTCGGCCGCGCCGAGGTAGGAGATGACAAGGTCTTCCTTGCTCGGGAAGTGCCGGTAAAACGTGGCCCGAGTCGTGTCCGCTTCGGTGATGATCCGGTCGACCGGAACCGAGTGCAGACCTTCGGCGTAGAAGATCCGACTCGCCGTCCCCAGCAGCCGCGACCGCGCCTCGGACGGTCGACTGCCCACACCTCGCTGCACACCCCGACGCTACCAGATAGAACGTTCATTCTTGACAAACGCCGAACCGTCCTGCGAACATGCGAAGAGGCTACAAGACAGAACGTTCTATCTATAGTTAGCTGGCCTCGAAGGAGCCCCTCATGAGTACCGCTGCCACTCCCGTCGCCGTCGGATCCGCTCCGGCACTGCGGCGCCTGTACTTCGTCCGGTTTGCGTTCGCCGTCGTCTGGGCGGCGCTGATCGTCGTCACAGGGAGCCAGTTCGGGCCGGCTGCCGCCGCACTCGTCCTGCTCTACCCTCTCTTCGACGTAGCCTCCGCCATCGTCGATGTCCGGGCATCGAAGTCGTCGTCCTCACGCTGGGGGCTCTACCTGAACATTGCCGTCAGCCTCCTGACCACCGCCGGACTCGGCGTCGCCGTCACCTCCGGAATCCCCGCGATCCTGCGCGTCTGGGGTGTCTGGGCCGTCGTCGCTGGCCTGATCCAGCTCGTCGTCGGAATCAACCGGCGAGCGCTGGGCGGCCAGTGGCCGATGATGCTCAGCGGCGGCATCTCCGTGATTGCCGGCACCAGCTTCTTGTTCATGGCGGCGGGGCCGGATCCCTCGCTCCTCAATGTGGCCGGCTACGCCACGCTCGGCGGCATCTTCTTCCTCGTATCGGCGCTGCGCCTGGGCCGCAGCATCTCGGAGCACTGAGGTCGACGTGTTCCTTGATGTCGCCCGTGTTCTGGGTACGCCGAACGGCGAGTTCTGTGCTGATTCAGGACTAGCGTCGCCTTGACTTAACGTGTTCGTACGATCGGGCCGATTGGTTCTTTCTTTTGGCTTAGTTTTCGATCGGGAAGCCCGCAAATCCAGACCGTGCCGGCGTACGAACGACAGGCATGAAAGTAAGCCGAGCGACGGTCTCACGCTCTCATCATCGTGACGGGTTGCCGGCCGATCGAGTTTTCCGGTGAACCCGGCCGAAGACGACCCCTGGCACCTGGATTTCGAACTGCTGGCACCGGGATGGGCGCTGAACGCGTTGGAACCCCTTGAGGAGGTCCTGTACGCGGAGCACTTGTTTCGTTGTCCAGCTTGCCAACACGGGGTCGGAAGACTGATCAGCACGCTTGGTTTGCTCACGCTGGAAGGCGAATTCGTGGACGGCGTGCCGGCGGAACTGGGGGATCGGATTCGACTGGCGGTCGCCGCCGACGACCTGGCGCACTCCCAGCGCAAGGCCGTACCCATTGAGGTTGGTCCGCTACCGGCGAAGGAATTCGTCGGAATTCGGAGAAAACGACGTCCGAGATATCGGTTGTTGGCCGCTGCCATGGCGCTAGTCGTGGTGGTGGCCGGCGGGGCATACGGCTTGGAAAGCCGATATGTCGCACGGGCCGCCGCTGAGCAGCGGCTCGTACGGGAACTGGAACAGCCACGGTCGCGGCTCGCCACCTTGGCCACCCCCGTCGGGAAACCGGTCGGCTATCTGGTGGCCAGTGGTGGCACGGTCGAATTCATCGCGGACGGGCTGGCCTCGAGTCCAGCCGGGCAGCGGTATTGGGCTTGGGCGGTCAGTGGGACCGTGGCGCGGCCGCTGGCCGGGTTTTCCACCGATGACGCGGGTCCGGCTCTGCATCCACTGGCGGTCCGGTTTTCCACGATCTCGGCGGCCGTTACCTTCGCGATCAGTTTGGAGCCGGCGACCACCACACCGATCCGTCCCACTCAAGTGGTAGCCAGCGGACCCAGCCAGGCATAGCGCTCGCCCTTACTCGGCCGGGGCTTTACGGCTTTGTGCTGCTCTGGAACGGAAGGTGATGGTGGATGCGGACAGCAGGACCAACCCCATCACCGGGTTCACGGTCATGACAGATCCCGATTTCGACGACGTTGACCTGTTGAAGCGAATCTCGAGGGGAGATCACCAGGCTTTCCGACGATTTTTCCTGCGCCACTACCGGTTCTGCATTCAGTACGCGTACCGGATTGTCCAGGATCCGGCCGGCGCCGAAGACGTGGTGCAGGATGTCTTTCTTTCGGTGTGGACCGGGGCGGCCCGGTTCCAGGCCAGCCGGGCTCGCGCGGTCACCTGGCTGCGAACGATCGTGCACCACCGGGCGGTCGACCACATTCGGCGGGCAGCCAAGGAAAAGTCGACTGGTGTGGGTTCGCTGCAGGATCTCGCGGCCAGCGCCACCGGCGTCGCCGCGTCGAACCCGTTTCAGGAAGTGTGGACCGCGGATGCCGTACTGAGCGCGTTGCAGGCGGTGAACGAGCTGCCGCGGCGACAGCACGAGCTGATCGTGCTGCTGCCTACTTTCGCGGCTACACCCAGTCCCAGATCGCCGAGGCCACTGGGATTCCGTTGGGTACGGTCAAAACTCGTACGATCGCGGCGCTTCGCTCGTTACGGATCTCGCTTAGCCACTTGAATGACCGGGAAATGCGCTAGTGGGTGGTGAGGCCGCTAGCGATCACCACGCTCGGCCGAGCCGGAATGCTTTGTCCCGACTCAAGACTCACGGCGAAAGCGGTCGCCTTGCCCACCTGCTTGCCACCCACCAACAGATCGACAGGGCGGGGCACCGCACCGGCCGGAGACGCTGAAGCTGCCCAGTGGCCGGGGTGCTGTGTTCGCACCCCACACGCCCCACAGCCAATATCGCGTACGCGCGGAGTCGTTGGCGGCGACGCCGTCCGTCACCACTTCCAGATCCGCGCCGCTGGTGACGACGTACGCGACTCGGTGCCCGTCCGATGTGGACAATGCGGTCGACTGGCTGCCGGGTGCCAGCAGCTGGTGGATCAGATGCTGCTGTTGGACGGTGGCGTGGCTATCGCTGGTTTGCGAGCCGCGCAGCACCACGTTCCAGCCGCCGAGCGCGACCACGATCACAGCGGCGGCCGCGGTGACCATCCAGGGCACCGATCGCACTGTTGGACGCCTTGATCGGTCCTTCCGGCTTACGCTCAAAATCAGCGGCCGTACTGAACCTGCCTCGTAATGTGCCGCTGCCGCCCGAATCCGATCGCCCAGCGTCGCCGGCGGTTCGTCGGAGGGCAGCTCGAAAGCGAGATCTCCCAGTGTGTCAACAAGTTCGTCGACCGTACGTTGGCAACCCTCGCAACTGTCCAGATGCGGCTGGAAAAGCTGCTCGTCGCTGACATCGAGGCCGTGCAGCGCCCAGCCCGCCGCGAGTTCCTCGAACCGTTGATGAGATCGGGCGTCGGTGAGGTCGAGCTCGCTCACAGCGCACCTCCTTCTGGTGCCAGACCCGCGCCGAGCACCACCCGGAGCCGGCGCATGCCGGCCAACATCCTGGTTTTCACGGTGCCCAGCGCAGTGTTGGTCAAGGTCGCGACCTCGCGTTGGGTGTAGCCGCCGAAATACGCCAGCACCAAAGCATCTCGCTGGGGGCTGGGTAATTGGCTGAGAGCGCCTCTGACCCGCTCGCCGATGACTGTCGTCCAGACCCGGTCGTACACCGCCTGGGACACGCCGTTGGCGTTTTGTTCCACCAGAAACTCCTGGGTGGCCAGGCTACGCCGGCGCCGCAGCGACTCTTCCCGGCGGACCGCGTCCACCGCCTTGTGGTGGGTCACCGAAAGCAGCCAGGACGCGAAACCGCCGCGCGCCCGGTGATAACTGTCGGGATCTTTCCACAGCGCCAGGAAAACGTCCTGGACCACGTCCTGGGCGAACCCTTCGTCGCCGGTGATCCGGCGGGCCAGACTGTACGCCGGTTTGCCGTAACGCTCGTACAAAGTGTCCAGCGCGGACGTGTTCCGCTCGGCCACCTGAGCCATCAGCTCGGCGTCGCTGGTCTCACCTGGTTCCGCTGTCCGACGGCCCGACGCCCTGCTGGCGCCTGACGATGTCTGACCGACCATGGGACTCCTCGTCATGCCATTCGTTCGTCACCGAACCCGATCCGGATTCCCGGTACGGCTAACCGCTCGCGATGATCTCGACAGTGGGGTGAGATGTGATCGTACGTGCCCATCCGAAAATCCGCCGCGCACGTATACCTGTCGTGGTTTTCGCAGGTCAGCACGGGGGAAAGAGAAATTCGTGGCAACCGGCAAACCAAAATGACAAGTGCTACGAACACTTCACGTGGCGGTTCTCGACCGACGGTTGGAGAGTCAGTCGAAAAATTTCGACGAGGGGCAATCCAATCCGCCAGACGCCCCGAACGTTGCTCAGAATCGCCGCAACAAAACAGCACAAACCCGTTTGACCGCCCGGACACCGGTCCTGGCGCGGAAGATTACCGGCAGGGCCGGTTACCAGAAAGGAAGTTCCACCGTGAACCCGTGGAACACCAAGAAACTGACTCGGGTCGGCATGGTCGTGGTCGCCGGCGCGCTCGCCGTGGGCATGAGTGCCTGCAGTGGCAGCACCACTGCCTCCTCGAACAATTCTTCGGCGCCGGCCGCGCCAGCCACCTCCGCGGCCGCGGCCGCCCCGGTCGGGGAGAACTTCGGCTCGGGCTGTGCGTCCGTGCCCAAGACCGGTGCCGGCAGCTTCCAGGGCATGTCGGGCGCCTCGGTCGCCAACGCCGCGAGCGCCAACCCGGTGCTTTCCACGCTGGTCGCAGCGGTTAAGCAGGCCGGTCTGGTGGACACTCTGAACAGCCTCCCGGCGGCCACCGTTTTCGCGCCCCCAAACGCAGCTTTCGCCAAGATCCCGGCGGACCAGTTGAAAAAGGTGCTCGCGGACAAGGCGACGCTCACCAAAATCCTTACCTACCACGTGGTGGCCGGTAAGAAGCTCACCCCGGAGCAGGTCATCGGCACCCAGACCACCGTCGAAAAGGGCACCCTGACCGTCGCTGGCAGCGGTGAGGACCTGACCGTCAACGGCAACGCGAAAATCGTCTGCGGCAACGTGCAGACCGCCAACGCCACCGTCTACATCGTCGACACTGTCCTGATGCCGCCGGCGTAAGGTAGCGGTCTGTCTGTGATTTGGCACGGCGGCTCCGGCGCCCAGAAGCCGTCTGGCCGCACCGGGGGACCGCCCCCATACGACCAGGTATGAGGGCGATCCCCCGGCACACCCAGCCGGCTCCTGGATCACCGGATCCACCATCCCAAATCACAGACAGACCACTAGCAACCCCAAGGCCGGATCAGCCCAAGCGGGCTGGTCGGGCTTTTTGTGACCGGACGGGGATGCGAAAAAGAAATCTGAACCGGGGCAGGAGTGATCGCGAACACATAGCTGCGGGAACCCTCGCGACTCAGCAGCTCGAGAAAGGTCCATCCAGTGTTCGGAAAAACCTTCGTTCGCGACCTCATCAGCCGCAGCGCTGAAAGCGGCCCAGATCGTCGTAAGTTCCTGGCCGCCGCTGGCGCCGCCGGCCTCGGCTCGGCTTGGTGGGTACGGGTGCGCTGGCGACCGCTCTCGCGCCGACGGCGAACGCCGCCATCGCGCCGGCCGCCAAGAAAAAGGCGGCCTCCGCCGCCGCGATCAGTGACTGACTCGGCGATCCTGAACTTCGCGCTGAACCTGGAATACCTGGAGGCGGAGTTCTATTCGTACGCAGTCCACGGCTACGGACTCGCGGACAGCCTCACCACCGGCACCGGCGCCCGGGCGGCGTGACCGGCGGTCGCGCGGTGCCGTTTCTGTCCCGTACGGTACGGTACGCCAGTTCGCCCAGGAAATCGCCGGCGACGAATTGGCGCACGTGAAATTCCTGCGTACGGCCTTGGGCGGTGCAGCGGTGTCCCGGCCGGCGATCGACATCAAGAACAGTTTCACCGCGGCTGCCCGCGCGCGGGTCTGATCGGGTCGCACCAGACGTTCGACCCTTACCAGAACGAGAACAATTTCCTGCTCGCCGCCTTCATCTTCGAAGACGTCGGCGTCACCGCGTACAAAGGCGCGGCCCCGCTGGTCAGCAACAAAACCTACCTGGAAGCCGCTGCCGGGATTCTCGCCGTCGAGGCCTACCATGCCGCCACTATCCGCAGCACGCTCTTCCAGCGCGACTTGTGCAGCGCTGCCAACAAGATCTCGGACGCCCGGGACAGCCTCGACGGCTCGACCGACGACGACCAGGGCATCACCGCCAAGGGCAACGCGCGAACATCGTTCCCACCGACAGTAACGGTGTCGCGTATTCCCGGTCCGCGGACCGGGTGCTGAACGTCGTTTATCTCACCCCGAAAACGGCCACCGCCGGCGGCTTCTTTCCCAACGGCGTCAACGGCGCTATCAACACCAGCGGCGGCTGATCGAGCAGCCATACCAGCCCCATGTCCGCAACGCCCCGATGCGCGCGCCCGCCGCAAGCAACGGGCGTTGCGGACATCGCGCACTGACATTCGCCGGACAAGGCCAAGCCGAGGGTTCGTACCGAACGTCAGGTAAGTCCGGTGCACGGCGCGATCCGCGCATGCCGGTGAGTACGGAGGGGCTGGAGGCGATGATCGTGGCGGGTGCCGATCCCGAGGCCGGCGTACCAGCCGACCGGCCATGGCGGGCGTTGCTGGGGTATACCAAAGGCCTTCGCCGGGTGCTGGTCTTGGGTGGAACGCTCAGCCTGGTCGGCGGCGCCGCCGGGTTGGCGCAGCCGCTCGCGGCGGCGCCGCGGTGATCGACTCGCTCGGCGAGCACCGGTCCGTCTGGACCGCGGTCGTGCTGCTCACCGGCCTGGTGATGGGCGCGGGAGTGATCTCCGCACTGGGCTACTACCTGCTTGAACGTACGGCCGAGTCGGTCGTGTTGGCGGCCCGCCGGCAGCTGGTGGGCAGGATTCTGCGGCTGCGGATGCGCGAGGTGGACGAATTCGCCCCGGGCGACCTGATGTCCAGGGTCACCGCCGACACCACCCTGCTCCGCCAGGTGACCACCCAGTCGCTGGTCCAGCTGGCGACGAATTCGCTGATGCTGGTCGGCACGATTGTTCTTATGGCAGTGGTTGACCTGCCGTTGCTGGGCGTCACGGCCGCGGTCGTCGCGGTCATCGGGGTCATCGCCGCGGTCATGATGCCGCGCATCCGGCAGGCCACCCTGCGCGCGCAGGAAGCGGTCGGGGCGATGGGATCGGCGCTGGAGCGGGTGCTGGGCGCCTTTCGTACGGTCAAGGGCCGCCGGCGCCGAGACACATGAGTACGACGCGATCGACACCACCGCGCGGGCCGCCTGGAAACAGGGCGTACTGGAAGCGAAATGGCAGGCCATCGCGGGCACGTCCACCGGACTTTCGCTGCAGGTCGCCTTTCTGGCCGTACTCGGGGTGGGCGGTGCCCGGGTCGCCTCCGGCGGGCTGCGCGTCGCCGAACTCATTGCTTTCCTGCTTTATCTTTTCTACCTTGCCGAACCGCTCAGCGAGTTGGTCCAGGCGATTTCCCAACTGCAGGTCGGCGCGGCCGCGGTGGCCCGCATCCAGCAGGTGGACCGGCTGCCGATCGAGCCCGCCGAGCAGCGCGCGTGGCGCCAGCACCCGGCCCGCTCAGCCGGGTCCGGCCGCGATCAGGTTCGACCGAGTGTGGTTTGGTTACCAGGAAACCGATCCCGCGGTGCACCGCAATCTGAGTTTCCAGGTACCCGCCGGAAGCACGGCCGCGTTCGTCGGCCCGTCGGCGCCGGCAAGTCGACCATTTTTGCGCTGTTGGAAAGATTCTTCGAACCGAACTCGGGCAAGATCGAGGTCGGTGGCCGGGCTATCGACGACTGGAAACTGCGCAGACTGCGGGCCATGATCAGCTATGTCGAGCAGGATGCCCCAGTGCTTTCCGGCTCGCTGCTGGACAATCTCTTGCTCGCCGACCAAAGCGCGAGCCAGGAACAGGTCGATGACGCGGTCCGGCGGGCCCGGCTGACTTCGCTGGTGGAACGGCTGCCGGCCGGGCTGGACACGATGGTCGGCCATCGCGGCACCCGGCTGTCCGGCGGCGAGCGTCAGCGAGTCGCCATCGCCCGCGCTTTCCTTCGGCGGCCCAGAATTCTGCTGATGGATGAGGCGACCGCCAACCTGGACGCCATCAACGAACGTTTTCTGATCGAGGCCATTGACAACCTGCGCGAAACCACGACGGTGCTGACCATCGCGCACCGCCTGTCCACCGTGGTCGCCGCGGACCAGATCATCGTGGTGAACAACGGCACAGTGGACGCCGCCGGCACGCATCAGGATCTGCTCGCGAGCAGCGAGCTCTATCGTACGCTGGCGCAAACCCAGCTGCTGACCGCGGAATCGCTGGCCGGTAGTGGACCTCAACAGACAAAGCAAAACAATGAACCGGGACCGCATCCGCACCGAATGCTTTAGGTAAGGAAGTTCAAAGCCAGCGAAACTTCTCTGTCAGCTGGCGGATTTATTGAAAGGAGGTGGAGAAACATGAGCAGCAACAACGAGCGTCGGCGCTGTCGCGCGAGGCAGCATTTTCGGCTTCCTCGATGTCGTCCTGTCCATCCGGGGTGGTTTTGGCGGCCGATACGGCCGGCGGTAGACAACACCTGCGAAATGAGCTCCCGCGCCACTTCTCGGCGCTGGAGCTCATTTCCGTACGCGACGAGAATCATTTTTCATTTCCTGGTAACCAAAAGCCGGATCAGCCCGAGCGGGGCTGGTCCGGCTTCTCGTGACCTTGGGCCGACAGTTCAGGGCTTTCGGGCGACGCCGCCCAGGACCATGCCGTAAATGGTCGGTTCGCTGCCGGTCAGCGGGCCGCCAGGCCACCACCTGTGCAGCTGGACCAGGCCCGGCTCGACGAATTCCAGACCGTCGAAGAGCGTGACGATTTCCTCGTACGGCCGGAAATGGGTGGTCGCGTTAGTGGTCCGGTATGCCTCTTCGATCGCCGTGGTCATCCGGTCCAGCTCGCTGTCGTCATGCGGGTTGTGCACGTGGGTCAGCGCCACATACGACCCGGACGGGAGGTAGCCGAGGTAGCGCGCCATCAACGACTGTTGGTCGCTGAGCTTGTCGATGTGGTGCAGGGTGGAGCCCTGGATCATCCCGATCGGGCGGTCCAGGTCCAGAAACCCGCGGATCTTGTCGTGCGCGAACAGCTCGTCTGGTTTGCGCAGGTCAGCGGCGGCGAAGACGGTACGGTCGTTGTCCTCAAGCAGGGCCCGCCCGTGTGCCACCACCGTTGGGTCGTTGTCGACGTACACGACCAGCGCGTCCGGGTTGGCGCGTTGGGCCACCTCGTGGGTGTTGTCCATGGTGGGCAGGCCCGATCCGCAGTCCAGGAACTGGTCGACGCCGGCCGACTCCGCCAGCCAGCGGACCACCTTGCGTGACCAGTCCCGGTGCAGCCGGGCGACCGTTGGCATGTGCGGGTCGATGGCGATCATCTTGTTGAAGACGGCCCGGTCGACCTCGAAGTGGTCCTTGCCGCCGAGCGCGTAGTCGTACACCCGCGCGATGCTGGGAACGGTGGTGTCAATTTTCGGTTCGGCGCCCACGGATCCGCTGCTCCCCTCGTGTCCTTCGTACGCCGCAGCGTACGAAGGTCCAAACGTACCGCCCACGCCGGCGCACCGTGAAGTCCAGCTGGCTCCAGCTAACGGTTCTTGGCGACTCGGTGCCAGCCGATGGCGATGGGAATGGCGACCAATGCGCCGACCAGGCCGGCGAGTGCGACGGTGGGTGCCGGCCCGAGGCGGTCGGCGAGTACGCCCGCGCCCAGGGCGCCGAGTCCTTGAGCGGTGATGAGGCCGGAGGACAACAGCCCGGCTCCCTGGGCGCGTTGTGCGTCCGGGAGCCGGCGCATGAACGAGGCCGTGCCCTGGATGTTGTACGCGGTGGCCAGCATGCCGGACATCGCGAACAACGCCATCGAGATGAGCAGCGAGGGTTTCAGCACGCACAGAATCAGTGGGATTCCAGCGAATATCCCCAAAACGCCGATTACCCGAATCTGCAGGTGTTCGGGGACCCACTTCCCGAAGATGATGCCGCCGATCACGCTGCCGACCGGGTCGCTGGCCATGATCAACCCGACCGCCACGGCCCCCGCTCGCAGGCTCGAGGCGTACGGCGCGGCCAGTGCTTCGGGCGTCACGTAGAAGCCGGCCAGCCAGCACAACGCGATCAGCGCGCGCAGTCCCGGATCGCCGAACACCACTCGTGCGCCGACGACCGTCGATGCCAGGAACGGCCGGCGTCCGGTCGCGGTCTGCGGGCTGGCGGCCGTACGCCGGCGTACTCCGCGCCGAAGCAGCGCGGCGGACAGCAAGAACGTGACCGCGTCCAACCCCAACCCGACGGACGGGTTGATCGCGGCCACCAGCAGGCCGCCGCCGGCGAATCCGACCAGCTGCGCCGACTGGCTGGTGATGTTCCGGATCGCCATCCCGACCGTGTACGTCGGGGCCGCTTAGTACGTCTGGAAGCAACGCCTGTTGCGCGGCTTTGAAGGGGCCGTTGAGCAGCGTCACGACTGTGACGAGCGCACATAAGGACCACAGCGGCAGGCCTGGGATGGCCATCGCACCGACCAGCGCCGCGCGCGCCCAGGTCGACGACCACCATCACCTCGCGACGCGGGTACCGGTCGCCGAGGCCGGACAGCAGGATCCCGCCCACCAATGCGGGTACGAAGGTCAGGGCATACGTCAGCCCGGTCAGGAAGGCCGAACTGGTCCGTTGGAAGACCAGCACGGACAGCGCGACCCGGGCCAGTTGGTCGCCGCCGACCGACAACAGCTCGGCCGTCCACATCGCCCGGAACTCGGCGATCGCGAAGACGGCCGCAAAAACGCACTCGTTCGCCAGTCTGCGCCATCGATATCCCCGCTCAGCCGACGACTCAATGTAGTTGGCCGTGTGCCGAATGTCACCCTCTTGGGGAGAATAAGCGCGATAAGGCGTGGGAAAACCTGTCGACGTACGAATCATGCGTGAGCTGATCGGCTCGATCGCGGCCGATCAGCCGCGAATGTGACGTGGTGGGTGAGTGATGGGCTCAGGTGTCGCGGTTGCGCATGACGTCGATCTCCTTTGTGGCTGTTGGTGACGTACGAGGCAGGAGTGACTGAGACGATGGCCTCACGTGTCGCGGTTGCGCATGACGGCGGCCTTTCTGTGTGTGTTTGGTGGGACGAATGAGGCTCAGGTGTCGCGGTTGCGCATGGCTGCGGCCCTCCTTCATGGCTGTTTGACGGCGTACCAGGGATGGCTCAGGTGTCCCGGTTTCGCATGATGACGGCCCTCCTCTGCGGCTGCGTGTGTCGGCTGGGACAGGTGGGGCTCACGTGTCGCGGTTGCGCATGACAACAACCCCCTCCAGGGCGGTTTGGGGGCGAAGTACGAGGTTCGTCCTTGGCCCCGGCGATTTTCGGGTGGACACTGGTGGGCGACATACCAGGGGTGGCGTTGTTATGAGTATGGATGACGTGACAGTCGGCGGCGGTGCCGTTGCGCTGCCCGTTGACACCGCCGCGGTGGTACGAGCCACGACCCGGGCGATGATATCGCCGCATCGGTGGACGTTGTGGACGCAACGGCCGCGGCTGATCGCGTACTGCCTGCTGGTTGAGGTCGTCGCAATCGCGGCCACGGTGTTTCTCGTCGGTAGGACGCACCTCCAGCTGACCGACGCGGTGGTGCTCGCCGGGCTGGCCGGGATGGGGATCGCGCAGGCCGAGCTGGGCCGGCAGGTGGAGCGGCTGCGCCGGCTGGTGAACGCGACTCCGCACATCAACATGACCTCGGTGTGGACCTTCGCCGCTGTCCTCCTGCTGCCGCCGGCCCTGGTCGCACTGCTGGTCGCCGTGCTTTATACCCACCTCGCCGTACGCGCAGCTGGTATCGGCTGCGCAGAGTGCCAGCTTTCCGGACGATTTTCAACGCGTCCCTGGTGATCCTGACCTGTTACAGCGCCGCGTCGGTGCTGGCGTACGCCGGCGTCACCGGCATGCATGCCGCGCTGACCGCACAATGGCAGGGCGTCGCCGCGATTGGCGGCGCGGCCATCGTCTATTTCGTGGTCGGCGCACTGGTCGCCCTCCCCGGCCTGACGATTACCCAGCCGTCAGTTAAGGAGTTCTTTGGCGGTTGGGCGGACAACCTGCTCGAAATCGCCACCCTGTGCCTGGGCATGTTGACCGCGCTCGCGTTGGCCACCCTGCCGGCGCTCGCTTTGATAGTCGTGCCACCGATGTTGTTGCTGCATCGCGGAGTTCTCGCCAAACAGCTGGAAATCGCGGCCACCACCGACGACAAGACGGGCCTTTTCAACACCACCGCCTGGCGGCACATCGCGACCCAGGAGCTGGCCCGGGCCCAACGGCACGCCCAGGCCAGCTTCGGCATCCTGATGATCGACCTCGATCATTTCAAGCAGGTCAACGACACTCATGGGCACCTGGCCGGCGACCAGGTGCTCAAAGGTGTCGCCACCGCCATCAGCAACGCTGTCCGGGTCTATGACTCGGTTGGCCGCTTCGGCGGCGAGGAGTTCGTCGTACTTCTCCCGGACATCCCCGAAACCACGGTGCTCGCGGTCGCCGAAAGGGTCCGCGAATCGGTCGCCGACCTCGCGGTCACCGTACTGTCCGACGACGACACCGCGGTGATCAACAATCTTTCGGTCTCTATCGGCGTCGCCACCTACCCGCATGCGGGCACGGGCGTGGACCGCCTCCTGCAGGCCGCCGACAAAGCCATGTACTCCGCCAAAACCGCCGGCCGAAACCAGGTCGTCAGCGTCACAGCTACCGCCTAGCGGTGGGCGCGGGACTCTCGCGACTGGCGCCCAGGGCTATTAGCGAACTCACTAACAGTCGCGAATGTAACGGAACGGCTCACAAAACGGGCCGTTTCGTTACATTCGCGGGTGAATTCCTACTGCGGAGGGCCGTCATGCGGGTGATCTGCGGTGTCCTGGTTTGCGTTGTCCTGGCCGCGGTAGTGGCCGTGCCCAGCGCGGCGAGTGCCGCGTACGCCGACCCGCTGACCACGACGACCAAGCAGAGCCTCGACTGGCATGCCACCCCAGCCGCCGCGCTGACCGCGCTCGACAACGCGTTGCCCAACGTCAGCGCCAACACGGTGGCGCACGACGGCGACTACTCCATGACGGGTTGTACGAGCACCGAGAAGGCCGCGCTGCCGATCGCGCCGGCCGCGACCACCTCGATGTGCTGGGACTCGGACCGGGCCGGCAGTGCGGCCTGGTCGCCACAGGGAATCACCACGTCGGGTGACGCGGACGCGGACGGGAGGTGGGGAGCGGACAAGATCATCCTGTCCGGCTGGCATGGCACCGACGCGCTGGGTCGATACAACGACGCCCGGATCATGGTCGTCAACTATGACAATCCCGCCGCGCCGACATTCCGGATGGTTTACCTGGCCGTACCCAACAGCACTGGCAGCACTTTTATCGCAGCCAAGGCACACATGGGCGGGATGGTTTGGTACGGCGATAAAATCTACGTCACGGCGGTTGGCGACACGTCCACCGCGATCCGGGTTTTCAGTACGACGCATATTCTGCAGATGACCGACAGTTCCAGCGCGATCGGCAAAACATCCGGCGGTTATGCCGCGTACGGCTACAAATACGCGATGATGCAGGTCGGCTATTACACGTACGCGGGTGGCACTTGTGACATGGCGTCGGACTCGGGTGTGCCGTGTTTTTTTCGTCCATCTCACTGGATCGCAGCACGTCACCGGACAGCTTGGTGACCACCGAATACTTCTCCGATCAGAGTCTCTACGGTCGCCTTTATCGCTATAACATGGGCACCGACTATTTGCTGGCCGCGACTTCTGGGACTGTGCCGGCGCAGGACGCGTACCGGAGCCACGTCGGCAACATGCAAGGCGTGCTGGCCCACGGTGGCACCTGGTATGTGGCGCACAGCTCGGCCACCCAGCCCGGCCAGCTCTGGGCGCAGACCACCGCCGCCAGCAAGTCGGCCACCTGTGGTGCCACTTCGACGACGGTGTGTTGGGCGATGCATCCGGAGGCGCTCACCTACGACTGGGCCACCGGCCTGGTCTGGTCCCAGTCCGAGTGGTCGCCTTCGGACTGCACTGCCGCCGCGCAGACGTGCGGCCGCACTCTCTACGCCGTTCCGCTCACTTCTCTGCCATAAACAGCCGCGCTGGCAAACCCGTACAGATCTTCCTCTAGTGTCCTGCGCCCGAAGTTCGCTACTTTCTCCGGCGCCCAGACGGCGTCTGAGAGCACCGGAGAATCGCCCACATACCACCAGTATGAGGACGATCCTCCGGTGCACTCAGGCCACCGTCTGGATCACCGAATAAAGCAACGAACTTCGAACCCAGAACACTAGAAAATATACATGCGAGCCGGTATGTTTCTGCGCAGTGATCGGGGTCACGCGTGGTAGGGGAGGCATCAGTGGTCGGCGGCGACGGCGATGAGCTTCTCCAGCTCGCCGCGCGTGGTCGCCCAGAGCGCCGCGACGGACCGCTGGCTGGACACGAAGCTCGTCAGCAGGACGCCCCGCATCACCGCGAGCGCGGTCAGCATGACGGCGGTCGCGTCCGGACTCGCCATCATCCCCGGCGCCGCACTGGTGAGAATCTCGGTCACCGCGACGGTCACCCGCTTGTCGAGCCGAATGACGTGCGGGCGCAGCTCGGCGTCCGTCCGGCTGGCGAGCCACAACTCCGCGATCGCCACGAAAGTGGGACTGTCGTGCAGATCCCACAGCCGGTCGACCAACGCCATCACGGTTTTCGTCTCACTGTCACAAATCGGCGGATCGGCCCGGAACTTGTCGGTAATCTGGTCGGCCGCGTGTTCCAGCGCCGCGGTCACCAACTCCGCCTTGGTGGCGAAATAATGCGCCTGCGCGCCCCGGGTGACGCCAGCCCGAGCGGCGATCTGGGCCGCCGTCACATTCGCATATCCGTGCTCCACAAGGCTTTCCAGCGTCGCGTCCAGCAACGCCGTCCGAGTGGCGGCGCGCCGCTGCGCCTGGGTCCGCCGCACCACACCTGCCATGGCGCCACTGTATCGGGTCCGCATCGAAATGGCCGGCATTCCCGCCTCCCGTCAAAGGAGCCACCGATGACCCGCCTGAAAACGCTCGCCCTCGCTGCTGTTTTCCTGACAATACTGGGCATCGCGGCCCCAGTTGGCGCGGCCGCGGCGGTACGGTTCAGTGCCGTCGCCAACTATTGGACCGGCGGTGTGGGTGGCAGCGGCTGGCACGCCCACAGTGTCGCGGCGGCGGATTTCACCGGCGACGGCCGGCCGGATGTGGTGGCCGCCGACTACTTTGCCTTCGGCCCACCATTTCTGCTGACCAATCGCGGTGACGGCACGTTCACCAGCCCGGGCCGGTCGGTGCCGGCGCCGCCGGCCGGGCCGGTCGGCATCGTCTACACCGGCGATTTCAACGCCGACGGTAAACCGGATTTGTTGCTGACCACCGATCTGGCGGTGCAGATCGACCTCGGCCGCGGCAACGGCACTTTCACCGTGTCGTACGACGCGGTGCTCCCGCAGGGATTTCAGGACGATGCCTCGATCGGGGATCTGAACCACGACGGAAAGCTCGATTTCGTGGTGAAGACCGCGGCTGGAGTGCAGAGTTACCTGGGCCGCGGCAACGGGACTTTCAGCGTCGGCCCGTTTTCCGCACTGCCCGCGCCCGCGGTGTCCACCTCCAGCATCACGCTGAATGATTTCAACGGCGACGCCTATCCCGATCTCGCCGGCGCGAATGCGATCAGCCAGCAGGCGTTTACCCTTTATGGGGACGGCAAAGGCGGGTTTACCGCTGGCGCAAGTGGATACGTCGGGCTCGGCGACGGCAGTACGGCCGTGGTGCCGGGCAGCGTAGTGGCCGGGGATTTCAACCATGACGGGCGTACGGACCTGGCCGCCATCGACGAGTTCGACACCGGCACCAACTCGCTCGCCGTCCTGATTTGCGACGGGCATGGCGGATTCCTGCCGGCCAAGCACTATGACGCTGGTTTCGCCGACGCCAACGCCGAAATCGCGGACCTGAACGGTGACGGCAACCTCGACATCATCGGCAGCGACACCCTGCTCAACAACCAGGTAGTCCAACTCGGTCACCCAGATGGGACCTTCTCGCTCGGCGGGAAGTTCCCGGTTGACGCCAATCCGCAGACTCCGGTCGTCGCGGATTTCAACGGTGACGGCAGAACAGACATTGCCGTGGTCGGCGACGGCCTGTCCGGCGCCACCCCGCTCAGCCAGCTTTCCGTCCTGCTCAACGAGTCGTGAGGAATCCGTCCATGCCTGGAAAACTGTGGCGCCTGCTGTTGCCGGCGGTGCTGGTCGCGGCCCTGGTGGGCTTTGCCCCGGCCGCCGCGTCGGTGCGCGGGGCAACCGCGCCCGGCACGATCGTGAGCTCGAAATCAGTGACCATCAGCGCGGTCGGGTTACCGGTGCCGGTACGCGCGTGGCAGCTGCATTATGCGTCCACCGATGCCAAAGGACAGCCCCAAACCGGCGTGGCTACCGTCCTGGTGCCGCTGATTCCGTACGTACATGGGAAACGGCCGCTGCTGTCGTACCAGACGGCCGAGGACAGCCTCGCCACCGGTTGCGCGCCGTCGGCGACTTTGCCCGCTGGCACGGAGAAAGAGCTGGCACTGATCAGCCTGGGACTCGCCTCGCCAAGGGCTGGGCGGTCGTGGTGTCCGACTACGAGGGCCCACAGTCCGAATACGGTGCGGGCTATCAGGCCGGCCATTTTGTCCTGGACGCCATCCGAGCGACCCTGCACTTCGCGCCGGCTGGCATCGCCGCCAGTGCGCCCATCGGGTTGTGGGGATATTCCGGCGGCGGCTTGGCCTCGGCATGGGCCGCCGAACTGCAGCCGACTTACGCGCCTGAGGTGAAGCTGGCCGGTGTCGCCGAGGGCGGCGTGCCACCGGACCTCGCCGCGGTGGCCAGGAACATCGACGGCGGCGCCTTCGCCGGCATCTATTTCGCCGTCGCGGTGGGCCTGAGTCGGGCCTATCCGGAAATGGACATCAACGCGATCCTGAACGACAAAGGCAAGCAGCTGGTCGCCAGCATTGGGACCAAATGCATCACCGACATCGCCGCTATCGGAGCATTTCATCGCATGGCGGAATACAGCACCGTGTCGGATCCGTTGGCGCTGCCGCGCATCCAGCAGGTCATCGCCGCGAACCACCTCGGCCAGCACCGGCCGGCTGGTCCGATCTTCGATTTCCACGCGATTTTCGACGAGCTGATCCCGATCGCCGGCGATGACGCACTGGCCGCCCAATACTGCGCCGAAGGCGTCACCGTACAGCATTATCGCGACCCGGCCAGCGAGCATGCTTCGCTCGCCGTCACTGGTGCGCCGCTCGCGGTGGCTTACCTGGCCGACCGGTTCGCCGCAAAGCCCGCTCCCAGCACGTGCGCGTCATGATTCGTACGATCGCGGCCGCGGTTCTGGCGCTGGCACTGATGGGTACGGCCGCGCAGCCGGCGAGTGCCGCGCTGGTTCCCTTGCCGGACAACGATCCCTTCTACAGCGTGCCGGCGGACATCGGTGGCGTGGCCAACGGCACCGTGCTGAAATCCCGCCAGGTCGCGGTGAACGCGTACAGCATCCCGCTGGCGGTGAAAGCGTGGCAGCTGCAGTACAAGTCGCTCGACAGCCACCAGCAGCCGACCGCCGATGTCACCACGATCATGGTGCCGTTGGCTCCCTGGCTGGGAAAAGGCCCGCGGCCGCTGCTGTCGTACCAGACCGCGGAAGACGGCGTCGGGCTCAAATGCACGCCTTCGTACTCGTTGCGGGCCGGTTTGGCGGCCGGAGTCACAAACTCCTCGTTGGAATCGGCTCTGATGGCCACCGCCCTTGGTCGCGGGTGGGCGGTGGTCGCGCCTGACTACGAGGGCCCGCAGTCCACTTTTCTGAGCGCGGGTCAGTCGGCGCACGGCGTTCTCGATGGCGTACGAGCCGTGCTGCGCTTTGGCCCGGCCGGATTCCCGGCGACCACAGCGATCGGCATGATCGGCTATTCCGGCGGCGCGTACGCGACAAGTGTCGCCGCCCAACTGCAGCCGTCGTACGCACCAGAGCTGAAGTTCGCCGGAATCGCGCTGGGCGGGGTCGTCGGTGACATCAGGTCCACTTTGGACGCCTTCAACGCCACCCCGTTGGCAGGCGCGGCAATCATTGGTGTGATCGGGCTGAACCGCGGCTATCCGGAGGCCAACCTGTCGTCCGTGCTTAATGCGGCGGGAAGACAGGCGATGGCCGTTAGTGCACAGGACTGCATCGCGGACGCGATCACCCGGCATCTGGGCAAGAAGATAACGGATTTCGAAGCAACTCCGAACGCCATCGACCTTCCCTGGGTGGAAAAACTCATGCGCGACAACAGTCCGCTCGGGGTCGTCGGCACGCCGTCCGCGCCGGTTTACGACTACCACGCGATCCCGGACGAGCTGGCGCCGATCGGTCCGGACCGCGAGCTGGTCGCGCGTTATTGTGCCGCTGGAGCGAAAGTCCAGCACGTCGAGGACCTGATCGCCGAACACATCAGCGAGACAGTGACCGGCGCGCCCGGCGCGATGCAGTATCTCGCCGACCGCTTCGCCGGCCGCCCAGCGCCGAACACCTGCGGATCCTGATGAGGCGTCAGGATCAGTCCAGCGTCCATCGACATATCGAGTCGTCGTCGGCGGTGATCCAGGTGCCGTCGCCCAACGCCCAGAGCCGTTCGGCAGCCGTACCTGGATATTTGACGGGTCCACGCAGGTCGACCGTCGCTTCGTCGGCGTCTGTTGCCGGCGACGGCAACAGCCAGTGCGTATGGATCTCCCAGTCGTCGTCGCGGCAGGACACGATTGCCGTTGTTTCGTCGACAAATCCTCCATACGTGGACCACCAGTGAGTGGGGTCGTCGCCGCTGAAACCGAGTTTTCGGGATATGTCACGGCTGTCGCACCAGCCGGCCACCGAGTTGCCGTCCGGCATGGTCCGCAGCCCGACGAACCAGCCCTGCTGGTTGATGGTCATCAGCCACCGCCCACTCGGATCGACATCGGCGAGGACCTCCTCGTCGGAGTAGACCTCTGTGAGCCGCAGCCCGTCTTGCCCGTACTCGCCCCAGAAGATCGCAACTGTCCTGTTCTATCAGCGTCACGCTGACCCGGCCGTCGATGCTCTGCTGCTGGGTGGAGTAGGCCCGCCAGGGCAGGCTGGCCCGGCCCACGAGTTTTCCGTCAGCGGCGTCGAGTACGACCCATTCCTGGCCGTCGCCCGCGGCAGGGACCACTGCCCACACGTGCTTTCCATCGGAAGGAACGAAAACCGAGCCGTTCTTGCTGCCGGCCACGGCCAACGGCCATTCCCAGGAGGACTCTCCGGTCGCGACGACCTTGTCGGCCGTACAGAACACCGCCGTGCGCAGATCTGGCGTGAACGCGTGATCGCCCACAGCGGTCGCCGGAATGCGAAAGTCCGCTGCCGGCCGCTGGTCACCGGACAGCAACGTGTCGAGGTCGAATACCTGAAACCGGTCGGACTCCGGCAGGCCGACCAAAATCCGGCTATTGGGCCGGATGACGCCATGCCGGTGGCTGATGATCCGGTACGCCTCGGGCCGCTCCACGCTGCTGACCAGCCGTGCTTCAAGCTTCATGACGACCACCCTGCCCGACCCGGGCGGTCCGGCCCCCGCGATGGTGCGAACCGAACAATCGGCGACCCGTTTGGGCAGCCCGTTGGCGACGCCAAAGGGCAAAACCGGGTCCCGTCGGCTGGAGAGTCCGGCGTTTCGAGCTGGACGCCGCGAACGCGAACTACGCTCCGGTCGAACGGATCCGCCGGTTCGCCATCCTGCCCAGGGATTTCACCATCGATTCCGGCGAGCTGACGGTGACGTTGAAACCGCGCAGAGCGGTGATCGCCGGCCTTTATGCGACAGTCCTGGACAATCTTTACGAAGACCTTTAACGGTGTGAGGAATGCGGCAGCGGCTTGGTGGTCGCGGCCGGCGACACGCCGTTGCCGGAGCTGACCGCCAGGGCGAAAGTGATGATGCCGACCAGCAGCACGATCATGCTGGACGAGATCAGCAGGGTGATCAGCAACGCGGGTCGGGGCGCCGGACGCCGATGCGGAACGGGCGGAAACGGGCTGCTCATCCGCACGTCTCCCTCGCTCGCCGTTGATCACCATTGATCGCCTTCGACGAGTCTGCGGCACCGCGCGGCCGGACGCGGCCGGGATTGGCTGGATATACCCGATCGGAGGCCAAGTTTCAGATGTTCGGGCAGAATTGCGCTGCCGTTCGGCGGCCAGGGGCGGACACGGATACTGGGACACCGTCCGGTTCGGGCAGGTATCCGTACCCGTTGGGCTATCCTGCTGGTCGCACCTGGTGAAGGGAACCGGAGAAATGGGCACTTCAGCTTCGTACAGCCGCCGTGACGTGTTGCGGGGGGCCGGCGCCGTCGCCCTGGCCGGTGCGCTCGCGGCCTGCGGCTCGAACAGTGGGCGGGCCGGCGCCGGCGGGATCAGCCAGTGGTATCACCAGTACGGCGAGAAGGGCACCCAGCAGGCCGCGGAGCGTTTCGCCAAGGCCTACACCAAGGCGAACGTCCAGATCCAGTGGACGCCCGGAGACTACTCGCAGAAGCTGGCCACCGGGTTGCTGTCCAGCAGCGGACCGGACGTTTTCGAGAACCAGCTCAACGTCGATCTCGTACGCGCCAAGCAGATCGTCCCGCTGGACGACATTTTCGCCGCCGCGAAGAGCGACTTCGTCGGACCCGCGGTGGACGCGAACACATATGACGGAAAGCTTTATGCGATTCCGATGATCGAGGACATGCAGCTGCTCTTCTACCGGAAGAGCCTGCTGGCCAAGGCCGGTGTGCAGCCACCCAAGAGCATTCCCGAGCTGATCGAGGCGGCCAAGAAGCTGACCAACAAGACCGTCAAGGGCTTGTTCGTCGGAAACTTCAGCCGTACGAACGGAAACTCGGTGCTGTCCGCCCTGTCGGTGTGGCCGTCCGGTGCGGATTTCCTGACCCCGGACCACAAAGTTGGCTTCCACCAGCCCGGAGTGGTGCAGACCCTGCAGCAGCTCCGCCAGCTTTTCAGCAGTGGCAGTCTGTTGCTGGGCGCACCCACCGACTGGTCGGACCCGTCCGCTTTCATTCAGGGTCTGACCGCGATGCAGTGGTCAGGCATCTGGGCGATCCCGCAGATCAAGGCGGCCTTTGGCGATGACTTCGGGGTGGCGCCATGGCCGGCGCTGACCGCGACCGGCAAACCGTCGGTGCCTATTGGCACTTGGGGTGCGATGGTCAGCGCGAAGAGCAAGAACGTCGACGCGGCCAAACAGTTCGTGAAATGGCTCTGGATCGACCAGACCGATGACCAGCTGGAATGGGCCACCAAATACGGTTTCCACATTCCGGTGCGGACCAGCCTGCTGGCCAAGGCCGCCGCGCTGAAGTCCGGCATCGGCGCCGACGTGGCGACTTTCAGCCAGCAGTACGCGAAAAACTCCACTCCGCCGGAGTGGACGCCGAAGATGCAGAGCGCGTACGGCGATGTGGTCACCCAGGTCGTGCAGAACGGCGGCGACGCCGAATCACACAGCTCGCAAGGCCGAAGGCCTGGTCAACGTCGAACTCAAACGCCTCTTCGGCTAATCGGAGGACGTACGCCTTGATCGTCATCGCGCACCTCAGTGACGTCCACATCGACGGTGACGCGCGTAGCGTCGAGCGCACCCGCGCGGTGATGACATATCTGGAAAATCTCGCGTACGACCTTGATGTCGTGCTCGTGACCGGCGACATCGCGGACCACGGCCTGCCGTCCGAGTACGAGCAGGCGCGGAAATTGTTGACGTCCAGGCATCCTGTCTTGATCTGCCCGGGAAACCACGACGAGCGGGCCGCATTCCGGGAGCATCTGCTGGGTCAGCCCGGGTCGGCGGAGCCGGTCAACCAGGTGTTTGAGGCGGCCGGATTCGCGGTCGTCCTGTGCGATTCCTCGGTGCCAGGCAAGGATGACGGATATCTGCAGGACGAGACGCTGGAATGGCTCGACGGTGTGCTGGCGGGGATCCCGGACGACCGGCCCGTACTGGTCGGGGGTTCACCACCCGCCGGTGCCGTTGAACACGCCGTATGTGGACGGGATCCGGCAGTACGGAGAGCAGCGGCTGGCCGATCTTGCCAGTCGCCACCGCAATATCGTCGCATTCCTCTGCGGCCACGCGCACACGCCCGCCGTGACCACCTTCGCCAGCCGCCCGCTGCTGGTGGCACCCGGAGTGGTGTCGACCCTGAAGTTTCCCTGGGAGTCCCAGGAAGGACCGGACGACCACGTCGACCTGCGGCTGCCGCCATCACTGGCTTTCCATATTTTGGACGACGAAGGCCGGCTGACCACCCATTACCGGACGGTGCTGGCCTGAGCCGGCTGGTGGTGGTCGGCGCCGCGATCCTGGATGAGATCGGATTCGTCCTCGCGGGGCGCCGAAAAGAGCCGCGCTCGGCCGCTGGGCTGTGGGAGTTCCCGGGCGGGAAGGTCGAGCCGGGGGAGAGCGTCGAGGCGGCGCTGGTCCGCGAATGCGAGGAGGAGTTGGGCATTCTGGGTCGAGGTGATCGACCGGGTCGCCGATGACGCCGCGCTGCCTGCTGGCGACGGCGTGCTTTCGGTGTGGCGGGCCAGGATCGTGGTCGGCACCCCGTCGCTTCCGACCACAGTGAGCTGCGCTGGCTCGGCGCCGACGAACTGGACTCGGTCCGGTGGATGCCCGCCGACCTGCCGTTCGTCGAGGCGCTGCGGCCGTCCCTGCCGCGCGGCGCCCGATGAGGAAGGCGTCCTTGCACGGCGAACAGCGCTGAGGCCATGTCCGACCTGCGGTCGTGCTGGCAGGGTCGTGATCAAACCCAAGCGGGAGGTTCGATGCCTGTCCACGATCGCGACTCCGGACCGACCCGGCCGCCAGTCCACCGGACCCGCGCGACCGCTGAGAGCGGCGACGCCCGGCAGGTGGCCGCTTTGCTGGCCGGCCAGCGCGGGATGAGCCCACAGGCCGTCCAGCGGCTTCAGACGGCCGGCGGCAACGCCGCTGTCACCGCGGTGATCCAACCGAGGCCACCAGTTCGCTCGAGGAGGCAAAAACCGCGCTGGCGGGCGGCGACCTTGCCGCCGTACGGGCGCTCAACCAGCGCTTGCGTACGCAGCTGGCGCAGAACCAGCTGACCCCGTCGGAGGACCTGCGCGCCGCGCTCGCCGAGATCCGGCACACCGTGATGGACCAGGTGTCCGCGCTTTACGTCCAGGGCCGGCCGGCCGCCGACGTGGCCGCCGACGGCGCCAACCACACCGCCGCGCGGTCGAGCAGACCGAAACCCAGCTGAACAGCCAGCTCACGGACCGGCTGGACGTGTTGATGGACGGTGATCCGCAGTTCCGGTATGAGCACTTCAACCAGACCGTGCAGCAGAACGTGTTCGCCGCCCTGCGGCTCCGGGCGTCCCGCCGCGCACTCGACCAGGTTGGCCATGGTGATACCGCGGAGCCGGAGGCGCGCCGGGTCGGGCGGCTGCCGGGGGACGCCTCCTGGTGCGGTGCTTTTGCCTTCACGCAACAGAACCTCGCGGCCGGCATGGACTCTCACTGGGTGCCGTTGATGCAGGGCGAAGGTGGCATCCGTGGCGCACTGGCGTACCAGGGCGCCACCTCGAACCCGTGGGTCTGGGCCTTCGACCACTGGGAGAAACTGTCGGAATACCACACCAACCATGGGTCGAGCCGGTGGTACGAGGCGATTGGCCAGGCGCCGCCGGCTCACGGCATCCAGCCCGGCGATCTGGTGTTGATCGACAACGCTTTCGGCACCGACCCCGACCACATCACCACCGCCATCTCGTTTGACGGGCGGTTTCTGAGCACCGTCGGCGGCAACCAGGGCAGCGGCCGCGGTGCTTCTTCGGTCGCCCACAACCATGCCGTGGATCTCACCCGAAACCCGCTCCCGACGGACGTACGCCTGGTGGAGGACGGAAAGCCGGTCAGGAAAAAAGACCCGACCAAAACGAAGGAGACCCGGGTGCACGGCGTCGGGCGGTGGTCGGTGGTCGACTACGAACAGCACATTTACCGTACGACCACCGAAAAGCCGACCGCGCCGCCGACGGCGAAAGAGCTCACGTCAGCCAGCTGAGAACGACTTCCAGTCGCCGCCCGAAAGAGGCATCAGACCCCACTATAGCCAAAGAAAAAGCCGGGGTACGCGACTGCGTACCCCGGCTTTCGAGTGCTGCTACGCGCCGGCGCGCTTGAAGATCTTGCTGCCGAGCCAGACGAGTGGGTCGTACTTGCGGTCGACGACACGTTCTTTCATCGGGATGATCGCGTTGTCGGTGATGTGAATGCCCTCGGGGCACACTTCGGTGCAGCACTTGGTGATGTTGCACATTCCGAGGCCCTGCGACTCCTGCGCGAATTCCTTACGGTTCTCCGCGGCGTCCAAGGGATGCATGTCCAGTTCGGCGGCCCGGATGAACATCCGCGGGCCGGAGAAAGCTGGCTTGTTCTCGTCGTGGTCACGGACGACGTGGCAGGTGTTCTGGCACAGGAAGCATTCGATGCATTTCCGGAATTCCTGCGACCGCTCGACGTCGACCTGCGCCATCCGGTATTCACCCGGCTTGAGCTCGGCCGGCGGCTGGAAGGCCGGCATTTCCAACGCCTTCTCGTAGTTGAAGGAAACGTCGGTGACCAGGTCCCGTACGACCGGGAAAGTCCGCAACGGGGTGACCGTGACGGTTTCCTGCTCGGTGAAGGTGTTCATCCGGGTCATGCACATCAGCCGCGGCCGGCCATTCACCTCGGCGCTGCAGGACCCGCATTTACCGGCCTTGCAGTTCCACCGGACGGCGAGGTCGGGCGCCTGGGTGGCCTGTAGTCGGTGGATCACATCCAGGACGACTTCGCCCTCATTCACCTCGACGGTGAAGTCCTTCAGCTCACCACCCTCGTCGTCGCCGCGCCAAACGCGCAGTTTCGCGTCGTACCCCATTAACGGCTCCCCCCTCGCTCGCGGCCGTGGTGTCGGACAGCGACCCCCCGTCGCGGTGCCGGGTCAGTTCCTCATCGGTCATGTACTTGTGCAGCTCGTCGATCTCGAAGAGGTCGAGCAGCCGAGTCGGGATTTCCGGGATGTCCTGCTTGACCACCTGAACCCCGGACTCGTCCAGCTTGCAGATCAGGTTTACCTTGCGCCAGACCGGATCCATCTTCGGGAAGTCGTCGCGGGTGTGGCCGCCCCGGCTTTCCTGCCGCATCAGCGCCGCCTTCGCCGCGCATTCGCTCACCAACAGCATGTTGCGCAGGTCCAGGGCCAAATGCCAGCTCGGGTTGTACGCGCGACCGCCGGTGGCCGCCGCGTTGTGGACCCGCGCCGCCAGCTCCTGCAGCCGTTTGATGGCCTGCTCCAGCTCGTCCGCGGTACGGATGAGACCGACCAGGTCGTTCATGTTCTGCTGCAGTTCGGCCTGTAGGGCGAACGGGTTTTCGCCGCTGTCACGGGTAAACGGTGCGAGCGCCTCGGTGACCGCTTCGTCCACATCGGACTGTGCGACCTTCGGTCGTTCGCCGATCTTGGTCGCGTATTCGGCGGCGCCGACCCCCGCGCGCCGCCGGCCGAAGACCAGCAGGTCCGACAGCGAGTTTCCGCCCAACCTGTTGGATCCATGCATTCCACCGGAGACCTCGCCGGCCGCGAACAAGCCCTCGATGCTGCCGCGGGCCGCCGCGGAGTCGGGGTCGACCTCGACCCCACCCATCACGTAGTGGCAGGTCGGCCCGATTTCCATCGGCTCGGCGGTGATGTCGACGTCGGCCAGTTCCTTGAACTGGTGATACATCGAGGGCAGCCGCTTGCGGATGTATTCGGGCGTACGCCGGGACGCGATGTCCAGGAAAATGCCGCCGTGTGGTGAACCACGACCGGCCTTGATCTCGGAGTTGATCGCGCGGGCCACCTCGTCACGGGGCAGCAGCTCCGGGGGACGCCGGTTGTTGTCCGGGTCCTCGTACCAGCGGTCGCCCTCTTCCTCGGTGGTCGCGTACTGCTTTGAAGACCTCCGGGACATAGTTGAACATGAAGCGCTTGCCTTCGGAGTTCTTCAGCACCCCACCGTCGCCGCGGACGGATTCGGTGACCAGGATTCCGCGTACCGAAGGCGGCCAGACCATGCCGGTCGGGTGGAACTGGATGCACTCCATGTTGATCAGGGTGGCACCGGCCAGCAGCGCCATCGCGTGCCCGTCACCGGTGTATTCCCACGAGTTGCTGGTGACCTTGAAGGACTTGCCGATGCCGCCGGCGGCCAGCACGACCGCGGGCGCGTCCAGGCAGAAGAACTCACCGGTCTTGCGCTGGTAACCGAAAACGCCGGCGATCTTGTTGCCGTCGGTCAGCAGCCGGGTGATGGTCGCCTCGGCGAAAACCCGGATATGCGACTCGTACGAACCGTGGTCGCGCTTGTCCTCCTGCTGCAGCGAGACGATTTTCTGCTGCATCGTACGGATAAGCTCCAGGCCGGTGCGGTCACCGACGTGTGCCAACCGCGGGTATTCGTGCCCGCCGAAGTTGCGCTGGCTGATTTTTCCTTCAGGCGTACGGTCGAAGAGCGCGCCGTACGTTTCCAGCTCCCAAATGCGGTCGGGAGCCTCTTTGGCGTGCACCTCGGCCATCCGCCAGTGGTTCAGGAACTTGCCACCGCGCATCGTGTCGCGAAAGTGCACTTCCCAGTTGTCGTTCGGGTTCACGTTGCCCATGGCCGCGGCGGCGCCGCCCTCGGCCATCACCGTGTGCGCCTTGCCGAACAGCGACTTGCACACGATCGCGACCCGCTTGCCGGCCTGCCGGGCGGCGATCGCCGCGCTCAGCCCGGCCCCGCCGGCGCCGACCACGACCACGTCGTACGACAGGCGCTCGATTTCCTCGCTCATCGTCCCAATCCCTAGTTGATAAAGCGCAGGTCGGTGAACACCCCGGCGGACACCAGTCCGATGTAGGCGTCGGTCAGCGCGAGCGTGCCCAGCGTCGTCCACGCCAGTGCCATATATGCTTCTCGTTCAGTTTCGAGACCTGGCGCCACATCCAGTAGCGCACCGGGTGTTTCGAGAAGTGCTTCAACCGGCCGCCGACCAGGCTCCGGCAGGAGTGGCAGGACGCCGTGTACGCCCACAGCAGGACGACATTTGCCAGCAGGATCACATTGCCCAGGCCAAAACCGAAGCCGCCGGTCTTGCCGTGGAACGCCACGATCGAGTCGTACGTGTTCAGCAGCGCGATGATGCCCGCCGCGTAGAAGAAATAGCGGTGCACGTTCTGGAAAATCAGCGGGAACCGGGTCTCGCCGGAGTATTTCTTGTGCGGCTCGGACACCGCGCAGGCCGGCGGCGACAGCCAGAAGGAGCGGTAATACGCCTTCCGGTAGTAGTAGCAGGTGAGCCGGAATCCCAGCAGAAACGGCAAAGTGATGATCGCGAACGGCACCAGCGGCGGGAAGGCCGGCAGCCACTGACCGAGGTGGCTCGCCTCCGGAATGCAGGAGGCGCTGATGCACGGGGACGCAAACGGCGTCAGGTAGTGATACTGCGGGACCCAGTAGTACTTCTGCGTCGCCGTACGGATCACCGCGTAAAGCACCCAGGCGACCAGGCCGACCACGGTGATCAGCGGCTGCAGCCACCAACGGTCGGTGCGCAGCGTGCGACCAGCGATCGTCGCGCGTCGGCGGGCGATATCTCGAACTGCCGCGGGTGCGCTCACCGCATCCCCTCCAGAGGTGTGTGACAGAACATCAGCATGGGGAACTTAAACCCGGTTTGTCGGCGCCGCAGATCGGGGGCCCGACCGCGGGCGATAAGGTAAGCCTTACCTGTGTCGCCGAAAAAAGCGGCAACGAGCCAGCGGGGCGCAGAGTTCCCGTATCGACGGCATGTACCACAGGCGGTCACGCTACGCCTGCGATCCACGGTTTGAAAAAGCGATCGTTTCTCTCGTCTCGATAGCCGTTGGTTATCGTTGGACAGCATGCAGCTCCAATACCTCACGTATTTCGTCGCGGTGGCCCAAACGCGGCATTTCACCAGGGCCGCCGAGCGGGTAAACGTGTCCCAGCCGGCGCTGTCCAAGCAGATCGCCACCCTTGAGCGCGAGCTCGGGGCCACGTTGTTCAGTCGGGCTAGGGGAAATATCACCCTCACCGCGGCCGGCGAGGCGCTGCTTCCGCTCGCCCAGCGGATCCTGGCCGACGTCGACACAGCCACCCGTGAGGTGCAGGAGTTGTTGGCGCAGCTGCGGCGTGGACGGGTGCGGCTGGGGGCCACTCCGAGTGTTTGTACGGGCCTGCTGCCGACTGTGCTGCGCGACTTTCACCGCGAGTATCCAGGCATCCAGCTGGTCGTCCAGGAAACCGGATCCGGCGACCTGGTCCGCGAGCTGTCCGCCGGCGCGCTGGACCTCGCACTGGTCATCCCGGCCCAGGGCGGCCCAGCCGAGGAGGGCGCGCTGGTGATCACCCCGGTGCTCGTCGAGGAGCTGATCGTCGCCTCCTCCCGGCCGCAGCGGCGGCACCAGAACCACGCAGCCCATCGGGCGGCCTGCGGCTGTCGGACCTCGCCGGACTGCCGCTGGTGATGTTCCGGCACGGCTACGACCTGCGTACGTTCACCATGACCGCCTGCCAGCGGGCCGGCTTCGATCCGACCATCGCCATCGAAGGTGGCGAAATGGACGCTGTCCTGGGTTTCGTCGCGGTCGGCCTCGGTGTCGCCGTCGTACCGGCCACCGTGGTCGCCAACCGCACCGATCTGCGCGTCACGCCCTTCGCCCAGCCCAGCCCGTCCCGGGTCGTCGCACTCGCCCACCGCCGGGACGTACGCCTCCCGCGCGCCGCCGCCGAACTCCGCGCCACTCTGCTGTCCTACCTGGACACCGAAGCAGCCGCCGGCACCCTCCCACCCCGCACCCGCCGCCGCTACACCGCCGTCCCCGCCTAGCCCGCCTCCCGCCCCGTGCGGGACGGTTACCTTCACCGCCGAGTCGGTAACTTTGACGGGACCAGCCCCGCCCTCCCAACCCCGCGGGACCGTCATCTTCACCGCCAAGTTGGTCAACTTTGACGGGACCAGCCCCGCCCTCCTAACCCCGTGCGGGACCGTCCCTTTCGCCATCAGGTTAGCCAACTTGGACGGGACCCAGCCCGGTCTTCCCAACCCCCCCCGTGCGGGACCGTCGCCTTAACCATCAAGTTGGCCTACTTGACGGGACCAGCCCGGTCTTCCTAACCCCGTGCGGGACCGTCATCTTCACCATCAGGTTGGCTAACTTTGACGGGAACCAGCCCGTCCGGCGCCATCGGCCGCCAGGCCGATTGTCGCCCCTCCGGCAGGAGCGTCCGCCTTTGAGGCCCCGCGGTCTTTGCGGGGCCTCAAAGGCGGACTCTCGTAGCCGTAGTCGACAGCGCCCGCGCCGAAGGCGCCAGAAACACAGGGGGCCATCGGCAGTAACCACAAGAAAACCCCGCCCCGCCACCGGTCTTTGGTGGCGGGGCGGGGTTTTCTTGTGGCTGGTAGACGAGGCACCGCACCCTCGCGGTCACCGCTTTTACCCAGGGCGTTCTTTTCCCAGCGGTCACCGCTTTTACCCAGGGCGTTCTTTTCCCAGCGGTCACCGCTTTTACCCAAGTCGCTCATTTCCCAGCAGTCACCGCTTTTACCCAAGTCGCTCATTTCCCAGCGGACACTGCTTTACCCAAGTCGCTCATTCCCCAGCGGTCCCCGCTTTTACCCAGGCTGTAACCCCGCGCACCCAGCGACACCTACCGTGGGTCGCCGCTCACCAAGACAACCCCAACCGCAGTCGAGACCGTCGAGCAGGTCCACCTCAAGTCCAAGCAGCAACCGACGTCAGCCTTCGCTCGTACGAAAGGAAAATCAGCCCGCGGAGCCGCCGGTGAAATTCCATGAGGCGAGTCGCAGTGACGGCACCGCGATCCGGTTGGCGGTGTCGATGGAGTAGCCGGTGGGGCTGATGCCGACCGGGTCGGAGCGATGGCGAGCAGGTTGCCGGGGCCGAAGGCGTCCGCGTACGACTGGGTGAAACGCAGGTTGCCGACCGGCTCGGTGACTCGCCCGTCCTGGATGCGCCAGAGGCCGTTGCGGGTGAGGCCGGGGTGACCAGGGTGCGTGGGTCCAGCACGCGGACATACCAGAAGTCGCTGACCAGCAGCCCGTCCGTCACCTCGAAGGCCAGGTCGTCGACGGTCCCGCCGGCTCCGCCGGGGACTCGCAGATGCAGCGGCAGCGCGCCGAACCGGTCGCCGCCGGGGATGGGCGTGGCCGGTGCTCTC
This sequence comes from Fodinicola feengrottensis, assembly GCF_010993775.1. Lineage (GTDB taxonomy): Bacteria > Actinomycetota > Actinomycetes > Mycobacteriales > HKI-0501 > Fodinicola > Fodinicola feengrottensis. The sequence continues at coordinate 71,178 of NZ_WOTO01000034.1, read as the reverse complement.
GGCGCCGGCTTCGGCGGCCGTACGGCGGGAGTGCACGGCGGTGGCGGTGACGCCGGCGTCGATCAGGGTGAGCCGTCGTTTGACGGTGCCGTCGGCGTCGAAGGGCATGCCTACGGCGTCTTCGGACTCAGGGTCGTCCAGGAGCGTGAGGGACGGGTCGAACTGCGGCTGTCCGGGTCGTACGAACGAGCGGCCCTCGTTGACGGCCCTCCCGTTGAAGGCATACATGCCCAGGTAGAAGAGCACCTGCGCGGCGGCGCTCGGCTCGATGACCACCTCGTAGCGGCCCGGTGCGAGGTCCACCGGCGACAGGCTCGCGGTGGCCTTGGCGGCGGCGGTGGCGCCGAGCGCGGCCGGGTCGATGTCGGTGAGTCGGACGGCGGTGAGTTTCGCGACGCCGTCGGCGAAACCGCCGCCGTCTCGGGCCGCCCGGGCGATGCCGTCCACTGTGGACTCGCTGGCCAGGCCGCTGACCTGGTGACCGGCGGTGTTCGCGTACGTACGGGCGACCGAGCTGGTCTGGCAGACCCCGGCGGCGGACAGTCCACTGGCGCCGTCGATGAAAGCGCGGACCATGTCCGCTCGTACGGCCGGGGCCGCGTGCGCGGTTTCCTCGTCGTAGTTTCCGCTGTGCGCGAGCTTCCCGGAGGTGGTCAGGCCCGGCCAGCCCGGATCGACCGGCAACACCTCGCAGGCCGCGACGGCGCGTTCGGCGAGGCTGCGCACCGCGTCGGCGGCGGCCTGGTCCGGGGCGACGGTCAGGCTGGCCGCGGCCGTACGCCCGTTGACGTTGACCCGCAGCGACAGCGAGGTGCCGGTGTCGGTGACGTTCTGGTGGATCGCGGAGTTGGCGAACCTGGTCAGCGCGAGCGTGGAGGTGGTGACCAGCACGTCGGCCTCGGCTCCCGGCGCGGTCCGGCGAACTTCGGCGAGGACGCGTTCGCCAAGCTCCTGATCGGCGGCGGAGGTCATCCGGTCACCCCCACCCGGACGCCGGCGAAGCGGGCCGGCACCGACGGGTGGCCGGTGTGGCCGATCTGCCCCGGTTGGCCCTTACCGCAGTTCGGGGTGCCCCAGAAGACCCAGTGGTCGCGGTCGCCGGTCATGTCCATGGATCCCCAGAACCGCGGCGAGATCCCGGTGTAGGTGGGGTTGCGCAGCATCCGCCCGCGTTTTCCGTTCTTGATCTCGTAGCCGATCTCGCAGCCGAACTGGAAGTTCAGCGGTCGGTCGTCGATCGACCAGGATCGGTTGGTGTCCATGAAAATGCCGTCGTCGGTGGCGGCGATCATGTCGTCCAGACTGGATTCGCCGGGCAGCAGGCCGACGTTCGTCATCCGGACCATCGGCAGCCGTGCGTAGCCGTCGGCTCGTACGGCCCCGGCGTAGTCCAGGCCGGCCACCGCGGCCGAGTCGCGGCCGGCCAGTACGCCGGTCCACACCCCATTGCGGACGATGTCGACCGGCGTCGCCGGGCTGCCCTCGTCGTCATAGCCAAACGAACCGAGCGCGCCCGGCAGCGTCGCGTCCGCCGTGATCGTCATCAGGTCCGAACCGAACTTCAGGCTGCCCAACTGGGAGAGGTCCAGCCAGGACGTGCCGGCGAAGGCGGCTTCCCAGCCCAGGATCCGGTCCAGCTCGACCGCGTGCCCTACCGACTCGTGGATCTGCAGCGCCATCTGCTCGGAGCCCAGGATCAGCGTGGTCTCGCCGGCCGGGCAGCGCGGTGCGGTCAGCAGCGCGCGCGACTCCTCGGCGATCCGGGCCGCGTTGCCAGGCAGGTCCTGCCGCTCGATCAGCTCCCAGCCGGCGGTGCCGAACTGGCCGCGTACGCTCGGATACGACCGGCGCTGCGACTCGTTCTCGCCGATGCTGGTCGCGTTCATGCCGGCGCCGGACTCGATGATCCGCTGATGGATCCGGTGGCCTTCGCTGGAGACGAACCACTTGTCGGTGAACCAGAGGTCGTACGAGGCCTCAGCCAGATCGGCGCCGTGCTCGCGCATCGTCTGGGTGACCCCGGACAGCAGCTCGGCCTTGGCGGCCAGCGGCACCGCGAAAGGGTCCTTCTCGCACGTACTTGACCAGCTGTCGGTGACCGCAGGCGCGCCGAGCAGGCGGACCTTCGGGCCAGGCACCTGCGCGCTCGCGGCGGCGATCGCGGTGGCCTGCGCGCCGATGCCGCGGGCGGTCGCATCGGTCGGGTCGGGGACCGCGGCGAAGCCCCAGGAGGAGCCGACCAGTGCCCGGATCCCGAGCCCGGTCGACTCGATTTGGCTGAGCGCCTCGACCACCCCGTTGCGGGCGGCCATCGACTCGCTCCGGCGGTGCATCAGCCGCGCGTCGGCATACCGGGCTCCGGCGTCCAGAGCGGCCTGCACGGCCGCGGCGGCCACGTCGAACTCGTGCCGGACATCGCCGGGACTGGCACCTGCCGTCACACTGCCTCCCTTTCGCACACCCATTCGTGGACCCTACGCGAGCCGGCAAACCATTCTGAAATACCAGGTGGCGGTTTAGTTGTTTCCACCGAAAACGTAAGTCAAAACAGTGCCGGCCCGCACCGCATGCGTCCAACGTATATGCAGCCACGGTCGTACGTCCGCAACCGAACTCCGAGGTCGCGCGTGTTACGTCCGAGGGGCCCACCCCGAGCCTTTACCCGGGCCTGGCAGCGGGTCGTCGACGGTCTGCGCGTACGGCACGGAATCTGAACCAGCAGGTGGGTGTCAACTCTCGTGCAGGTCCTACCAGGTGACGGGCAACGCCTTCAGGCCGCCGGTGATGGCGTCCTTGCGCAGCTGCAGTTCCTCCACCGGTACGGCGAGGCGCAAGGTCGGGAAACGGTTCAGCAGCACCGAGAACACCTCCTGCAGCTCGATCCGGGCGAGGCTCGCGCCGATGCAGAAGTGCGGGCCGTGGCCGAAGGACAGGTGCGGTACGCGCGACTTGCGGGTGATGTCGAAGGTGTCCGGGTCGTCGAAGGCGGTGTCATCGCGGTTCGCGATGCCGAACGGCAGGAGTACGGCGTCGCCGGCCGCGATCGTCACGTCGCCGATCTGGATGTCCTCGCGGGCGTAGCGGACCAGCGCGCCGCCGTTGCTCTCGGTGCTGGTGACCCGCAGGATCTCCTCGACGGCGGTGGGCAGCAGCGACGGGTCCCTGCGCAGCGCGTCGGCCTGCGCTGGGTTGCTGAGCAGCAGAACCGTACCCATGTCGATGCGGGTCATGGTCGTCTCGTGGCCGGCGAAGAGCAGCCCGGTGGACAGCCGGCCGATGTACGACGAGTCCAACTTCCACTCGTCCTGCGCGGCCACCAGGTCGCTGATCACGTCGTCGCCGGGCTCGACCCGCTTGCGGTCGGCGAGCTCCAGCATGTAGCCGGAGAACTCGGCCATCGCGGCCTGCGCGAGCGGCGCGTCGACCATGTTGCCCATGTCCACCGACCAGGCCCGGAACCGTTCCCGGTCCTCGTACGGGACGCCGAGCAGCGCGCAGATCACCAGTGCTGGCAACGGAAAGGACAGGTTCGCGTGCAGGTCCGCTGGCCGCGGTCCGGCTTCCAGACGGGCCATGATGTCGGTGATGATCTCGCCGATTTTCGGGCGTAAGGCGTTCATCCGGCGAGCAGAGAAGGCCGGCGTGAGCAACCGCCGCATCACCTGCGCGTCCCGCGGCTCGGTGTCGAAGTTGTCGCTCGGACCGCCCAGCACCTGCGACTGGGACACCCGGGCGGCCTTGGCCGGCTCTCGATGCGAACGGTCGAGCCGCGGGTCGTCGAACAGCGTTCGTACGTCGTCGTACCGGGTCGCGATCCATGCCACGTCGCCGGCGTACGTACGCACCCTGGTGACCTGCCGGTCGGCCAGCAGCTCACGGTATTTCGGGGCGATGTCGAGCACATTCGCGCCCGGTGCGAACGGCAGGCGGGGGAGGTCTTCGGTGGTGGTCACGGCAGCGGATCCTTCCGGAGGTGGACAGGTTTCCCACGCTATGCCGGCCAAAGTCGGCTTTCTTCAACTCCGGGGTGGATCCGCCGCCCTGCCCCATCGTCTACCAGGTGACCGGCAGGCCCATCAGGCCACCGGTCAACGCGTCCTTTCGCAATCGCAGTTCCTCCACCGGTACGGCCAGACGCAGCGTCGGGAAACGGTTCAGCAGCACCGAGAACACCTCCTGCAGCTCGATCCGGGCGAGGCTCGCGCCGATGCAGAAGTGGGCGCCGTGGGCGAAAGACATGTGCTGGTTGGCGCTCTTGCGAGTGATGTTGAAGGTGTCCGGGTCGTCGAACGCCGTCTCGTCGTGGTTCGCGGTGGTGGCGGACAGCAGGATGGCCTCGCCGGCCCGGATGGTGACTCCGGAGATTTCCAGGTCCTCCCGGGCATAGCGGACCAGTCCGCCGCTGCCGCCGCCGGTGCTGCCGAGCCGGAGGATCTCCTCCACCGCGGACGGCACCAGGGCCGGATCGGCGCGCAGCGCGTCGGCCTGGGTGGGGTTGCTGAGCAGCAGGACCGTACCCATGTCGATGCGGGTCATGGTCGTCTCGTGGCCGGCGAACAGCAGGCCGGTGGACAGGCTGGCGATCTCGTCGGTCTCCAGCTTCCACTCCGGCGCGGCCGAGATCAGGTCACTGATCACGTCCTCGCCCAGGTCGGACCGCTTGTGTTCGACCAGATCCCGCATGTACGTGAAGAACTCGCCCATCGCGGCCTGCGCGAGTGGCGCGTCCACCAGATTGCCCATCGCCACCGACCAGGACCGGAACTTCTCCCGGTCCGCGGCCGGCACCCCGAGCAGCGCGCAAATCACCAGCACGGGCAGTGGAAACGAGAGCTGCTCATGCAGGTCGGCGGGCTTCTGGCCGGCCGCCATCCGGTCCAGCAAGTCGGCGATCAAGCCACTGACCTGGGGACGCAGCAAGCCCATCCGGCGAGCCGAGAAGGCCGGCGTGAGCAGCCGGCGCATCCGGGTGTGGTCCTCGCGCTCGGTCTCGTAGTTGTCGGTCGCGCCGCCCAGGATCGCCGAGGCGGAGATCTTGGCCGCCTTCTCCGGCTCCGGGTGCGAGCGGCCAAGGCGCGGGTCGGCGAAGAGCGCGCGAACGTCCGAATAGCGAGTCGCGATCCACGCGACGTCACCCGCGGTCGTACGCACCTTGGTGATTTTCCGGTCGGCGAGCAGCTGCCGGAAACCCGGCGGCACATCCATCACGTTCTTGCCAGGCTGGAACGGCAGCTGGGGGAGTTTTTCAGTCGTGGTCACGGTCCCAAAGTAGCCCGGAGCGTCCCGATTTTCCTCAACTCCCGGGTTGATCTGGTCGCGATGAGGCATCGCGGCCCCAACCGCGACTGCCCACAGCCAACTGGTCAGCTCTCGCGTTCGAGGAGCTCCAGATCCTGAGCGCCGAGGGTGGCCGAGTTCATCAACTCGCGCAGCAGGTTCGCCACCAGGGTGAGGCCGACGGGGTCGCCCCCACCTCGTCCATCCGCAGGCCGGGCACCCCACTTTGGGACAGTCGTCGGCGCACCCCGGCCGCCAGATGCTCCACTTTTTTGTGCGTCCACCGGCCATCGGGGTCGAGCTCGGCGAGTTCGGCGGCGGCCTGCTGGCGAGACTGCGGCTGCGCGCGTACGGGTCGTTCATCAGATAGCGCTGGCCGAGCGCGACCACGGCCAGTCGTTCGTCCGGGGTGAGCCGCCAACGCCTGGGCTTCTCGGTCTCGTCGGCCGGTCGAACCGGCGGCCGGCCGCCAGTGGCTCCGGCGACGTACAGCTCCAGCAGGTGCTCCCGGCCTCGCGAGCCGCCCAGCTGCAGGGGCGTGTAGCCGGTGGGCAGCGGCACCGGCTCGGCGTCGTGATGGAGCAGCACCGAGTGCGGCAGCCGGATCGGCGTACGTCCGGAGCACTCCAGCCACCATTGCTCGCCGCGGCAGGTGAGGGTCCCGTGCACCCGGCTGATCCGCAGGTCGTCCTCGCCGACGCAGATGTCCACCTCGCCGCGGTTGCGGCCGAACCGCAGCACCAGCCCGTCCCGGGGCGCGACCGTGATGCCGCCGGCGACGCTGAGGGTGCCCACCGCACCAGCCACCAGACCGCCTCCCCGTACCCGCTCCGATCACCCTATCGGCGCCTCAGGAGTGGGCGGCGACGATCCCGTCGATGGTGCGGGCCAGTTCGAGGTCCTTGGCGGTGACCCCGCCCTCGGAGTGGGTCGCCAACACCAGCCGCAGGGTGCGCCACCGGATGTCGATGTCTGGATGGTGATCGGCCTGCTCAGCGGCCACCGCGATGTCGTCGACGATCTGGATCGCGGTCGGGAAATCGGCAGCTTCGACCTGACGCCGAATCGCCGCCGCGTCACCCTCCCAGCCAGTCAACCCAGCCAGCGCCGCCGCAACCTCATCCGCACGCACTCAACACCGCCATGCCCTCACGATAGCCACGAGAGCCGTCGGCTACCAGGTGACGGGGAGGGCGCGCAGGCCGGCGGTGGTGGTTTCCGTACGTGCTTGCAGTGACTCCAGTGGGACGGCCAGTCGCAGCGTGGGGAAACGCTGCAACAGCACCGAAAACACCTCCTGTAGCTCGATCCGGGCGAGGCTCGCGCCGATGCAGAAATGCGGGCCGTGGCCGAAAGTGAGGTGGGCCGTCGTGCTGTGCCGGGCGATATCGAAGGTGTCCGGTTCGGGAAAGGCGCTGGTGTCCCGATTTCCAGCGTCGGTGGAGAGCAGGACCGCGTCGCCGGCCGGGATCGTCATGCCGCTGATCTCGATGTCGGCATGCGCATAGCGGGTGACGCCGCCGGACTGGCCGCCAACCGTCATCCGGAGAATTTCCTCGACAGCGGTCGGTACGAGCGACGGGTCGTCGCGCAGCGCGGCGGCCTGGGCAGGATTGCTGAGCAGTAGCACCGTACCCATGTCGATGCGTGCCATGGTCGTTTCGTGGCCGGCGAAAAAAAGCAGCGCTACCGCAAGGAAAGTCATCTCGTCGATGCCGAAATGCCATTCCTCGTCAGCGGCGATCACGTCACTGATCACGTCCTGGGCGGGGTCCTCCCGCTTGCGTTCGATGAGGTCTCGCATGTACGCGGAGAATTCGGCCAGCGCGTCCTGGGCCGACTCGCCATCGAGCATGCTGGCCATTTTCGTGGACCAGACCCGAAACTTGGCCCGGTCCGTGGCCGGCACCCCGAGCAGCTCGCAGATCACCAGCACCGGCAACGAAAAAGCGAGCTCCTCATGTAGGTCGGCCGGCGGTCCCTGGTCGGCGATCCGGTCCAGCAGTTCGGCGACCAGCCGGGCCACTCGGGGCCGGAGCGCGGTCATCCGGCGGGCTGAGAAGGCCGGCGTCAGCACCCGGCGCAGCCGTACGTGCTCCTGCTTCTCGGTGGCGTAGTCGCCGAGCGGTCCACCCAGGATCGCCGACTCGGTGAACCGGGAGGCTTTTTCCGGCTCCGGATGGGACCGGCCGAGCCGCGGGTCGGCGAGCAGCGTACGCACCTCGTCGTAGCGGGTGACGCTCCAGGCGAGGTCGCCGACGGCCGTCCGCACCCGGGCGATCGGCTGCTCGGCGCGCATCAGCGCGAGGTAGGTCGGCGGGACATCCAGCACGGTGTCACCGTGTGCGAACGGCAGCTGGGGGAGTTCCTCGGTGGCGGTCACAGGGTGTGTCCTTCCGAATACGTTATGAACCGTCACCGTATGCAGGGCGCGCCAGCTTAATCAAGCTTCTTTCCACGATCCCGGGAAAAGTCCTTGCTTGCCGGTACGCCTTGTTGCTGACACCGTGTCTGGGTGCGGCTGCGAACAGTGGATCCCAACGACGACCAGGCTTTCGCCGGCTGGTTCTCGGTCGTCGAGGCGTCGTATCAGCACGACCGGCCGGGCGAGCGGAACGGAACTGTGGAGGAGCTGCAGGCGCGCGGGCGCGGCTCCAAGGCCGAGCGTTTCGTTGACGTGGCGGCGATCGACGACGGCGCCGTGGTCGGAGCCGCCCGCTTGGGGTTGCCACTGCTGGAAAACTTGCGATTGGTTGGCCTGTCCCAGCTCGCCGTACGGCCGGACCGGCGGCGGGCGGGTATCGGAACGGCACTGCTTGCCGAGGTCGAGCGGCTGGCCACCGCGGCCGGCCGGGACCTGCTGGAGGCCGACCTGGACGAACCCGGTTGGCCGGAGGTGCCGGATCCGGGCCGGATCTTCGCCGGCCGGCACGGCTTCGAGTGCGCGCAGGTGGCCGTACGCCGCGACCTCACGTTGCCGGCCGACCGCGAGCGGATCGACACGCTGGAGGTCCAGTGCCGCCGGTACGTCAGCGGCTATGCCTTGCGCACCTGGCGAGACCGCTGCCCGCAGGACCTGGTGGACGACCGGGCCGTACTGGCCGCTCGGATGAGTACGGACGCGCCGATGGGCGACCTCGAGCGGGCCGCCGAGCACTGGGACGCCGACCGAGTCCGGGACCGGGAAGGGCTGCAGCTCGCGCAGAACCGGAGCTGGGTCGCGGTCGGCGCCATCCACCAGGCGTCCGGCCGGATGGTCGGCTTCACCGAGGTCGGATTCCCGCTGCGAGCGCCCGAGCGCGGCTACCAGTGGGACACCCTCGTACGCCGTGAACACCGTGGTCATCGGCTCGGCGCGTGGATGAAGGTGGCGAACCTGCGCCAGCTCGCCGACGTGTCTCCGGTCACCACCCTGGTGACCACCTGGAACGCTGACGACAACGCTCCTATGATTGCGGTGAACAAGAGCCTCGGGTGCGCGGCGAATGGTGCCCTGACCCACTGGACGAAGCGGCTGGGTGACCAGCGCTGACCGACCGGTCCGTACACTCGGCGAGGATGAGGCCAGCCGCTGGCCAGCACTCCGTACGGGCCGCTTCGCCCGCCGACAAGGATCGAGTACTCCATGCCCACTCGTGATGACCTGCGCAATGTCGCGATCATCGCGCACGTCGACCACGGTAAGACGACGTTGGTTGACGCGATGCTCTGGCAGTCCGGCGCTTTCCGGGTCGGCTCCTCGGTCGACGACCGGGTGATGGACTCGATGGACCTGGAGCGCGAAAAGGGCATCACCATCCTGGCCAAGAACACCGCGGTCAAGCACAGCGACCTGACGCTGAACATCGTCGACACCCCCGGCCACGCCGACTTCGGTGGCGAGGTGGAGCGCGCGCTGTCCATGGTGGACGGTGTGCTGCTGCTGGTGGACGCGAGCGAGGGCCCGCTGCCGCAGACCCGGTTTGTGCTGCGCAAGACGCTCGCGCTGCGGCTGCCGGTGATCCTGGTGATCAACAAGGTGGACCGGCCGGACGCCCGGATCGCCGAGGTCGTCGACGAGACGTACGAGCTGTTCCTGGACCTGGACGCGGATGAGCAGCAGATCGACTTCCCGATCGTCTACTGCCACGCCAAGGCCGGCAAGGCGTCGCTGGAGCGCCCGCTGGACGGCGAAAGCCCGAACTCGGAAGACCTCGAACCGCTCTTCGACATCATCAAGAAGACCGTGCCGCCGCCGCAGTACGACGAGGGCGCGCCGCTGCAGGCGCACGTCACCAACCTCGACTCGTCGCCGTACCTGGGTCGCCTCGCGCTGTGCCGGATTCGCAACGGCACCATCCGCAAGGGCCAGCAGGCCGCCTGGTGCCGTACGGACGGGACCATCCAGCGGGTCAAGATCACCGAGCTGCTGATGACCGAGGCTGGATCGGGTGGCGGTCGAGACCGCCGGGCCGGGCGACCTGATCGCGATCGCCGGCATCCCGCAGATCACCATCGGCGAGACCCTCACCGACCCCGAGGACCCGCGCCCGCTGCCGGTGATCACCGTCGACGAGCCGAGCATCTCGATGACGGTCGGGACGAACTCCTCGCCGCTGGCCGGCACCTCCGGCAACAAGCTGACCGCCCGGCTGGTGAAGAACCGGCTGGACGCCGAGCTGATCGGCAACGTGTCCATCCGGGTGCTGGAGACTGAGCGGCCGGATACCTGGGAGGTGCAGGGCCGTGGCGAGCTGCAGCTGGCGATCCTGGTCGAGATTATGCGCCGCGAGGGTTTTGAGCTGACCGTTGGCAAGCCGCAGGTCGTCACCAGGCTGATCGACGGCGCGGTGCATGAGCCGGTCGAGCGGCTGACGATCGACGCCCCCGAGGACTACCTCGGCGTGTTGACCCAGCTGATGGCGCTGCGCAAGTCGCGGCTGGAGCAGATGATCAACCACGGCACCGGCTGGGTCCGGATGGAATACCGGGTGCCGGCCCGTGGCCTGATCGGCTTCCGTACCGAGTTCCTCACCGAGACCCGCGGCACCGGCCTCATGCACCACGTCTTCGACGGGTACGAGCCGTGGGTCGGCGAGCTGCGGACCCGCCCGACCGGTTCGCTGGTCGCCGACCGACGCGGCCCGACCACCGGTTTCGCGCTGGCCAACCTGCAGGAGCGCGGCACCATGTTCGTCGGTCCCGGCACCGACGTTTACGAGGGCATGATCGTCGGTGAGAACTCCCGTCAGGACGACATGGATGTCAACCCGACCAAGGAAAAGAAGCTCACCAACATGCGCCAGTCCTCCGGCGACATCCTGGTGCCGCTGATCCCGCACCGGGTGCTGTCGCTGGAACAGGCCCTGGAGTTCTGCCGCGAAGACGAATGCGTCGAGGTCACCCCCGGCTTCGTCCGCATCCGCAAGGTCACGCTGGGCCGCGCAGGACCGGGAAAAGCTCCGCGGCCGCAAGAACCGCCCCCCGAAGAACTAGTCCTTAATCTCGGTGCCCTGCGCCGAAAGTAACCGCCAGCCGCTGCGCACCCGGACGAACACGTGGGTGTAGCGGCTGGCGGCGGTGACGCCGGTGAAGGTCATCTTCGTACGCCCGACCACGATGCCGATGTCGCCGACGTGCCGGACGAAAGCCTCTTCGGGGTAGGACTGGATCTCGCCGAACTGGACAGCGCCGGACGTGATCGCGCCGATCAGGTCCACTTTGGACACCATCGCACCGTCGGCGATCGAGACCAGCAGGAAATCGTCGGCGAGCAGGTCGCCGAGGGTTTTGGTGTCACCGTTGGTGAGCGCTTCGAAGAACTTCTGATCGAAAGTAAGCAGGTTCTGCACCTGGGGTCCATTCTTGAGTCGTGGTTGTCCACCATCGGACGCTAAACCCTGACATCGGTGGCAAGGCCAGCGTCGTTGGACGCTCGGGCCCGCCTTGTCAGGGCCTTCGTCGCTGGTAGATCATCCGGAAATGACGGAACGTCTGTCGTACGGCCAGCAGCGACTGTGGTTTCTCGACCGGTTACAGCCCGGTGACGCCTCGTACAATCTGTGTGAGGCGCTGCGACTGCGCGGTTCTTTGGATGTCGGCGCGTTGCGGAATGCTCTCGATGCGCTGGTGACGCGGCATGAAATGTTGCGGACGCGATTTCCGGACGTGGATGGCAGTCCGGTGGCTGTGCTCAGCCCACCTGGGTCGGCTCCGCTGCGGATGGTGGACGCCCGCGACGAGAATCACGCGCGGGAACTGGTGTCGGCTGAGGCGAACGGCGCTTTCGAGCTGGCCGCGGCCGCGCCGATCCGGTTGTTGCTGGTACGGCTCGGCCCACGCGATCACGTACTGAGTGTCGTGTTGCACCACATCATCGGCGACGGGTGGTCGCTGAACCTGCTCAACAGTGAGTTGATTGAGCTGTATCGGGGTCGCGAGCTGCGCCGCTTTCGGCGACCTACCGCGATTTTGTCACTGCTCAGCGGGCCGTCGATCCGGCGCCTGAGGTGGCCCGTTGGCGGGATCGGCCGATCGGCGCGACAGAGTTGGCGTTGCCGACGGACCGGCCACCCGCCGCCGAGCGGTCTACCAGCGGTGGCTTCGAAACCGTCACGCTGCCCGCCGATGTGGTTGCTGACCTGGTGGCGTTGGCCCGACGGGAACGCTGTTCGCTTTTTATGGTCCTGCTCAGTGCGTACCAGCTGCTGTTGTCCCGGCACACCGGCCAGCACGACATTTGTGTGGGCACGCCGATGGCCTCGCGTACGGAGCTGGCCTGGGAGACGATCGTCGGGTATTTCACCCAGCTGCAGGTGCTCCGGGGCGACCTCTCTGGTGACCCGGAATTCTCCCGGCTGTTGAGAAAAACCCGGTCCGATGTATTAGGGACCTTCGGCCGGCCGGACGTGCCTTTAGCCGCACAGTTCCAGACAATCATGGTGGTTCTGAATTCGCCGGAGGAGACCGGTTTCGCGCTGAGTTCGTTCGGCGACCTGGAACTCGAGTGGTTCGGCACCGGCTTCGGGCAGAGCATGCTGGATCTGACCTTGCAGTTGTTTCCGCTGGCGGACGGAGGTCTCAGCGCCGCCTTTGGCTACCGCGACGACGTCTTCGACGCAGCCACAGTGGCCGGCATAGCCGCACGTTTCTTGGTCCTGCTGCGAGATATCGTACGACGCCCTGACGCTCGCATCGGTGAGCTGGAATGCCTGGCCGCAGGTGAGTTGGATAAGTTGTCCGCCTGGGGCACCGGGCCTGGGCAACCGGTTCCCGCGGTGGTCCCTTTATTGATCAAGGCGTCGGACGCCGTGGCGGTGGGGTCCCTAACGTACGCGGAACTGTTGTCGCGCGCCGAAAAGCTGGCTGGCGCGCTGCGGGAAGCCGGTGTCGGTCCGGGGAGCGTTGTTGGCGTACATTTGCCGCGCTCGCCCCATGGTGTGATCGCCTTGCTCGCCACCTGGCTCGCTGGGGCTGCTTACCTTGCTCTGGATCCCGCATTGCCGGCAGCCCGGAAAGACCTGATGATCGTCGGAAGTGGAGTCGAGGTCGTCATCTCCGACGAGCCACTTCCGGGTGTGGTCAGGGTTTCCCCTTCCGCCACCGCGCCAGCGATGACTGCCGTGCAGGTGCTGCCCGAGTGGCTCGCGTACGTGATTTACACGTCCGGATCGACTGGCACCCCGAAAGCGGTCGCGGTGTCGCATGGCGCACTGGCAGCCAGGGTGGCCTGGATGACCGGCGTCTACGCGCTGACTCCGGATGATTGCGTCGCGCAGGTCGCGTCCTGGGGTTTCGACACCCACGCCGAGGAAATCTACCCAGCACTGGTAGCTGGGGCGCGGGTCGAGGTGGTCACGGAGTCCGCGGCACTGCCGGATTTCCTGCGGTCTGCCCAGGGCCGCGCGGTCACTGTGCTCGACCTGCCCACCGCGTACTGGCATGAATTGGTCGCCAGCCCGGAAGCTGTCCGCTGGCCCGACGGGTTGCGGCTGGTGATCCTCGGCGGCGAACAAGCATCAGCGGAAGCGGTTGCGCGGTGGGGTTCGCGTACCCGGCTGGTAAACACGTACGGTCCGACCGAAGCGACCATTATCGCCACGGCATGCGATCTCGTGCCGAACGCCGCCGCACGTCCGCCTATTGGCTGCCCGATCGCCGACACCGTGGTCAAAGTGCTGGATCCGGCCGGAAATCTGACGCCACCCGGGGTGTCTGGAGAACTGCACATTGGCGGCGCGGGGGTGGCGCAGGGATATCTGGGCCAACCGGATTTCCCAGTAACGGAAGGGATTCGTTGGTATGCGACCGGGGATCGCTGCCGCTGGCGACCAGACGGCCAGCTGGAATTTCTCGGCCGTCTCGACGATCAGGTGAAGGTTCGCGGTCACCGGATCGAACCGGCCGAGGTGCGCGCCGCATTGGAGGCCGAGCCCGGTGTCGATCAGGCCGTCGTCGTTGCTCACCAGGACCGGCTCGTCGGCTACCTCGTCGGGACAGCCACGGACCAGGCAATGCGGGCCGGCCTCGCTCGTACGCTGCCCAGTTACCTCGTGCCCGATCTGTTCGTACGACTGGAAAAACTTCCCCTGACAAACAATGGGAAGGTGGACATACGAGCGCTGCCCGATCCGGCCGCTGTGGTCGCCGTGCAGTGGAGTGAACCGGAATCCGATGCCGAGCAGTTGGTCGCCGAAATCTGGACCGAGGTGCTCAGCGTCGAACGAGTCGGTGCCGCCGACGACTTTTTCGCCCTCGGCGGCCATTCGCTCTTGGCCACTCGGGTCATTTCCCGGCTGCGCGCCACTCTGGAAATCGACGTGCCCGTACGCGCCGTCTTCGACTACTCAACGCTGACCGCTTTCGCCGCTCACGTAGAGGTGCTGCTCACCGCCGCTGTCGACGAACTCTCCGACGCGGAGGTAGCGAATTTGCTGTCCTACCAAGCCAGTAGTGAGTAAGAGACACCAGCCTCAAACATCCACAACCTCCATCCGCAGACTCCCGCGCTCGGCAGGACGTCTGGGTCCGCAACACGAACGGTGTTTCTGGCGTTTGCGTTAGTACGTTTCGGCGGCCGGCCAGCGGTTACCGAATGTGATGGCGAAGGCGTTCAGCACGGGCTTCCAGCGCATCGTCCGTCGGGCGCGGCCTGTTCCGGTGGGGTCCAGGTCGTGTGTCACAAGGTACAGGCACTTCATGGCTGCCTGCTCGGTTGGGAAGTGCCCGCGTGCGCGTACCGCGCGTCGGTGTCGAGCGTTGAGTGACTCGATCGCGTTCGTGGAGCAGATGACTTTCCTGATTTCGACATCGTAATCCAGGAAAGGGATGAATTCTTCCCACGCGTTGCGCCACAGGCGGATCATCGCGCCATGCTGTTTCCCCCATTTCTCGTCAAGTTCCTCGAGCCGGACTAGACGTGCACCTGGTCTGCGACAACCTGTCCACTCACAAGACCCCTGCCATCCACGAATGGCTCGCTGTGCATCCCCGGTTCCACCCGCACTTCATCCCGACCGGATCGTCCTGGGTCAACCAAGTAGAACGTTGGTTCGCCTACCTGACCACCGAACTCCTGCAGCGAGGCGTCCACAAAAGCGTGAAAACGCTGGAAAAGGGCATCCGTGAATGGATCAAGATCTGGAACGAGGATCCCAAGCCATTCGTCTGGAAGAAGAGCGCCGAAGAGATCCTCAACTCTCTCGCACGATATCCTCAACGGACTTCAGGCGCGGGACACCAGTAGCGTGTCGCTCCTAAATCTGGCGCTGCTTGTCCGAGGTTCTCGGGTTCAGGTCTGCTGAGGACGATCGGTGATGGTTCGTCTGCAGAGTTGTGGGCCGCCGGGCGTGATAGTGCCCGGCGGCCAGGTGGGTTTTCTATGCGGCGAGTTGATTAATCCCGCGGATGGGTCTTCGTTCGCGGTCAACGTACGCGGGCGGCAGGAATTCAACGATTCCGTCGACGATGCGTACGTCCCAGCCGCCGTGGTGCACTAAGCGATGGCAGCGGTCGCACAGGAGCACGCAATTGTCAAGGCAAGTATGCCCACCATCGGCCCAGTGCTGCACGTGGTGCCCCCTCGTGTCCAGCGGGGTGGTCGGCCGCATCTGGCGCAGCCTTTGTCTCGTGCTATAAGGGCTTTGCGTAGGGCTGGTGTGATGAGTCGTTCGTTGCGTCCGACATCCAGCGGTACGCTGTCGCTGCCCAGCACCATCGGGATAATGTCCGCGTCACAAGCGAGCCGCCGGACGCCCTCTGGGGAAATAGGTGCGCCACTGTGCGGGTAAGCGACTCCGAGGCGGTCGCGGAGCATGTCCCAGTTGATGGTGATGGTGAGATGCGGTCGCTCGGCGCCCTGGGTGGGGAGTTTCCCGGAGTCCGCGATCAGATTCAGGGCTTCCGCGAGCGCGTCCCCGTTGCGTTCGGACACTGACCGCTGATCAGGGGTCCCGTTCTCAGCGGGCCGGGGTTTGGCCAGCGGGCTGAGGATTTCGCTGAAGAGGGTCCCGGTTTCACTGTCGAAGGAGCCGGTGAAGTTGAGGCGCCCGTCCCGTCCGGTGTGGAGGGATAGTTCGCGGCGTGGTTTCTGGTTTTCGTGTTCGGAGGGCGCGGGTCCGTCGGGGTCCAGGTGATCGTGGATGCGCCTGCCGACTTTGGCTAGGCCTGGTGCGGTGTAGCGTTTCGCGTGTTCCACCAGGGACGCTTCGGCTTCTTCGCGGTCTTTGATGGTCACCCTGGCCGGGAGCCTGGTCACGACCCCAACAATGGTGTCGATTTGGGAGTCCGCGAGTTCGCCGCGGCGCATCGCCTCACTGGCGATACTGAGTGTGGGCGCGAGCGTTTCACCGGTGAGGGCTTGGCTGGGGCACAGGTTCAGGGCTCGTTTGTAGCGCCGGGTCGCCTCTGTGGGGGACAGTCGAAGGAGATCCTGCAGCATCCCCAGGGTGTTGCGGTGCCCGAGCGTCTTGCCGACGTTTCCCCGGTGGATCGCCGCGACAATGTCCAGCACCTCGACCTGCAGCAGCCGGACCGCTTTTTTTTCTTTCTCCTGCAGCAACTCACCTAGCTCATCCGGGTCACACCTCCAGAGCTCTGGAGAGGTGACTTCGTCGCCGGCGGCCATGACATTAATTCTACCGCCGGCGCCGACAGTTTGGTCGCGTACGGGTGATCAGGAATTGGATACTTTCACAATAACCCCAACGAAACATAGAGCGCGCGCGTTCAAGTCTTTGCGGGCGCGAGCGCTGGGCCTCAGAGACTGTTGGGGTAACTGAGTCGTGACGTCCGGTGGTGATGTTGATCATGATCGGCGTGTCGGCGGGTAAAAAGATCATTCCCACCAAGATCACGTTGTGTGCAACTGTCAGCCTGGTGGGTATGATCCACGTCCATGTTATCCGTCCAGTTTGTCCGATCGCGGGGTGGGCGCTGCTGCTGGCGCCGTTGATGCCGGTCCGTGATCAGTAAAAGGGCGGTATGGTAAGGAAATATGGTGATGGTTGGTGCTGGATGCGATCTTCTTTGTGCGGCGTTCGGGTTGTCAGTGGCGGATGATCCCGCATGACTTGATGTCGTGGGACGCCGCCTACCGCTGGTATCGGTCCTGGGCTAAGGACGGGACGTTCGATCGTGTCCACGACGCGCTTCGCGATCAGATTCGGGTCGCTGCCGGTCGCGACCCGAATCCGTCAGCCGCCGTTCTGGACGCCCAGTCGATCAAGAGCAGCGAGGGCGGGCAGGCCCGCGGGTTCGACATGGGCAAGAAAACCACCGGCCGTAAACGGCATCTCATTGTCGATACTCTGGGTTTGCTGCTGACCGTGATAGTCACCGCCGCATCCGTGCAGGACCGCCCCGGTGGACGCCGGATTCTGCAATATGGGGCCTCCCGATTTCCTTCGATCGCCCTGGTGTGGGCTGACGGCGGATATACGCACTCGATCGACAACAGCATGGTGGCCTGGGCACAGGAAAGACTCGGCCTGCTGTTACAAATCGTGAAACGTAACGATGACGTCAAAGGCTTCCAAGTATTACCGCGGAGATGGGTCGTCGAGCGCACCTTTGGCTGGCTGATCCGCAACCGCCGCCTGGCCCGAGACTATGAACGCCTCACCAGCAATTCCGAAACCATGATCAAACTGGCGATGATTCAGCTCATGGCCAATCGGCTGTCCGGCCAGACCATCCGCTGGCCCAACGCCACCGAACGCGAAGCAGCCCGACGACTCACCATAGAGACCAAATTCGCAGCGTAACCAGTCACATACCCAACAGTCTCTCAGACGCAATGACCCAGTAGCGTGGCGCTGATATTTTGAGGCCGCTGGTGTTGGAGTGGCTCGCCCCAGCGACGGCGCTCCGATTGTTGGGTGGTGAACCCATCAGACGGACTGTGCGGTTGCTCCTGTGACTGCTGTGAAACTTGAGAAGATTCACGCCAACAAATATCGCCAAACTTAGAAACGCCACGCTACTAGTGGAGGGCATCCACCCAGCGGGCGCTGGACCGAACCGCCTCGACCAGGGCCGCCTGGCGCAGGATTTGCGCGCCGTCGGTGCCGGCGGCGATCGCCGCGGCGAAGGCCTCGGCGGCCTTGACGAACTGCCGGTCCGCCGGGAGCACCCGCTCGGTCACCTCGCCGGCGACCTCCATTCGCAGGACCGGCGGATAATCATCTGGCGGCGTGAATGGTCGCCGCAACTCCAGCGATCCCTGGCTTCCCCAGATCGAACAGACGGTCCGGTATGCATGTATGAAACCAAAGTCTAGCTGCGCGGTCACTCCGGCAGAAGTGGTCAGCAGCACACTCCCGGCCACGTCGACCCGTGCGCCCGGGTCTCGTCGCAGCACCGCGCCGACGACTTCCAGTTCCGATCCGAGATAAAGCTGCGCGGCTCGGATCGGATAGACGCCTACGTCCAGGAGCGCCCGCCGCCGCCAAGATCCGGCAGATAGCGGGGGTTCTCGGGCTCCAACGGCGGAATTCCCATGGCTGCGCTGAAAGCCCTGATCTCCCCGATTCTCGGGAGGCTTTCCCGTACGACGGCATGCTGGGAGTGGTGCAGGAAAGCAAAATTCTCCACCAGCAGCAGACCGTGTGCTTGGGCCAATGCCACCAGCGACTGGGCTTCTTCCAGCCGTACGGTCAAAGCCTTCTCGGACAACACATGCTTTCCCGCGAGCAGCGCCTTTTCGATCCACTCGGCGTGAAGTCCAGTGGGCAGCGGGAGATAGACGGCGTCGACATCATCGCGGGCCAGCAGGTTGTCGTAGCCTTCGACCGACGCGCAGCCGTACGGCGCGGCGGTTTCCTGCGCACGACGCAGATCCCGACTGGCCACCGCCGTCACCTCGATGCCGGCTGCGTCGGCGAGTGCCGGCAGCATCCGCCGGCGGGCGATCGAGGCGCAGCCCAGCACGCCAAATCTCAGCACAGGTTCAACCCCGCCACCAGGGTTCGGGCTTGCACATTCACATAATGTGGGTGCCGCAACAATCCGGTCAGCCGATCGACCGCGAGCCACCGGTAGTCCGGTGGTGGGGGGGCGGGAGGTCGGGCGGTGCATCGACCACCCGATAGCGAGTCTGAGCGCGATAGAATCGGCCTCCTTCCTCGGAAAGCACCGTGTCATAACGGGCCCGCCCGGTGAGCACGAGGTCAAAATACGGCGGCGCCGGCAGATCGGCATAGCTGTTGGGTACACATTGGACGGTTGGCCCCAGTTCCACGCCGTTGCGCAGGCCACCCTCGGCTCGGGCCCGCACGAGAACCTCGGCGATGCCGTTACGGCGCCGTGACAGGAAAGCCGCCACCCCCTGCCCGTGCGGCCGGAAGAGCGGCTGGGTCCAATGGGTGACTTCCCGGGTGCCGGCCCGCACGGACACCGCCAGTACGCTGAAATGCCGGCGGTCGGTCCGGGCGATCTCGCGGATATCGGTACCAGTCCCGGACATCGGCCAGATCGATCAGCTCACTGGCCTGCGGATGCCGGGATTTCGCCTCGGTGATCCAGCTCAGCAGTTCGGTGTCCGGGTGCGGTGCGCCGGCCGCCGCAAGGCACGCCAACACCGTACGGGCGTCCATGTTCACCAGGTTGTCGAGCCGCAGCAGTCCGCCGAGCTCGGTGAGCGGAATCCAGCGGAAATCCTCGTGCGTCGGAACCAACTCGTCAGTGATTTCGACGACGATGTTTCGATTGCGTTTGCGGTAGAACCACGAGCCGTGTTCGGACTGCAGGGTGTCCACCAGCACCCGGCCGGGCCGTGGCGAACGGAAGAACTCCAGATAGCGTACGTCCGCGCCGCCGTGCACTCCCGTGTAGTTGCTGTGGGTGGCCTGCACAGTCGGTGCGAGCTGGAGCATGTTCACGTTCCCAGGCTCCATTTTCGCCTGCATGAGGCAATGCGGTTCTCCATCGATCCGCTTCAGCAGGATCCCCAGAATGCCGATCTCCGGCTGGTCGATGATCGGCTGCGACCAGTTTTTCACCGGACCACTGGGATCTGTCACCCGCAGCCCGCGGACAGTGAAGAAACGCCCGCTGTCGTGGCACAGGTTGCCACTGCCGGGCGCGAACCGCCAGCCGCGCAAGTCGTTCAGCGGGATCCGCCGGACGGTGAAGTCGTGCGTTACCTGCCGCTGCGCCCACCACCGGTCGAAGTCGACGACGGCTTGGAGCGTCTCGGTCCTCATGCCGCCCTCATCAGCAGTTCTTCCATCCTATAAAGGAAATCCCGGACGACGTCGGCCCGATGGTCGGCCAGCAGTGACAGCGTCTGGCCGTCCCTGTCGTCGGCGATCGCGAGATAGCACCGCAGGCCCGGTGGTCGAAAATCAGGTAGCCAGCGAAAAGTTGTGCCGGTTGGCTGGCGCGGCGGGCTCGGCCGGACCGGTGAGCGGGCATCGTTGAACATCACCGGCGGATTCACCCCGGCGGTCTCGACCAGCTCCCGGGCAGCCGCCGGGTCACATTGGGCGTGTTGGTACGCCCGCATGGACGCGGCCCACGATCGCTTGACCAGCCCCGCGAAGCCATCGGGTCCGGCGACTGATACGGACACGAACGCGTCCAGCGCGAAAGGAGCCACGCAGCCGCGTTCGTTGTCGGTTGTCCGGTTGTATGCCACGGTTTTCAGGAAACAGGTGTCTGTGTCGGCGATCTTCGCTTGCTGGTGAGCGAAAGCGGCGAGATAGACGGTCGAATCGGACGTACGACAGCGTTCGGCGAGACGGGCCGCAGCTACCTCAGCCACCTGCGAACGCAGTTCGCCATGTCGCAGACTCGGCACGTTTTCAAGCGGTCCGGTGGGCGCCGCGCCGCCAGCTACCGATCGCAAATACTCCAGCCCGCGTTCGCTGCGCCGGATGCCTGCCTCGCTTTGTTCGTGTCGAGCCTGATCCGCCGGCTGCCATGCGGCCGGTAAGCGTACGTCCGGGCGCCGCAACAGCCGGCGTAACTCCGCGGTCAGCATGCCAGCCGCCCAGGCGTCAACCGCCAGATGTGACAGGCCCAGCACGATTTCCCGTGGCTGGCCGTTAAAACACACCAGGGTGGCGCGGATTCCCCAGTCGTGGGCAGGATCGAACGGCTCAGCGGCCAGCTTCTCGACCGCGCTGGCGGTATCCGCGTGGCCGACGCGGATCTCCAGTTCGCCGGCAGCAATCACTTCCTGGGTCCGGCCGGGAAAGATGGTGTGCAGCGAGTCGTGCCGGCGGACCAGCGCGGCCACCGCCGTGGCCACGTCGTCGGAGGTGCATCCAGCCGGCACCGGCACCACTCGGGTGAGGTTGTAGTTGTAGTCCTCGTCCGCGGTCCGCCGCAACAGCGCGTCGTACACAATGGACTGTCCCCAGCTGAGCGGCGCCGCGGTGGCCCGCATGCCGGTGAAGGTCACGATCACCGGCCATCTCCCAGGATGTCGCGCAAGGACGAGGTGTCCCGGCGCAGCGTTTCGTCGTACACGTACTCGATTTCGCGACCGTGCATGGCCAACAGCCGCCGATCGTCTCGGTCGTAAACCTCGATCCGGTCCGCCGTCCGAACGATCCGGCCGAGGTCGGGATCGCTGTCGGCGCCATCGTAACCGGTTCCCAGTCGTTGGATGATGGCCAACTTGGCAACTCGGCGGTAGTTCGGATCTGCACAACTTTCCAAGAATTTGCTCAACACTTCGGTCTGTGCGGTGTTCCGATCGAACCGAGTGGAGTAGCTGCCTGGCCGGACTCGATAGAGATAGCTGGGGTCGGGCACCTTGGTGATCGGCGCACCACCGGCCACCAGCCGCACCCAGAGGTCCCAGTCCTCGCCGAGCGCGATCTGTCGGTATCCGCCTATCCGATGGTAAAGATCGCGAGAGTAGAGGGCGCCGACGAGCACGTAGTTGGTGACGAGCAACTGGGCGAGCTGGTCTCCCGGCAGCGGAAAGCGATCTTTCGTGTACGTGGCGGGGCTGGCCGGGCCGGAGCCGGTCCAGCTGAGCGGTCGCGGGCTGATCAGGCCCGGCCGTTCCGCGTACGCGTCGGACAGGATTTCCAGGTGATGCGGCAGAACCATGTCGTCGGCGTCGAGCTGCGCGACCAGATCGGTGGTCAGTGCGGCGATGCCGGTCCGCCGGCCACCCCAGATTCCCAGCCGCTGGGGCGTACGGATAACCGTGACCGGCAGCACCGTGGCCCACCGCAGAGCCAGCTTTTCGGTGTCGTCGTCGGAACAGTCGTCGACCACCACGATCTGGTCGGCCGGCCGGGTCTGGGTGGCCAACGACCCGAGCGCCTGGTCGAGGAACTCCGCCGAGTTCATCGCGGCGATGACGACTCCCACGGTGTGGCGCTTTCGCTGGTTCATCGGAGCACGTACCGATCAAGGACCTGGCGGAAGTAGTCCGCGCCGAAACCGAAATCCGCCACCGCAGGCACCAGCTGGCGGAGCTTTTCCGTACAGATCCGGGGATCCGCCGGGCTTGCCACCAGCTCGATAGTGGCCGTGATACCCAGCCGTTTCTCCAGCTCGGCGACCAGTTCGGACACCGGCACCGGATGACCGGACCCGACATTGACCACACCGGTCACTCGGGCGTCGAGCAGACTGTCCACCGTACGAACGAAATCGGCCGCGTCGATGAGGTCTCGACGGGCTCCGGACAGGACTTTCACCTTGCCGGACCGGATGTTCGCGACCAACGCCGGCACGAGCTGGTGCGCTGGCTGCCGGCGGCCCACCGGATAGGCCAGCCGGACAGTCAGATGTGCTGGGTCGGCCTTGGCGACAATGTCCTCCATTCGGAGTTTGTGTTGTCCGTAGGGCGATTCAGGTCGCGCCGGACCCGACTCTCGGCTGACCGGTTCGGCACGGCCGTAAAGCCCGGCCGATGCGGTGGAGATATAGACCAGACGTTCGCCGGAAGTCGTACAATGAGCGAGGGTTTCCCGCAGCCGTACGGCTTCCCGGTCGAAATCCGAGGTTTCCGTTGACGCGCCACTGGACGGCCCGGCCGCGAAGACCACCGCGTCCGGGTGCCGGCTCGCGATGGCCGCCAGGTTTTGACCCAGAAAGCCTGATCCGACCGTTCGCACGGTTAGGTCCCGGTTTCTCGTACGCCGAGCCTGGCCAGCTGCTCGACCATCGCGTCCAGACTTTCCAGGAAGGTCACGTCCGCGTCCAAGTCGATCCGCACGTCGTATTCGGACTCCAGTGAGTCGATGAGCCGCAGATATGCCAGCGAGCCGACGCCCAGCGATGCCAACGAATCACCGTGCGCGAGCACGTCGTCGGCGCCGATCGTGTGATCGCACGCCGCGGCCACCAGTGCGGCCACTTTCTCTCGGACGCTCATTCGGCCATCTCCTGCTGGAGTCCGACGACGGCCGCCACCACGCCGGAGATGGTGGGCGTGTCGAAGAAAACATCGAGTGGGACTTCCACCCCGAGCCGCGACCGCAGCCGCGCGATGATCTTGGTCATCGTCAACGAGTGGCCGCCGAGGTCAAAAAGGTCCTCGTTCGGCCCAATGTCGTCGATCCGCAGCACCTCACACCAGACTTCTTGCACCTGGGCGGCGACTCCGGTGTACGCGGGCGCCGCCTCGACATCTCGCGTACGCGGCGGAGCCGGCAGCGCCGATCGGTCGAGTTTCCCGTTCGGAGTCAACGGAAGCGAGCCAAGCCATACGTACGCGTTGGGCACCATCACCGCCGGCAGCGATCGGCTCAGGTGGTCGGACAACACCGCACTGTCCACGGTGGATCCGGCGGCCGCCACCACGTATCCGACCAGCTGCGGATCTTCTTCGCCAACGGCCGCGACCGCCGCCTCGGCCACGGTCGGGTGGGACAGCAGTCGGGCCTCGATTTCGCCCAGCTCGATCCGGTGACCGCGGATCTTGACCTGATCGTCCAGCCGGCCAAGGAAATCCAGCCGACCGTCCGCCCGGATGCGTGCGAGATCACCAGTGCGGTAGATCCGGCCCGGCCCGTACGGGTTCGACACGAACCGCGTGGCGGTCAACTCCGGCTGGTTGTGGTAGCCGGCGGCAAGTCCTGCACCGCCAATGAAAAGCTCGCCGGGGGAGCCGGCCGGGACGGCCGCGAGCGACTCATCCAGCACGTAGAGGTCAGTGTTGGCTATCGGGCGGCCGATGGTAACGGTGTCCGGGTCGGCGGGCAGATCGTCCACTGTGGACCAGACCGTGGTTTCGGTCGGGCCGTAGACATTCAGGAGGCGGCGAACCCGTACCCGGATTTCTTTCGCCAGCGGGACCGGCAGCGGCTCTCCGCCGCACAGTGCGACCAGGGTGGGCTCGCCGCCGAGTTCAGGAACCAGCAGTCGCCAGCTCGACGGAGTGGCCTGCACATGCGTGACGGCCTGGTCGCGGATCATCCTCGCGAGCGCGCGGCCATCCCGTACGGCCGTGTCCGGCGCCATGACCAGTCGGCCGCCGGACGTCAACGGCAGGAATATCTCCAAAGCCGCGATGTCGAACGACAGTGAGGTCAGCCCGAGCCAGCGGTCCGCCGGCGAAGCCCCTAATTCGGCAGAAAAAGAGCCAATCAGGTTGGCGAGGGCCCGATGCCCGATCTCCACGCCCTTGGGTTGTCCAGTCGATCCGGACGTGTAGATCACGTAAGCGAGGTCGCCATTTTCCTGAGGCGGGGGCAGATCCGGCGTGCGGAGAAGTTCTGCCAGATCGACCGTCACCACCTTCCCAGGCAACGGTGATTCCTCGCCGTACCGGGTCACCATGACCGGAGCGGCCGCATCGGCGGCGATGAAAGCGATCCGTTCGGTGGGGTAGGAGGGGTCCAGTGGCAGATAAGCCGCGCCAGCTCGCAGAATGCCCAACACCGCCACCACCAGCTCGGCCGAGCGTCCCATGTGGACACCGACCAAGCCGCCCGACCGCACTCCGGCCGCCCAGAGTCGTGCGGCCAACGCATTCGCCGCCGCGTCCAGCTCTCGGTAGGTCAGCCGGGTCTGGTCGAAGACCACCGCCACGGCTTCCGGAGTTTGCTGTGCGCTGCGAAGGAAATGGTCCAGGACGGTGTCTTGGAGGGTGACGCTGAGCTGCTCGGACATTCAGTTGCCTTCCTGCTCGGCGATCAGCTGATCTCGCAGCGCCCGCTTGAGCACTTTGCCGTTCTCGTTGTGGGGCAACGCATCCCGTACGTGGATCGTGCTGGGCAGTTGATGGCTGGCGAGCCGCCCGGCCAGGAAGGCACGTAATTCGCTCGGCACGACCTCGCCGCGTGGCACCACGGCGGCCGCGATGGCGGTGCCCAGCACTGGATGAGGGATACCGAAAACAGCAGCCTCGGCTATCCGGGGATGCTCGTAAAGGGCCGCCTCCACCTGCAGCGTCGAGACTTTTTCGGCGCCAGACTTGAGTACTTCCGACTCCCGGTCAACCAGGTAGAGAGATACCCTCCTCGTCAAGCCGGCCGAGGTCGCCCATCCGCACCCAGCTGCCCCGGAAAACCGCGGCGGTCGCGGCCGGATCGGCGTAGTACTCCCGTGGCCGGACCGGTGACCGCAACCAGACCTCGCCCACTTCGCCGGCCGGTACGGGCTTTCCTTCTGACGAAGCGATCTGAAGGTCGGCCGCTGATGCCGGCCGGCCCAACGCCGTCGGCCGGCGCGGGTCGAACACCATGGTGGTCTGCGCCGGAGCCGCCTCGGTTGAGGTGTAAGTGTTGACCACGGTCGCGTTTTCGAAGGCTTCGGTGAGGGCCACCGCGACCGCCGGGGGCAGCGCCGCCGCACTCACGCCGACCATGACTACCGAGGACAGGTCGAACCGCTCGGCAAGGCGGGCGGGCGGTGAGTGCCTCGATCGCCATGGTGGGCACCAGAAAGAGTGTTCCGGGGTGGTATTTCTCGATGAGCCGGCCGAGGTGGCCCGGGGTGAACCGGGACATTGCGACACCGGCCGGCCGGGCATCCAGAGCGGTCAAAAGCGCGGTCTGACAGGCGTTGGTGCCGACCGGAAAGGCGTGCAGGAAATGGTCCGAATGCGCCAGCTTCACTCGACGCTCGCCGGTCGTGCAGCCGAAAGTCAGGTTGCCGTGAGTGGCACTGACGCCCTTGGGGCGGCCGGTCGTTCCGGACGTGTAGATGATCTGGGCCAGGTCGGACGGCGAGGCCGTCCCCTTGACTGGCTCGGATCCGTCCTGGCATTTCGCCAGTGTCGCGGACCACGCATTTTCCGCTGTGACATGGACATCTTCGGCATGCAGGACGCCGGCCGCGGTGCAGTGGTGCAGAATATAGTCGCGTTCGGCTGGGGCCAGCCGTTCGGACACCGGTACGGGCACTCCGCCGGCCTTCTGTACAGCGCAGAAAGCCACCGCGAAGTCGATCCAGTGCCGCGTCCCGTACACCAGCGCCACTCGCTCGCCGCGCTCGACGCCTCGATGACGCAGCGCCCCCGCGACCACGCTGGACTTTGCTTCCCACTCGCCGAAAGTCAGCGAGTGCGCGCCAACCGCGAGAGCCAACCGGTCGGGTTGGTGGGCGGCTCTGGCGGCGAGCAGGTCGGGTACGGTGTGGCCCCGGCGGGCGGCCGCCAACCCGCTCGTCACCGGTTTTCCGTTCGTTGCCGGATGATCTCATATCCGACGAGGTCATCCATGGCACCGTTTGGTACATCCGTGTCGAAATTCCTCAGCAACCGAATGCGCATGGACACCAGCACCAGGATGATGATTGCCGCGCCGAACAGCAAGTAGGCGAGACCGGCGCCCCGGCCCGGTCCGGTGCCGATGACCGCGCCGACACTGGTGGCCAGCGCGCCGCCTGGATTCATCAGCGGCTGCAGGAGATGGATCCCGTACGGTCCGATAATCGCCCATCCCAGCGGAAGCGTGGACCACGCGATCAGGGTGTTCACCGCGAAAACCCGGCCGTGGAATCGTTGCGGGCACCTTCACGTGCACGATGGTGGCGTAGAGGCTGTTGAGCAGGGTCACACAAAGCGACATCAACAGCGCGCCGGCCGCCAGCACCCAGAGGTTGGCCCGCAGGCCGGTGATCACGCAGGCGGCTCCGCATGCCAACGCACAGAGGAAAACGCCGCGCAGTCGCTGGTGCCGTGGGCCGCCCCAGAAAGCCATCACCAGCCCGCCCAGCAGCACCCCCACTCCGCCCGCGAGAGCCACCCGGCCAGCGTCGGCGAGGCTGGCGAAGGAAAGTACGGTCGGTGAGACGAGCATGAACATCGGCGCCAAGAAGATGTTCAGCACCATGAAAAACAGCAGCATGGCACGGAAGCCGCGCTGCCCCCAGGAGAACCGGAAGCCGTTGACTGTCTCGGCCAACAGTGGTTCCTTGCGGTGCCGGGCGAGCGTGGTGGGGAAGCGTACGAGCGAAACCACGGCGATCGCGAAAACATAGCTGGCGACATCGAAAATGAGGATGCCGCCGAGGCCGATCGAGGCCAACAGCCCGACCGCGACCAGCGGCACCAGGACCTGTGACGCGCCGCCGATCATCTGGACCACCCCGTTGGCGTGGCCGAGATAGTGTTTGGGCGCCAGCTGCGCTACGGCCGAGCCGTAGGCGAGGCGCTGGAACGAAAGGGCCACCGATAACAGACCCACCAGCGGGTAGATCTGCCACAGCTGGAGATGCCCGGAAAAGAACAGAATCCCGAGCGCCAGCTGGGTGCCGCCGGCCGCGCAGTCGCCAAGGAGCATGATCAGCCGACGGTCGTAGCGATCGACCAGTGCGCCGGCCAGCGGTGCGACCACCATTCCCGGCAGCAGGCCGGCCACCGCCAGCAAAGCGAAACTGAGCAGTGAGCCGGTTT
Source organism: Fodinicola feengrottensis (assembly GCF_010993775.1). GTDB lineage: Bacteria > Actinomycetota > Actinomycetes > Mycobacteriales > HKI-0501 > Fodinicola > Fodinicola feengrottensis. Next base: position 43,613 of record NZ_WOTO01000034.1, on the reverse strand, counting down.
TCAGGTAGATCCACATCGGCAGGGCGAATTCGGTCAGTGCCGACCCGACGATCGAGACGAGCTGGCCGGAGGCCACCGTGAGAAATCTGCGCATGCTCGGCTGTGGGCCGATGATGACCTGGCGGCGGCGGACCGGGAAAACACCTGCTATCCGCCAGTTTTCGTCGCCAACAGGGCCCGGTTCTTCGTCGGCGAGCTGATGATGTGCGGTGGTGACGATATCGGCCAGTTCCTTGGCCCGGTACGTCACGAAGAAGTGGCCGGCCTCGTCGAGGGTCGCCAACGCGGTCGTGTCGGTGAGGAAATGCCATTCACGATAGCGTTCGGCGGCGAATTCGGTGTCCGGGTCGTGCTCGCCAACGACCGAGATGATCGGCGTGCGCAGGCGATCTTTTGGTTCCCGCAGAAGGTCCGTGAAGAACTCCTCAGCACGGACCGCCGCTCGGCGGGCAATGCGTACGACCTGCCGGGCGCTGGCCGGATCCAGGTCGCCGATGACCGCCAACCAGTTCGCGAAAGCCTGGTCGGCCCGCAACCGTTTCATGCCGGCGAGTGTGCTCAATCCGGACCAGACCCGTTTTCCGGGCTTGGCGAAGGGAAAGACCGCGCCGAAGTAGATCGCCGTCACGGTACGCCCGGCGGTTTCCAGCCGGCGCGCGATCTGCACGGCGAGCGCCGCTCCGGCGCAGTGCGCATAAAGTGCGATCGGCCCGTCGACCCGCACGAGGATTTCGTTGACACACTTGGTCGCCAGCTCGTCAAGCGGGATCGATTCTTCCGCGAGGCCCACCTCGTCGCCGGGCGCGGCGACCGCGAACAGCCGATGCCCGGCCGGCAGCGCCTGCGCCAGTGGCTGGAAAATCGCCGCGGTCCCGCCGCCGTACGGGATGCAGACATAACTGAGAACCCGTTGCCCGGCCGGCACCGGAGCGGTCAGTTCGTACAACAGCGGCCGAGGCCGATGGGTGTCCGCAGGCCTATCGACGAGCGTGGCGAGTTCACGAATAGTGGGCGAGGTGAACAGATCCATCACCGACAGCGCGACGCCGGTAGCCGCGCGCACCTTGGCGACGACCTGGGTGGCAACCAAGGAATGGCCGCCCAGATCAAAGAAGTTGTCGTCAGCCCCGATGCCCTTTCTTCCCAGCACTTGCGCCCATGCCTGGGCGATGACAGTCTCGGTGCCGGCTGCTGGAGCCCGGTAGTCACCGCTTTCGGTGTCGTCCGGAGGCGGCGCTGGCAACGCGCGGCGGTCCAGCTTTCCGCTGGAGGAAAGCGGAAGTGCTGTGAGCTCGACGAAAGCGGCCGGCACCATATACGCGGGTAGCCGCTTCTTCAGCGCTTGCTGGAGCTGGGCCCGGTCCTTGGCGATCGAGTCCTTGGCGACGAGGTAGCCCACGATTCTCTTGTCACCGGGGAAAAATTCGTGAACGGCGGCGGCCGCATCGGTGACCCCGGAGAGTTCGCGCAGTGCGGCCTCGATCTCGCCGAGCTCGATGCGTTGGCCGCGGATTTTCACCTGATCGTCGATTCGACCGAGAAAGTCCAGCGTGCCGTCCGGCCGCCACCGAGCCAGGTCGCCGGTCCGATAGAGAGCCGGCCCGCGCCGAATGGATTCGGGATGAATCGCTCTGCGGTCAACGATGGACGGCCGAGATAGCCGTTGGCCAGCCCGATTCCGCCGATGTGCAGCTCGCCGGGCATACCGACCGGCAGCTGGCGAAGGGTGTCGTCGAGTACGTACAGCTGGATATTCTGGATTGGCCGGCCAATCGGCACCCGGGCGAGGCCGGCGAGCTGGTCGGCGGTGCAGTGCCAGGCAGATACGTCAACGGCGGCTTCGGTTGGTCCGTACAGATTGTGCAGGGCCGCCGGCAGAGTCGCCAGGCATTTGCGGGCCAGGTCGACGGGAAGCTCTTCGCCACTGCAGAAAATCCGCCGCAGGCCGTGGCAGCTTGTCACCCCCTCCTCGGCCAACAGCATCGCCAGCATGGACGGGACGAAATGGATCGTGGTGATCGACTCGGTCTGAACGGTCTTTACCAGATAGGCGGGATCTCGGTGCCCGTCCGGCTGCGCCAGTACGAGCCGGGCGCCGGTCAGCAGCGGCCAGAAGAATTCCCAGACGGACACGTCGAAACTCGCCGGTGTCTTCTGTAAAACGGCGTCGCCCGGACCAAGGGGATATTCTTTCTGCATCCACTCCAGCCGGTTGACGATCGCGCGGTGGCTGATCATCGCGGCCTTGGGTTGCCCGGTGGTTCCGGACGTGTAGATCGCGTACGCGATGTTCGACGAATCCACCGCAGGCAGCGGAATTCCTGCGCTGTCGGGAAAGTCCCCATCGAGTCGGACGATCGTCGCAGCCGTTTCGGGCAGCGAGGCCACCGCCTGTGTATGAGTCAGTACGATCGGTGCCGCGCAGTCAGCCAGCATGAAAGCCAGTCGGGCCGGTGGATATCCCGGATCCAGCGGCACATATCCGGCGCCGGTCTTCAGCGTCGCGAGCAGCGCGATCACGAGTTCTTCCGACCGTTCCAAACACACGGCCACCAGTACGCCGGGACCGGCGCCGAGTCCACGCAACCTGAACGCCAGCCGGTTGGCGCGATCGTCGAGGTCGCGATAGCTGACGGTCTGGCCGTCAAAAGACAGGGCGGGAGCATCGGGCGTACGAGCGATCTGTTGCTCGATCAGTGAATGCAGGGTGGCGTTCGACCGGAAATCGGCGGTGGTCGCATTCCAGCTGGCCAGCAGTTCCCGTTCGGCGGGGTCGCTGAGGTCCACTTCGGACAGCCGAGCGGTCGGTCGGCGTACCACCTCGTGGAGCAGTCGGATCAGCTGATCGCCGAGCCGGGCAATCGTTCCGGCCTCGAAGAGGTCGGTGTTGTAGACGAAAGTCCCGGCAATGCCCCTCGCGTTCTCGGCGCAGTAAAGCTCCAGGTCGAATCGGGTCGAGGTGAGCTCGGCCGGCAGGATTTCCAGCTGTGGCCCGATCGCAGGCTGGTCGATGTTCTGATAGTTCTGCAAGGCGAAGATAACCCCGAAAAGCGGTGACCGCGCTGCGTCACGGGGCACGTTCAGTTCCTGTACGAGCCTTTCGAACGGAAGCTCCTGGTGCGCGAGGGCGTCCAACGTATGGTCACGGGTACGGCCCAGCAGCTCGGCGAACGATGGATCGCCGGAAAGGTCGGCACGCATCGTGATCATGTTGATGAAGCAGCCGACGAGGTCTTCGGTCTCTGGAAGGAAACGACCGCCCACCGGGGAGCCGACCGCGAAGTCGTGCTGGCCGCTGGCGCGTGCCAGGAGTGCCTGGAAGGCACCCAGAATAACCATGTAGAGGGTGGCGCGATGGGTGTTCGCGAACGCCGCCAGCTCGGTGGAAAGCGCCGGGTCGACAACGAAATGATGGGCCGCGCCAGCGTACGTCTGGATCGCTGGCCGAATGTGGTCGGTGGGCAGTTCCAGCCTGGGCAGCCCGGCCAGCCGCTCCTTCCAGTAGGCCAGCTGCAGCTGGACCGGCTGGGTTCGCTGCCGGTACGCGTAGTCCGAGTACGAGCAGCGCAGGTCCGGGAGTGTTGAGCCGTTGTAGAGGGCGATCAGGTCGGAAAGCACGAGCGCGGTGGACCAGCCATCGCTCGCGATGTGGTGGATCGGCAAGGCCAACTGGTGCTCGTCTGCGCCGAGGCGGACCAGCACCGCTCGCGCGAGCGGCCCGGTCGCCAGATCGAACGGCTCGAGATGGGCGGACCGGATAATGTCCTGGGCCTCAGCCTGGCTCTGCGCCGCGCGTACGATCAGCGGAATTTCGGTCCGCTCCTGGATTTCCACCCGTGGTTCGCCGGTCGCGGCGGCCGGGAAACACATCCGTAACACCTCGTGCCGGGCGGCCAGCGCGGCGAGCGCACGTCGCAGTCGCGCCGGGTCCATCTGGCCGTGAAGCGCAGCGGCGAGCGGAATCGTGTACGCGGTTGACTCCGGCGCGAGTTGGTCCATGAACCACAGACGTTCCTGTTGGAAAGACATCCGGATGGGCCCGTCCGGATCGAGTCGTCCGATCGTCCCGGGTCCCTGCGCCGCGCGCCGGCGCAACCGCTCGGCCACCAGGGGGACGGCGGTCAGCCGACTGTCCCGCCGTGCGCGCGGACAGGTCGGTCATCTTTGTCCTGCTCCTGCTTCTTTTGACACAAGGCTATTTACGGGCATGCGAAAGCGCCCGTGCTCGTTTTGGGTTTGTCAGCGTGGTACCGAAATCCGCGCTCTCTCTCGCCCAACCTCCCCGTGGACAGCGCCGCCGCAGGAAATATTCCTGCCACGGCGTTGTGGCGACGCTACTGCGGCAAAATCATGTCGTCAACAGAAAGAATTAAACTAACGAAGGAAGCTCGGCCGGATATGTCCCAGGACGTCCGCAAGATGACCAGGCCGTGCCACGGTGGCGTACGATTCTGCTTTCCCCGCCCATGGTGGTGCGCGCATTCTGTTGCCGCACAAGGATAGTGAGGGAGTGTGAATGGTGAACGCACCCGCGCCAGCGGACGGTCCGGCCTCGTTGGCGCAACAGGGCGTCTGGCTCAGTGAGCGCCGAGGCCAGGTGCGGACGCAGTATCACCTTCCCTTCACACTTACCTTCGAAGGCGTCCTGGACGAGTCGGCTTTGCTGGCCGCGACCCGGGCGGTGGTCGCCGCCAATCCGGTCCTGACAAGCGTGCTGCCCGAGCGCGACGGTGAGCCCTTTGTGCGAGCGAGCGGTGAGCTTCCGTTTGTGGAGAAGGTGAAACTGCCCGCTGGCGGTGATCTCGCCGAGGTGCTGCGGGAGCGTACGATCCGCCCCTTCGAGCTGGATCGAGGCCCGCTCCTGCGGATGACACTGGTGGCTGTCGATGACAAATGTCATGTTCTTTTGGTGACAGCACATCACATCGTCTTCGACGGCGAATCGATGGAGTTTTTCGGCCGGCAACTTTCCCGGGCGTACGCGGCAATCGTGTCCGGTAGTGGTCAGTCGACCTTCCCGCCGCCTTACCAGTACGACGAATATTTCCAGGACGAACAGAGGCATCTCACCGAAATGCTGCCAGCGGCTCGGGAGTTCTGGCGAGAACACTGGAGACGGCCAGATGAGGTCATCTTGCCCGGCCTTTCGGCGGTGCCGCCGGAAACCGATCCAGGCGACTACTACGAGTTCGTCCTCGACGGCGCCACCCGTGCCCACATGCGTGAGGTCGGCAGTGCCTTAGGGGTCACGTTGTTCGAGCTGATACAAACCGCGCTCTACGGAATTCTTTATCGGTACGGAAACCCGGAACCGGTCGTCGGGGTAGCGGTCGGGCTCCGGACGCGGTCGACGATCAACAGCATCGGAATGTTCGCCGAGGAGGTGCCACTGGCCGCGCCCGGTCACCTCGGCGGGAGTTTTCGGGCGCTGTCTACGGCACTGCATACGAGAATGCGGGAGTTGCAGCGATTTCGCCGTATTCCAGTGAATCGCGCGGTCCGCGGCGGTGGCGTGCGACCGGCGATCGCGCTGAGCTATCGCGGTCACCGCCGCGATCTGGACTTTTTCCCGGCTTGCGGGTGACCTCGGAATGGGCCTTCAACTTCACCGCCCGCCGAGCCCTGTGGATCCAGATCCTGGACGAGGGCAGCGAGTTGCGGGTCATCCTGCGGTTCGCGCCGCGGTTGATCTCACGGTCGTCGGTCGAGCGGATTGCCAAGGATTGGCAGGCAATGCTGGCATCCGGACTGGAGTCACCAGACCTGCGATGGCGCTAACTGGCGGCGACGAGTTCGGCCAGCGCCCGAATCGAGCCGGCATGCAGAATCGCCACGGTGTCGATCGAAATGCCGTACCTTTCCTCAATCGCGCCAGCCAGTAACTCGGCCCGCAATGAATCACCGCCGAGCTGCAGAAACGCCTCCGCGGCGGCGGTGTCGGGCTCGCCGGTCAGCTCGGCGAGCTCAGTTCGTACGAATTCCTCGCATTGCGCCACATCGACAGCAGCCATACGCCCGACAGTAGCGGTGGTTTCGGTTTGGCGGACAGTTTAGGAAGAAAGCAGGGAACTGACCTCATCCACCGACCAATGCCCGGCCGCGCCGGGGCGAGCGCACAGGTAGTCGGCCGTACGAAGTGGATCCCAGCCATGTGTTTCCATCAGGCCCAGCCCGATCATCCGCAGATAAGCCGCGGACGGGGCGCGGGTGTCCACATCGGATAATGACCAGGGCGCGGTGAAAGTGACCATCGGAAAACCGGCGTGCTCGCCGACCCGTACAAGCGTCTCGTAGCGACCGCCTCCGAGCCGCTGCCGGCCGGTATCGAGCAGCTCGGTGAGGTCGAGATCCGCCTGGGGAGGCCGGCGCATTTCCTGTGCCACCACATCGGCGAACTGACCGGGCGTCACCAGGTAGCGGCGCGCCGCCACCGCATCTGCGATAGTGGCATCCAGGAAAGCCACTCCACCGGTCCAGGTCGGCGACTCGGTGGCGAAATAGACGCCACCGGGCAGCCAGGCCGGCTCGGTCCGGCGCGGCGCCGAGCGGTCACGGCAGCCCGGGTAGGTTCGCCGGGCACCGGTCGGGCGGCCGCCATAGAGGTAGCAGCCGAACCGCGCTGCGCTCAGGTTGGACCCGTAGCTGACATACCAGAGGAGCATCGGCCGCTCAGCGCTGTACGTGGACACGGAACACACGTAAACGACGGTAGCGCTGTGGCCTGAAATATCCTCAACTGAGATCGGCCCGGAAAGCCGGTCCCCATGCCCGAAAACTACAGCCCGCATGTCTTCATCGGCGACGTAATGACGTTGCTCGCCAGCAAGGGCTTGCACCCGCTCCTCACCAGCCAAGAGATGGACAGGGCGGTCATCGGGGCCAGCATGGTCCTGGCCGCGCTCGGCATCCAGCCCGTCAAGACGCCTGAGGACCAGTCGTAGGCGGGCAGCAAACGACCCCACCGGGGCCCCCTTACCGGTGGGGTCGTTCGGTCCGCTCCGGGTGGTGCCCGGAGGGTTGGTTGCCGGCTCCCCGCCTCGCGACGCTGCGGCAGCAGGGAGCCAGCGGCTCGTTAGCCGCGCCAGTAGCCGTAGTTCGGTTTCCGGCCATCGGCCAGCGGCCAGCGTGCGCCACAGGTACGCGACGTAGTGGAGCCCCCGACGCTCGGCGTCCTCAGCTCGGGCGAGGTAATCGGCACGGACCTCACCCGAAGGGACCTCCCGGGACGGCTCTGAGCCAGGCTGCTCGTGTTGGCCGGTCATATCGCCCGAAGGCCGTTCATCAGGTCTTCCAGGAGCTGCTGGACGCGGGCCGTGTCCATCTCGCGTGGCGTGTACGCGATGCCCGTCGCGCTCAGCCATTGGATCTCGTGCCGGGTCTTGGCTTCGCGGGTGAGGGTGGCGTACCAGCCAGACAGGGCACGTTCGGCAGTGTTCGCGTCCTTGCTGGGGAAAGTCACCAAGAACGCGTTGCGTACGCCACGTGGGGACAACGGGCCTCCGAGGTAGTGCCTCTGCATCGGACCACCTATCTAAGTAGCGCAGATAGGTGGCTAACGTAGCGTCGCCACACCGGCTACGCAAGTAGCTCAGGTACGCTCTCCGGATGGCTGTACGACCGTGGTCACAGATCGCTGACACGCTCCGCCAGGAGATCGCGGGCAGCGCCCCCGGCGCTCGGCTGGCGTCCGGTACGGAACTGATGCAGCGCTTCGGAGTCGCCCGCAACACCATCCAAAACGCGATTGACCAGCTACGCGCCGAGGGCCTGGTCGTCAGCGTCTCCGGACGCGGCTGGTTCGTGTCCGAACGCAAACCCGTCATACGCCTATCCCGCAACCGGCTCTCCGCCGCCGAGCGCGCCGCCGGGCGCGGGACGTTCATGTCCGACGCCGCCACCGGCAACTGGAAACCAGCGGTCACGGTGAAGATCTACCGCGAGGCCGTACCGGCGGACATCGCCAAGTACCTGGACATCGAGCCCGGCACCGACGTGGCCGTACGTGACCGGATCATGCGCGCAGACGGCGAGACCGTGCAGCTGGCCGTCTCGTACATCCCCGTGGACATCGCGGAAGCCGCCGGCATCGAGAAAACCGACACCGGCCCCGGCGGCATGTACGCCCGGATCGAAGAGTCCGGCACCCACCTGACCCACTACACGGAACTCGTGTCCGCGCGCCCGCCACGCCCACGCGAGAGCGAACAGCTACAGATCCCCGCCGCGTACCCCGTTATCGAGGTCATCCGGGTCGCGTACGCCGGAGACCGGCCGATCGAGGCGAACCGGATGGTCATGTCCAGCGAGCGCTACCAGCTCGTCTACCAGATCGCCGCCGACTGACGGTCTGATCAGGGGTTTTGGTGATGGCTGATGTGCTCCGTCAGACCCAGCTCCAGCCGGTTGACTGCGTCGCGCATCGACCCGCCGTGGTCGGGCTGAAACTCTGCCTCGATCGCGCGGATTCGCTCCGGTACGCCGGGAACAGCCGGCCGGCCGGGCCGCGCCAGCTCGCCGTACCAGTCCTCCCGGAACTCTTCCTGTTGCCGGATCAACTTCCGGAGCGGGCACACGATGAACTTCACGGCGCCCCCGATGACCACGGCCGCGCCCGCGAACCCACCGAGGACGCTGGACAACGCTACGAGATCCACCGTCACCACCACGTCGCCCAGCGCGCCACGAGCGGTGTCTTGCCGCCCCGGCGCTCCCACGCGTCGTAGAGGCAGAACGACCCGCCGAGGAACAGCGCCACCCCGACCGCCACCGCCACGTTCTTGTCTTTGAACAGCGGCTTCGGGACGGCCATCACACGGCCCCCGGCTGCGGTCCGATCGTGAACACCTGAAACGAGACGGTGTCCCCGGCGGTGCCGTACAAGGTGAAAATCGTTGACCCCAGCGAGACCGTGTCACGTGACGCGGCCGGGATCTGCCACACCCCCGGACCGACCTGCGGAGCGGAACCGGTGGGGCCGGCCGATGAGACGGTGATCATGTGCACGCCGGGGTTCCGGACCTGGATGCAACCAGCCGGGGCGTGGTAGTTCCTGGAAATCATCCCCGACGCGTCGAAAATCGCCGTCTCAACAGCGAGAACACTATTCAGCAGCAGCCGCCTTGGACCGTTCCATAAAGCTGGTCTGGCTGGCCTGCATCGCTTCCAGCCGGGACAGCATCTCCGCGAACAGGATCCGCTCAGCGGTCTTGCCGCGCGCGGAGCCAGCGGGCAGACCGCCTACATCGATCACGCTCATGTGAGTGCCTCCGTTAGCTGGTCGGTCTGCTTCTTGATCTGTGGCCGGGCGACCAGGAAACCGCCGGCCACCACGAGAGCGATGCCGATCCCGGCGAACCCGAGCGGCATCACGATGCCCTTGAGGCCGTCCAGGAGCGGCCCGACAAACGAACTGCTGACGGAGCTGGCCAGGTTGCCCGCTGCGCCCTGCACGCTGCCGACCAGGCCGGCGGTGGCCGCTCCCAGGCCTGGGACCCGCCCGTACCGGGGGCCTGGTTGCGACGCGTCGCCCTGCCAGACGTTCTGGATTTTCACGTTCTCGCCGGGCTGTGGCGCCGAGATCACCTTGCCGCCGCCGACGTAGATCGCGACATGCGCACTCTCGTGGTCACCATTGCCCCAAAAGACCAGGTCACCGGGCTGGGGGTTGGTTACGGGGGTGGTCCAGTGCTCCTGGTCGAGCGCGAGCCGGGGCGCCTTGATCCCGACTGCGGACAGCGCGAACTGCACCAGCCCGGAGCAGTCGAAAGTGTTCGGGCCGGTCGCGCCGCCGAAAACGTACGGCTTGCCAACCTCCGAGGCCGCCAGCGCCAGGAACGTGTCCAGACCGCTCATATCGCGGCCCCCGCGACCTTGGCGACCGTCGCCGCGTTCTTCTTCGCGTGCGGGTAGACGAACACCACCAGGCCGCCGATGAGCAGCAGCCCACCGAGCGCGGCAAAGCCCGCGGTGAAGCCCAGTTGTTTGCCGCCCTCCAGCAGCGGGGTGATGACGGCGTCCAGGGTGGAGGTAGCCGCGCTCTGCGCGGCTCCCAGCGGGTTCGTCAAGGCGTCGCCTAGGCCGTCAACGAACGACCCCAGGTTGGCGCCCACGGAACTGGCCGCTGCCTTCGCGCCGGACAGGAACGACTGGTACTTGCCGCTGGTGTAGGTGGTCCACGGCCCGAAGTTCGTGCCGCCGCTGGAGATCGCGTACGCGGCCTTGGCCTGGTTCAGGTCCGAGGCCGCCAGCCAAGTCTGGTCACGGTCGCCGCCCGTGCCGGTCGCCGATTTCTGCGTACGGACCTGGAACAGGCCATAGGACGGCCCCCAGGTCTCGTTCTCCAGTCCAACGTCGCCGAGGTCCGCGTCATCGTACCCGGACTCCGCGCCCGCGATCGCGGTCATGATCACCGCGCCTTGGTCGGTGAATCCCGCCTGCCGCGCCAAAACATAGACCTGCTCCGGGGACCGGGTCGTCACGGCGCGCCTACAGCTTCCCGGGACTGGAGGTCGGGACCGCGAGCACCGTGCCGACGCCGAACGTCTGGTAGCCGGATGCGGCAGCGTTGCTCTTCTGAGCCTTTCCGTTCACGACCGCAGTCGTCCCGTGTGGGTACGTTCCACTGCTCCAGGGCAGTCGCGTCCGACGTACCGGAGAACCCGAGCGCGGACAGCACGTCAGCCCATCCCTGCCCGGCCTTGGTGACATACGCGGTCGTCCCGGTCGGTCGCGGGGTGCCGGGGTACGGGCCAACGTCCGTGGTGGTCGGCGCCGGCGTGGTCGGCGTGATCCCCTTCAGGGCGTCGTTGAGGGTCGTGCCGTACGCGGACAGTTGCTGGTTCAGGGTGTTTTGCAAGTTCTGCGAGTACGACCCCAGCCATGTGGCCACGTCGTTGCCGGTGGTGTCGGCGGTGCCGCTGCCAACCCCGGTAACCCCGGTCGCCGTAGAAGCATCCGGGGTGGTTGACCCAGTGCCAGCTGACACCTTGCTCCGCCGGTAGAGCACATACCCGCCGGCACCGACCGCCACAGCGACCCCCGCGAGCGCGTACTTGTTCTTGAACACGCCCTTGATCTCGTCCAGGTTGAAAGGCACGTCAGTTCCCCAGACCCAGCAGCCTTGACCAAGACCCATCAGCGCGACCGCGCTCGCGGTGCCGCCGGTCCCGGTGACGCTGCCGGTGTTGGGCAGGCTCGAAACCCCGACCAACGCGTCCATCGGGTTTGCCTGCGGGTGGACGGCGGAATAGAAGTTTTGGACCTGCACGTTGTGCCCGTCCACGTATACCCCACCGGAGTATTTGTGGCCGGAGATTCCGGAGCCACGGTCACCGGACAGGAACGCCGGCTGCCCTTCGTAGATACCCCGGGACATCGGCGAGGATGGGTTGCTGGACACGAAACATGCTGTTCGCGCGGTCGACCGCCAGCTGATCGGGGCCGTAAACCGGCACCGGTACGACGGTTCCGTTGCCGGGCACCGTCCTGCGGCGCTTGAAGGAGAAGGCCACGGTTCAGCGCCCCTGGAGTGCTTTGACGCCGGTCGCGTACCCGGCCGCGCCAGCGGAGATGACCCGCCCAGCGCCGGTCGCGTTCGCGACCAACAGGTACACACCGACCAGGGCCGCCGTGTAGAGAAGTCCCTTACGCAGCATCACTTTCCCCTATCCATTGAACATTTTCCCGGCCCACTGCTGAAGCTGCTCCGGTGTCGCATTAGGCCCCGGCGAGCCGGTCTGCCCCAGCGCACCCCAACCGGGCAGCACGTTGCCCGGCACCACCCCGTTGCCCTGCTGGCTCGTCGCAGCCGACTCGGCCGCCTTCGCGCCCTTGGTCTTGGGGACGCCGGCCACGCTCTCGGACAACAGCCGGGACAGCGCGCTGGCGATGACCCCACCGCCAGCCGCTAGCCGGTCGGACGCGCCGGGCTGCACAACCTGCTGAATGACGATCAACAGCAGCGTCCCGGACAAGAAACCCCACACGGTCAGCTCCCGGCCGGCGGCAGGATCGCGAGCCGCTGAAGAGCTTTACCGCCAAACACCTGGCAAAGCACCCAGATGCCGCCGACAACCAGCAGCAGTCCACCAGTCATGTCAGGTCACTCCCATCAGCCTTCTTGTTGAAGAACTTCGCCATCAGCACCGCCTTGACACCCGGCACGCCCTTCTGAAGGAACGGCCGCACCACCCAGCCCCAGACCATCAGCCCGAGGATGAACCCGGCGGCCTCATTGCCCATCGACAAACCAGCGCCGATCGGTTGCCCTACGGCCTTGCCGACCTTTTCGCCGACTGCCGACGCTCGGCCGCTGCCGTCGTCCTCGGCCTCATCGGCGGCTTCCTTGGCCGCGTTGAGTTTCGGTCGGATGTTCTCATCGGTGACCTGCTGGCGCGCTGTTCCCCGAACCGCGCGGTTCGGAGTTGTCCCAGAGCCATCCTCCTGAGGTTTCGCGGAATCCCCAGAGTCAGAACCCGGTCCATTGATCGGTTTCGGCTTTGGGGGCGTGAGACCCTTGGCTTTCAGGATGGCTTCGGCACCGCGAGCGGACATGTCAGCTCTTACCGACCGACGCCGACACCTTCGCCGGCCCGAGCTTCACAGAGCCGGCCACACCGACCGCGCCGACCGTCACCAGAAGCAGCGCCCCGAACCAAACCAAGGGATTATGCGGGTCGATGAGAGCCCGCCACCCCTGGTCCAGTTCATCGGACGCCAGTTGCTGGATCGGCGACGCGATGCCGTAGGTCGGACCCTGACCCGCGTAGCCGTACAGACCGCTCGCCGTCAGATGCGACGAGTCGGTGAACGGGCTTCCATCTGCGAGCATGGTCGATCTCCTTTACGCGCCGACCGCGCCAGCGAACAGGGTTTCTTGGGTGATGTACGCGATGCCCTGGGTCGGCGCAGCGACCAGACCCAGGAGAATCCGGAGGCTAGAAGTGGTGCCCTGGTCGATCACGTCGCGAACGGCGTTATCCGAGCAGAAGTCCCACAGCCCGACGCCCCAGTTCACGCCGAGGTTGACGCCAGCAGTCCGGTACGTCTGAACATTCCAGGTACCACCCCGATCGTACGACTCCGGGACAGTATTTCCGCCGTAACCCCAACCGACCGTCGCGTAGTTGGTGTCGTTGACGGCCAGCGGGACGGTCGCGGTCGCGCCGGTCGTGACCTGGGAAATCAGACGAAGCATGGTCCGGCCAACGCCGGTACCCGACAGGATCGGCCCGTTGGTTCCCTGGGTCAGCCCGCCGTACTGGATTTCGTTCAGACCGTGGAAAGTCGACAGGTCCGGAATGACCGGGGTGCCATTGACGATCGGGATGCTGTACGCCAGGCCCACTACCTCAACGTTCAGCGCCGACGCGAACGTAGCCGACGCGCCCATCGCCGAGATCAGACCGGACGATGAGGTGCCGCCGGCCGCCGCGCCTTGAGTGTTCCAGTTGATCGTGCAGGTCAGGTTCGACGCCGAGGTCTGCGCGAACAGCGATCCCACCAGCGACCGCTGATCCGCTGCGATCGGAACCAAGAATGTCAAGTCGACGGTGTAGGTGCCGACCGCCGGGACGTTCGCGCCCGGGTTCAGCGAGTTACCCGCCGAGGTGCCCCAGTCGTCGGTCGGGAATTTCAGCGACCCGGACGTGACCGCCGTGGTGCCGAAAGTCGCGGCCAGCCCATTATCATCGAGCTTCGGGTTCGCGATGAACTCCACCGACCGCAAGAGCAGGCCACGCGCGGAAATCAGGGTGCTCTGCCCGTTCGCGGAAAGCGCGAGGTTCTTGATCAAGTTCAGCGGCCATTCGTACGACATCGTGGTCGTGCCGATCGTTCCGCCGAAGGTCACCGTTCCCGACACGCGCACTTCCAGCGCCGAAACGATGCCTTCCTGGGTCAGCGTGATCACATCGCTTGACCCGATGCCGTTGATGGCTTTCTTCGGCTGCATAGGGAAACGCTGCCGACGCGTGGCCTTGAAGAACAAATCCGGGTTGAAGACCATTCCGGGGGACTGGACACCCTGCACGCTCTGCACGAGCGCGGACCCTGGGTTAACTGCGGCTCCAACAGCCATTACTGGTTCTCTCCTTTGGTGGGTCCGCAGTGGGTGAAGGCCACGAATTTGCGGAGGCCGGGCAGCGGGATCTTCTGAGCGGCCAGCTCGGCGGCGAAGTTCGCCAGCAGAGCCACGCCGCCCACTGCGATCCAGAAGGACGCTCGCTTACCGGCGAGCCTGATGCTCACGGTTACTTTCCCGTCCGAGCCTTGACCTGGTCGTACGCGATGACGACGATCAGCGCGACCACCGCAGAGGTGGCGATGCTTTTCATGTTCACTGTGTGAACACCTCTCTCTGTGATTGTGGCCGCGCTCGGCGACCAATCATCAGAAAGGTACTTCGGGAATTGTCCGTAAACGGGCAATGCCGAACAGTGGACGCTTTCCGTCCCGCTACAGGGATTCCATGCGTCCGAAAAGCCGTCTCAATTGAATGCCTCGCATTCTCCAGGCACTCTGGGATTCGGACAACGGCTCCCCAGGGGCACATCTGCCTTCTTTGGCTGTGGTCGTCCGGCAGCACTCCCGACCTGGCCCAGGAACATCCCCTGGGGAGCGTCAGCCTTGATTATGCCGCGTCCAGTACCCGGTACACGGTCGCCCGGCCGCACCCAAACACGCGCGCGATCTCAGCAACGGGGATCTTCTCGTCCCGCATCCGGAGCACCTGACGGACCTGTGCGCCATTCAGCACCCGCCGCCGGCCACCGAACCGGCCGTTCGCGCGCGCGACCGCGAGCCCGGCAATGGTGCGTTCCCGGATCAGCTCGCGCTCAAATTCAGCCAGGCCGCCCATGATCTGAAAGATGAGCCGGCCCATGGCCGTGCGAGTGTCGAAACCTTCCGTCAGTGACACGAATTCAATGTCACGCGCGTCCAAGTCCGTGATGATCTGGATCAAGTGCGGCAGTGACCGCCCGAGCCGGTCCAGCTTCCAGACCTTCAGCGTGTCACCCGGCCGCAAGTAGTCCAGTACCGCCGCCAACTCCGGTCGGTCGACCTTGGCCCCACTGGCGTGCTCGGTAAACACCTTCTCCACCCCGCGGCCCTCAGTGCACTGACCTGAAGTTCCGGGTCCTGGTCCACGGTCGATACCCGGGCGTAACCAACATCGGTCATCGGTGCGGCCTGACCATCTCGTAGGCAGCCATCACGACCAGGGCCACGCAGAGAGCCTTCTCCCAGGGCTCCGTCTTGCGGGGCGCCTTCACCAGGATCACGCGTACGGTCTGCTCGTCCATCACTCCGCCCCCTTGGCCATGATCTGGGTGTAGTGCCAGTTCAGCGCGGCCAGGCGCTCCTCGGAGAGGATGCCGGTTCCGAAGCACCAGCGGCAAAAGTTGTTCTTGCCGCCGCAGTCCGAGCACACGTAGCCGTCGATCTGGACGCGGTCCTCACCATCGGGATGCTTTTCCACTATTTGCCTCCGTGGGCCCAGTCGTACGTTTGCTTGGCTACGTCCTCCGGCAGGGCCGGGAAGTGCACCAGGCGGTAGTCGGGGTCGTCGTCGCGCTGGCGGGTTTCGGCTGGTTCGCGTCGTACCGCAGGTATTCATGCGGCCCGAGATCGGTCACACCCTCAGCGAAGTCTTTCGTGTTCCACCCGATCGTTTGCGCGATCCGTTCGCGGTCCTGCACGACGTTCATTTCGAACACGTACACCACATCGGATTGCGCCAACACCAACGCGTCGACGGTGATCGGGCGCGGGTCGCACAGGATCGCGGTCACGTTGCGGTGCCGGTTTTGGTGCAGCAGACGGGACATGTGCGCCGGCACCCGCCCGGACGGGGCCACATAGTTGACCTCGTGGATGAGCAGAGCGCAGTCACCGTGCGAAAGCGCGAGCGCGACCACGGCGTCTACGTCCTCAAGCCTCGTCGGCGAGCCGGGGTCAGGGACATAGCGGAGCGTCATGCGCTCCTTGTCCTTGCGCTTTGATTCCGGCCAGCGGCGCGGCAGATCCACCACGGTGCCCTTGAGGTCGACCACGTCGGGACCCATCGGCCCGTCGTCGCCGGCAACGTCAATCACGATCCGGTCGGTCGCCGGGGTACGAGCGGAAAAGCAGGGTCCCCATGATCGACTTACCAGACCGCTTTTTCCCGAAACAAGAGATGATCCGGCCGTCACCGATGACCAGCTGCCCGCGCTGGTCGAACGTGCCCGCCATCAGCGTTTCCCGCATATGTCGCAAAAGACGGACAGCATGTCAGTTTTCCCCGGTCGCCAGCGGGTCAACGTCCTCCACGGTCGGGTAAGTCGCCTCCGCGCGGGCCTGCGCTCGGATGGCGGCCAGTTGAGCGTTTGCGTGCGCCAGCTCCTGTTCCCGCTGCGCCAGCTCCCCAGCCACCTGGGCGGCTTTGTTGGTCAAAGCCGCGACGGAGTCCTGCCGCTCGGCGAGGGCCTTTCCGAGGTGGGTGAGGCCCCAGCCGACCACGGCCACCGCAAGAAGGGTGGTCATATCGGTCTGTTGAGCGATTGCGCGAAGTTTCGCGAGCATGTCAGTTCTCCAGGTAGTCGGTTTGTTCGGGCTGCTCTGCCAGGGTTGGGGTTAATGTCCGGACCGTCAGCGAGTGGCGCTTTGTTCACGTACGCGCCGAAAGCTGTGCCGGCGAGGATCACGTCAGTGAGGTCCGGGCCGAGGATGCCGAGGTCGGCGTGCCGGGCCGCGATGCGCCCCAGGGGGGCTGCGATCCGCCTGGACTCGGTGTCGGTGGGCATGCGGAGCTTCTGCCGGGTCCGTTGCCGGTACATCCACGCGCCACCAAGGAAAACCAGCCCCACGACCCCGACCATCAGGGCCTCAACATCAGCCGCCGTTGCCTTGGCGCGGGGTTCAGTACCCGTATCGGCCGTAAACGTCGTGCGATTCGACTTCCGGCCGGTCAGCCTTGACAGGAGGCCCCGGTTTGGGGTCGGGTCCTCCGGCGGTGGGCTGCTCTGGTCGGGGTTTTCCGGCGTCGGCTCCGGGATCGGGGGATCCAGGGGGCGGGGTTGGCTGAACGTTGGGATCGAGCTCAGCTCCGGGTCGTACGGCTCGCTCATACGCTTGGACCTTCACAATCTTTTTGCGTGGTGTGCCGGTGGGTTTCGGTGTCTCCGTGGGCGGGTCGCCGTCCGGCGTTGCGGTCGGCGCGGTCGCTGCTTCGGAGTCGGGAATGCGGCGGGCGAACACGATCCCGCCGCAGTCCGGTTTCGGGCAGGGACCGCGCCAAGTGGTGCGGCCTTTGGGGGCGAAGTGGCTGACGATCCGCTTACATTTCGGACAGGCACCCCGAACCCTGAGTTTCGGTGTGTCAGTCACGAACACCCTGCTTTCTGTTCCGACACCTAACATCAGTGTTCGCTACTAGTACGGGGTAGGGGTACCCTTGAGGTAGGAATTTAGCATCCGTTGCAGGCCCTGAAGGGTGTTCTACATGGCAACAATTGAAAGACTCGAAGCACTCGCCGAGGCCGCCCGGATCTCTGCCCAGATAGCAGCCGAGGACAGAGAGGCACGGGACCGGGAGATCGAGGATGCGGACGCTTCGGATCGGATGGGGATCCGAGTCATCGCCCGGGCCACGAAGCTATCCCCGTCGCACGTCTCGAAGATCACCGCGACCCGCACAGCCCAGCGTCAGGCGGCGATGTAAGTGCAGCAGCAATTTCCAAAGGCATCGTCAGTGACCCTGGACGCGACGGGCGCCGGGCAGGTGCTCATCACCCCGACCGGCGGTGACTGGGTCCTGGTGAACATGGGCGTTTCGGTGTCCAGTTCGACGCTGCAACCGACCGCGAAGCTGTTCAAGAACTTCCCGGCCCAAGTGAACTTCATCGAAGGCTCATACACGGGCGCGAACGACTCTTCCAACACGCGGATCGTGCTCCGCCAGGGCGAGACGTTGTTTTGCGTGTGGGCCGGTGGGGACGCGGGCGCAAGGGCAACGCTGGTATGTCAGGTCGTCCAGTACCCACCCGGCCAAGCACCCTTGGAGCAGTGACCGTGCCCTTCAGCAACCCGATCGTCGCCGGCACCGCGCTGGTTCGAAGTGCGATCAAGAGTCCGAACTATGTGGCCGGGTCGACCGGATGGTCGGTCAACGCGGACGGCACCGCTGAGTTTGCGTCCTTGCTGATCGACGGTGGAACGGTCATCGTGACGTTCACTGACGGCTCGCAGGTGAAGACTTTCGCTGGCAGCTATTCGACCACTAGCGGTCCTTTTTTGGGCGCGTGGATAGCTTTGGAGCCCAAGAACGTCAGTGGGCAGGCCTGGAATCCTGGTGCTATCGGGACCATCCCATCGGGAACGGACGCGACTCGCGCTAGTGTGGCGCTACTCTCGCCCTGGAATGCGAACCAGGTCGGTGACACTCAATCGCAGATATTGCTGCGAAACAAGGGCGACAACGCGGACGGTCTCGGCTGCCGAATCGGTCTTCTCGGGGACAACGTCATCGTCGGCGGAGCGACCACGCCGGAGGTGCTGAGCACTAGCGCGGACACCATCTTCATGAGCGCAAGCAACGTCTATCTTGACGGCAATCTCGCCCCATATCCCGGCGGCGCGCACACCCCTAAGATCGCCGGCCAGCCATTGCAGCCGGCGAGCGGTACCGTCGCCTTGACCTGGACCGGACCCAGCTACGTCAACGGCTTCAAGGACGGGGGCTCGCCGGCGGGGTATTTCCGGGACGCATTTGGGCGTGTCTCGCTGCGCGGGCAAGTGACTGGTGGTGCCGCGTCGGTGGTGGGCGCGGTCGTCGCCACACTGCCTGCCGGGTTTCGTCCGGCCGCCGGACGTACGGAGGTGTTCGCGGTCGCCGGGACAAACGCTGGCGCCAACGTGTTCGGTCGCGTCGACGTGAACAGCGCTGGTCAAATCGTCTGGCAAGGACCGGCTGTCGTAACCGGCGGCGTCAACTATTTCAGCCTCGCGACCGTGTCCTTTTACGCGGAGCAGTGACAGTCCGGCGGACCCGACCTGCGCTCAGTGCAGGCCAGGTCCGCCGGCGGTCAGCCCCAGATGTGTTGGCTGATGATGACGATCAGGGGGCCCCCGCGTTGAGGCCGGCTGAAACGCCAATGGCGATGCCATAGACGAACCAGTTGCGTGTGGTTGAGGTGCGGTCGGCGGACATGGCGGCGGTCTCCTGTCAGTTGGTGGGGGTTTTTGTCAAAGGAGTGGTCCGGACCGGTCCCGGACCGGTCCGGGACCACTTCCCAGGGCGGTGGTCCGGTGGTCCCCCCCCCTATAAGGGGGACCGCCGGACCGCCCCCTGGCCTGCACGTTTACGAGAAGCAAAATGATCACCCGGACCACCCCCCGGACCGCGCCTCATCAGACTGCATCTTGTGCCAGTCTTGGAGCGCTCTGAGAGCCCGTCCGCTGCCCCAACCGGTGCGGTCCATCACGTCGCGTTTGGATTTCGGCGGCGGGTCCAATGCGTCGACTTCAGCCACGTCGGCGTACGAACGGTCCATCGGTGGTAGCGGCAAGGTCGCGGTGACGATCCGCCACCGCACCCCACCGTTCGGTAGCGCGTCCAGGATGTACCGGCCCGCCAGGGGTCCGTTTCTCGCCCGTGCAGTGCTCCCTCACGCCCCCAGGGCGGTCCTTGTGGACAACGAGGCTCGCCGCGCCCCCCAGGCCCGGAGAGAACGGCTCAGCCACCGTTACGCGGTAACTGGCGCCGTTGATCGCCCGAAGTTTTGCCAGCGTCCCCGTAGCGCCCCTGTCGCGGGCGTCATCGGACTTCGGCAAGTGGTCGATCGCAACCACGACCGCGCCGGAGCTGGCCAGCGCGCTCAACGTCAACCGGTGGCCCTGCGTGTACTCATCCGGGCTATTCGACGACAGCCGCAACATCGGGATGATTTCACCCAAACTATCCACTACGGCAACAGCCGGCCGCCAATCCCGTAGTTCCCCGACCACGGCTAGCAACTCTTCGGACTCCTCCGGCTCAGCAAGGCGAAACACGTCCTGGTCACCGAGGATCTTCGGATGCACCCCGAGCGCCAACAGGCGGGGAATGATCTCGGCGGCTCCGTTGTGGTCCGCGTCAACGATCGCCGCTCGCCGGCCGTCGGTCAGCGCTTCCGCGACCGCCGAGTATGCGATCCACGACTTGCCGCACTCCGGGTCACCGAACAGAATGTTCGTTTTCCCCGCGTAGAAAAGAGAATGCCCGTCCTCCCGCGTCAGCAGGACCGGTTTGGGTGGCTCCGGGATGCCGCCGGCCAGCAACGCTGCCACGTCTACGAACAGCGGCGGCGCCTGGTCCAGCTCGTCCAGCTCGTCCGCCTCGTAGTGCAGAGGCCCGGTCACCGCGGGCGCTCCGACAGCCCGAGCCGGCGCGCGCGTCCCGCGTCCAGTTCCGGGGCAGGGCACCATAGTTCTGAGATCCGGTTCTCGCACACGTCATTTATGGCGCGCCGGTACCCATCGGAAAACCCAATCTCGTAGTGAACGATCACGTCTTCAGCGGAGTCGCGCGGGATTATCACGGGTTTCAGCAGGTCACGCGGTAGAATCGGCGTGACGGTTCGCGGCTTGCGGCGGCGGGTGTCTGGGAGGCGGTTCCCCCCGGGGGGCCGTTTTCCGCGCTCATGCGGCACCGTCCGCAGTCTTGTTCCGGCGGCGGGCGTGCGCGGACAGCAACGCCAGCTTGGCGAAGTACGCACGTTTCGCATGCTCGGCGCGCTGGGCACGCACGGCCGGCGGTAGCGTTCCATCCGGGTCAACCTGCTGCTCGAACCGTTTGAGGCTTGCCTCGCGGGCAGGGCGGGTGCGCGCGGAGCGGTCGACGGTGCGAGACCAGGATGTCTCGGCGGCGATTTTCGCTCGGAGGTGTGCGACTTCGGGGGAGGGTTTTCCAGGCACGACGAGTCCTGTCGATCAGGAGTCGCCGGTTGCCAATCCGAACTGTTCCTCAGATCCCTACGGGAGAGCGGCAGTACGGGAACCTTACAGCGGTGTGCTTCTACTTGCCGGGAATGACACGCCGAGCGATCGACGCGTCAAAGAAAGGATCGTCCAGAGTCGGGGTCGGCCACAGAGTCACAGTTTTTTCGCGCTGACGCAGGAGATCGGCGGGCACCAGCGGGAACTGCCGGCGGCAATGCCGACACCACGCCACTCGCAGAGAATCCGCGTCCGGGCTATCAGCGGCGACCCGCGACCACGGCAATTCCCGATCACCCGGCGGCACGTATTCAGCGAATGTCACGGCCCGTCCGCTCGCGGCCGCGACTACCTGGCCAATCACATGGGGGCGCTTGGACCGGTCGCAAAGCACTTTCGACTCGGTTCGATCAGCAGTCATCACAGGTCCCCCAGATTCAAGCGGGCGGCTTCTTCGGCGGCCCGGTCGGATTGCGTCGCTCGCGTGTACCGGTCCAGCATTTCGCGGCGCTGCCAACCAGCAACCGCCATCAAACCACCCTCAGACCCACCACCGGCCAACCAACGCGTTGCGAAAGTGTTCCGGAGCCGGTGCGGGTGAAAGTCCTTAAGACCGGCCAGTTCCGCGCGATGCTTCAATGCCTCGGTACAGGCCGGGATAGCTGAACCCTTTGCCTCGATCGCCGAGCCAGAACGCGGGACTGCCTGCGAGCCGATGCTTGTCCCGTAATCGGAGGTACCGGTCCAGCGCGCGTATTGTGCGCGGTCCGACTGGCACCACCCGCCCGCGGCCGCCCTTGCCGCGCTCGATTGTCGCCCGCCCGGCGGCCAGGTCGACCGCATCCAACGTCAACGCGGCAGTCTCACCCGCGCGGGTACCGGTCTCAGCCATGAAACGCACCAGCGCCTCGTCCCTACGTTCCCGGAAATCCCGGCCGTCACACGCCTTGATCAACGCTTTCACTTCATCCAAAGTGAGCGGATCGACGACCTTCGTGTCGACCTTCGGGGAGCGCGCGTTGACCAGGTGGTCTTCGGGGATCTCACGCTCTTCCGCCAGCCACGCCGAGAACCGCTTGACCGACCTGTGTCGGTTGTGTGCCGTCG
The DNA here is from genome assembly GCF_010993775.1 of Fodinicola feengrottensis. Taxonomy (GTDB): domain Bacteria; phylum Actinomycetota; class Actinomycetes; order Mycobacteriales; family HKI-0501; genus Fodinicola; species Fodinicola feengrottensis. The sequence continues at coordinate 21,551 of NZ_WOTO01000034.1, read as the reverse complement.
CCGGTTCGGCCCCACCATCTAGTAGAGAGACGGTGAACGCGCCAGCATGTCCTTGGTCAGTGCAGGTGGCGTGCCGGTCTCGGCGGCCCAGTCGAGAAAGAGCCGGACGCCGGTTGTGTAGCTGGATACGGTGTTCGGCGACTTGCGTTCGGCGCGGAGGTGCAGCGCCCACGAGGTGAGCAGTGTGTGTAGCTCGGCGGCGGTGAAGGCCATAGCGGTATCTTGACTGAAAGCGCTATGCTACGCAAGTATTCGCGCCATCCGGCGTGTCTTTGCAGGTAAGACCCCTATTCGTAGGGTCGGCTCAGTTGAGATACCAGAGGAGCATCACCAGCCATGCTGTCAAATGGCGCCGCAAACGGGCCTGCCGAGGCGTCCGGATCCGGCCGAATATCCGATTCCGAGGTGCCCGTTCCGTCCGTAGTCTCACCGCTATGAGCGCTTCGCGCCCTCAGCCGCCAGCCGGCTCTCCGTCCCCCGCCCAGCGGCCCACGTCGCCCGCTGCTGGTGGTCCTTCGGCCGTACACCCGGACGAACCAGCCGATGCCGCCGCCGCGGTGCCGCAGTGGCCCACCGCGCCGCCCGCGCCTGCCGGATCCGCCGGTGATCCGTCCGCGCCGGGCGCTCGGCCGACCGCACCCCCTGCGGGACCAGCCGATGGACCCCGCGCGGTGCGGCCGTCCTCGCCGGCAGCTGTACGGCCGTCGGCGGGACCCGCTGCCGTACGACCACCGTCGCCCGCCACCGGGCCGGGCGGTCGACAGCCGGGACAACATGGTGCTCAGCCGGCCCGACCGGCCGGGCCGCAAGGCGCACCGGCAGGGCCGCCCGCTCGACCAACCGAGCCGCCTTCGGCCGTACCCCCGACCGCTCAGCCTGGGCCGCCAGCGGGCCGGCCACCGGCGTCGGCGACCGTGCCGTCGCTGATGCCTCCGGTGGTGCGGCCCGGCAAGCCGCCCGCACCGCCGGCCGTCATTCGGCCGGCGGGTCCTTCGGTGCTGCCGCCGGTCACCCGTCCGACGCTGCCGACGACGACGACGCGCAGCCAGTGGTACGCCCGGAGCCCGCGTCCGCGGGAGTCTCGTCGCAGACCACGGCGATGCCCGTGGTGGTGCCGGCGGCGACCATGCCGGCAGGCCCGACCGCCATCCCGGCCGTGCCGGCGGTCGTGGCCGCGCCGCAGAGCGCGGTGGCCGGTCGGTTGACGGCTGACCGGATTAGCAAGGTCGTACGCGGCAAACAGACGATCCTGCGGACGATGTCGCTGGTGGTCGAGCCGGGTCAGTTGGTCGCGATCATTGGGCCCAGCGGCGCGGGAAAGACGACTTTGCTGGAAACGTTGGCCGGCCTGCGCCCGGCGAGCACCGGCGTCGTACGCCGCGCCGGCTCGGGTCGGGTGCACTCGGTTTCGTGCCGCAGGAAGACATCATTCACCGCGACCTGCCGCTGGGGCGGGTCTTGCGCTATGCGGCTCGGCTGCGGTTGCCCGCCGGCGTGGGAAATGCGGAGATCGAGGAGGCGGTCGACTCGGCTTTGACCGTGTGCTGCGCGGCTCAAAGACCGGGAGAAGGTCCGGGTTGGCCGGTTGAGCGGTGGGGAGCGCAAGCGAGCCAGCATCGCTGTCGAATTGCTGGCACGGCCGCGGTTTTTCTTCCTGGACGAACCAACTTCCGGGCTCGACCCGGCGACCGCGGCCGAGTTGATGCGAGCGCTGCGGCGAATCGCGGACTCCGGTTGTACGGTGATCATGACCAGTCACAATCCCCCGGACGTGGACCTCTGCGACGAGGTGCTGGTGATCGCGGCGGCGGCGGCGGGCTGGCGTTTGGTGGAACACCGGCGAAAGCGCGCGAGTTCTTCGATGTGCCGGCGATCACCGGCATCTACACCCGGCTGGTCGAGCACAACCGGGACTACTGGCTGCGCCGGTTCGCCGACGACCGGGCCGGTCGTACGGACCTGTTCGCCATCCCGACGGCCACGTCCGTTTCCGAGCCGTTCAACGAAATCCTGGAACCGCAGCTGGTGCAGGAGCGCCGGGTTGGACCGTTCGGCAGTGGTTCCTGTTGACCGTACGAGCGTTGGACATCCTCGTCCACAACCGGCTGACCCTGTTGATCGTGCTGGGGTCGCCGGTGGCGATCCTGCTGATGTTCCTGATGCTTTTCAAGCCGGGTGCCTTCGATCCCGTGCATCCGATCCCGAACACGTCGGCGATGATCCTGTTCTGGATCGCATTCGGCGGGTTCTTCTTCGGTCTGACGTATGGGCTGTTGCAGATCTGTACGGAATTCCCGATCTTCTTCCGAGAACGGTTTGCCGGCGTACGGATCTGGCCGTACGTGCTGTCCAAACTCGCCGCGTTGTTGCCGCTGTTGATTCTCGTCGACGCCCTGCTGTTGGCGGTGCTGCGCTGGACGGACCGGTTGCCGAAGGGTGATTTTGGTCAATTGGCAGAGCTTTTCGGCACCCTGTTGCTGGCCTCGGTGTGCGCGATGGCGCTCGGCCTCCTGGCTTCGGCCGCGGTTTCCGAGCCGGGCCAGGCAACGCAACGCTCATGTTGCCGATGCTGTGTTTCCCGCAGGTCCTTTTCGTCGGCGCTTTCCTGCCGGTGCCGGTGATGGCGTTGGTCGGCCGCTGGATGAGCTACGTGATGTCGAACCGCTGGGCATTCGAGGCGCTCGGCCACACCGCCGGGGTGGAAAAAAACTGTGGAGCAGTGGCGCCTCCCCGCTCGGCGCGCCGCTGCTGGCGTCCTATGAGGACACCTTCTCCCGGCCGGCCTGGGTCGACTGGCTGATTATCGGTGGCATGGCAGTGGTTTTCCTGGTGTCCTGCTGGTTGATCCTTACCCTCAAGGCCGCGCGGCGCGGCGGGAGGCCGGTGCGATGACCGGTCTGGCACCGGTACCACCGGGGTTCCTGGCCAGCCATCCCGAATATGCTGACACCGCCGCCCTGGATCTGTTGCGGGCCAACGAATACAGCCATCTGGATGCGGGCGGCGGGATCTATCTCGACTACACCGGTGCGGGCGTCGCGGCGGAGTCGCAGTATCGCGCGCACGCCGATCGGCTGAGGTCCGGCTGTTATGGCAACCCGCACTCGGAAAACCCGACCTCGCGGGCGTCCACCGAGTTGGTCGAGAGCGCCCGCCGTGCGGTGCTTTCCTTTTTCAACGCCGATCCGGCCGAGTACGCGGCGATTTTCACCGCGAACGCCTCGGCGGCCTGCCGGCTGGTGGGGGAGTCGTACCATTTCCGCGGCCGCCGCTGTGTGCTGACTTTCGACAACCACAATTCGGTGAACGGGATCCGGCAGTTCGCCCGGTCGGCCGGCGCGTCCGTACGGTACGTTCCGTCGCGCGGTGGCGATTTGCGAGTGTCATTTGCCGATATTGACCGGACGCTGCGCGGCCGCGGGCTTTTCTGTTATCCGGCGCAAAGCAATTTCACCGGCGTGCAGCATCCGTTGGACTGGGTCGAATTCGCGCATAGCCGCGGCTATCAGGTGCTGCTGGACGCGGCCGCGTACGTGCCGACGAATCCGCTCGATCTCAGCGTGGTCAAACCGGATTTCGTACCGGTCAGCTGGTACAAGGTTTTCGGCTATCCCACCGGCGTTGGCTGCTTGCTGGCCCGCCGCGACGCGCTCGCCCAACTGCGTCGCCCGTGGTTCGCCGGCGGCACGATCCAGGCCGTGAGCGTGCAGGGAAACTGGCACGTACTGGCCGAAGACGAGTCCGCTTTCGAGGACGGCACGCTGAATTTCCTTGCTATCCCGGACATCGAGGTCGGGATCCGGTGGATCCAGGAAATCGGCGTCGACCTGATCCGCCGCCGCGTCCGCTCCCTGACCGGTTGGCTGCTCGAGCGACTTCGGTCGCTGCGCCACGAAAACTCCCGCCCGATGATCCGCATCTACGGCCCTACCACCACCGTAGGTCGCGGCGGCACGGTCACCTTCAACATCGTGGACCCCACCGGCGTACTCATCGACGAGCGGCTGGTCTCCACCGAATCCGCCGCCGCCGGCATTTCGCTGCGTACCGGCTGCTCTGCAATCCGGGCGCCGGCGAGGACGCTTTCGCCATCACTCGCCGTACGCTCCGGGGCACCATCGGCCGCCGCCCGCGGACCATCGACGACTACCTCACCCGCCTCGGCCTGCCCACCGGCGGCGCCGTCCGGGTGTCGCTCGGCCTGGTCTCCACGGTCGAGGACGTGGAGCGCCTGGTCGCCTTCATCGAGCGCACGTACACCAACCGCCCCGCCCACCACCACCGGCCCTCGCACCCCGCCTGCGCTGCTAAACCGGGTTTTCTCCGCTGGACCGGTCGTGCGACTCATCGACCGCGGCACAATGTCCCGCACTCGACATCGAGTGCGGGACATTGTGCCGCACTCGACGACCAACCAGCCATCCAAACCGGACAAATAGCTCACAAAGTGCGTCAAATTCTCAAGCCTCGACAGAGTGCGGCGCGAAACTGTCGTACCCACCCCGAAAAATCACCCCCACCCAAGAACGGGTGGGGGGCGGGTTTGAGGACCAATGTTCAACTAAAAATTAAGGTCCACCTCTCGACCCACCCCCCGCCCGTTCAAAGGGAGGGGGACAGAAAAACAGACACGTACGACAATTTCGCGCACCAACCGGCGTGTCGGCGGCGACGACACTCGTTTCTTGTCAACACGTCACTTGAGTTCGGCTACGACCAAAGCCGATGTGCCCAGCACCGAGGCGGCTGGACTGTCGGTGCTGCGAAGTACGCTCGTCGGTATGAGTGAGTCATCAGCTCCCGGCCCGCCGCATGCTCCTCGTCCATGCGCACCCGGATGATGAGACGACCGGCAGCGGTCTGGTGATGACGAAATACGCCGCCGAGGGTGCGCGCGTGACCTTGGTGACCTGCACGCTCGGCGAGGAGGGCGAGATCAGGGTGCCTGAGCTCGCGCAGCTCGCCGCGGACCAGGCGGACCAGCTGGGCGGCTACCGGATCGGGGAGTTGGAGAAGGCCTGCGCCGCCTTCGGGGTGACCGATCACCGATTCCTCGGCGGCCTGGCCGGTTCCGCGACTCCGGCATGATCGACACCCCGGCCAACGACAATCCGCGCTGCTTCTGGAAAGCGGATGTGGACGCGACCGCCGCCGACTACCTGGTGCCCATCATCCGGGAGATCCGGCCGCAGGTCGTCATCACGTACGACGAGAACGGCTTCTACGGCCACCCGGACCACATCCAGGCCCACCGGGTCGCCATGCGCGCGGTCGAGCTCGCCGGCAAGGACTCCGGCGAGGGCGAGCCCTGGCAGGTCTCCAAGATCTACTGGGTCGCGGTGCCCAAGAAAGAGATGTTCGAGGGTCTCCAGCACTTCGCGGACGCGGCCGACAACCCGTTCAAGGACATCAAGACCGTCGACGACCTCCCTTTCGGTACGCCGGACGAGCTGATCGCCGCCGCGATCGACGGCGAGAAGTATGTCCCGAACAAGCTCGCCGCCATGCGGGCGCACGCCAGTCAGATCGCCACCGACGACTGGCTGTTCAAGGTCGCCGAGATGGGTGGCCGGGCCACCGAACACTTCACTCTCGCGTACGGCGAGCGTGGCGAGACCGACGAGCGCGGTTGGGAGACCGACCTCTTCGCGGGGTTGGACGTTTAGTTACGCTCCGGGCGTGAAACGCCTCGCCAACCTCGTCATCGCGATCGTCGGTGGGGTGGTGGCGGTCGTCGCCGGCTTCGGCGCGGGCGTGGTCGAGGGTTTCCTCATTCCGCTGCGCGCCGGTGAGATGCGGGTGCCGATCGCCATCCTGGTGGCGATCGTGGCCAATGCCGGCATCGCGCTCTGGACCAGGTATGTCACCGGCAACAAGCTCGCGCCGGTCGCGCCGGCGATCTCGTGGTTCGCGGCGATCGCCCTGCTGGGCACCCAGACGAGCGCGGGCGACCTGGTCATCGTCGGCAACGACTGGGTCGCGCTGGCGACCGTCTTCGTCGGCGCGGTCGCCTTCGCGGTCGGACTGTTCATCGGTGCTCGGCCCGATCGGCCACAGATCGGAAAAGCTGAGGTCAAGTCTGCCGGTCTGGCTGACCGGCGGTGACCTGAGCGCCTAGGATCTGCGTACTTTCCACTGTCAGACTCGGCCGCACCGCCGGCCACGGAGGTACGCATGTCCCCAGCGCTGTCATCGCGGCTCATCCGGATCGGGATCGCCACGGTGATCATCGTGGTCGTCAACGTGATCGCCCGGGCGATCAGCCGGTTCGTGTTGCCGGCTTCGGTCGACGCGCTGACGCCGGCGTTGATCTCGCTGCTGGTCGCGGTGGTCGCCGCCGCGGTGATCGGCTTCTGGCTGGCGCGTCAGCAGCGGTTGCTGCCCACCGCCCTGGACCTGCTACTCGTCACCATGGTGTCCACGTTGCTGGTGGTCTTCGCCGCCGCGTACATCTCGGGCAAGCCGTCTTTTGACTTCACCGCCACCGGGCTGCAGCTCGCCCTGCACGCCGGCCTGCTCATCATCGGCTTCGCGGCCGGTGTGCTCGGTGCGATCGCCCCGGCCTCGACCCGGTCAGCCGCGCCTGGAAGGTGCAGTCCGAGGTGAAGCCGTCGGTGTCCCGCCGGCAGTCGCACACCCACCACAACGTTAAGCCGTCCAAGCCCACCAAGTCCTCGTCACGCTCTTAAGAGGGTGTCTGGGAACTGTGGCGGGCGATAGCCGAGCCCAGGCCCCGCCTGGCGGCACCGCCGGACCGAGCACATACAACACCGGTATGCACTCGATCCGGCGGCACCACCAGACAACACCTGGATCTCGACTCTCGACCCACCACAGTTCCCAGACACCCTCTTAGAGGGCGTCCAGACGCCAGTAGAAATACTCGTGGTGGACGGTGAAGCCGCAGCGTGCGTAGAGCGCCAAGGCCGTCGCGTTTTTCCGTGCTCGACCTGCAGATACACACCCTCGGCGTCGGTACGGGCGGCGGCTGACCTCAGCAGGTGGGTGGCCAACCCCTGCCGCCGGAACACCGGCGACACCTCGACGGCGGTCAGGTCCCCCAGCCAGCCCGACGCCGAGCTGGTACGGCAGATCCCGGCCACCGCACCGTCGATCCGCAGCGTCCCGAAGCGTACGTCCGCGCCGGCCACCAACACCGGCACCGCGCTGTCCGGCAAGTCCCCGCCGCGGTAGTGGTAGAGCGACAACCAGCCATCGTCCGGCGCGGCGGCCCACTCGATGGCGGGCAGGTCCGTACGCACCGCCTCCGCCACCGACGACACCGAAGCGGTCAACACCCGAGCCCCGTGTCCGCGTACGAAGCCGGCGTCCTCTAGCGGCCGCACCAGCTCGGCCCGTACGGGCAACGGCACCTGGAGCATCGCGGGCAGCCCTCGCTGCCCGTACCAACCGGCCACCGCCGTCAGCGCCTCGCCAACGGGCCGGCCGGGGGGGCCCAGTGGCAGCGCCGAGTTGGCCCGGCCGGTGAAGCCTCGGCCAGCTCGCAGCCGCCAGTCGCCCAGCCACCTGGTTTCCAGGCCCGGCCAGCCGCCCGCCGCGCCGCGACTCGTTCCAGCTCAAGGTCGTCCACCGCTGCTGTGTCCCATGCCACCATTAACCCCCGGACTACAAACATGCTCGGCCGAGCAGGATACTAAGCAGTAAGAACGCGATATCGCGTACGGTTTGTGTCGTAACCGCAGCGAGAGGACCGCATCCGTGACCTACGTCATCGCCGAGCCCTGCGTCGATGTGCTCGACAAGGCGTGCATTGAGGAATGCCCTGTCGACTGCATTTACGAGGGCGAGCGGATGCTTTACATCCACCCCGACGAGTGCGTCGACTGTGGAGCGTGTGAGCCGGTCTGCCCGGTCGAGGCCATCTTCTACGAGGACGATGTGCCGGACCAGTGGAAGGACTTCTACACCGCCAACGTGGAGTTCTTCTCCGAGCTGGGTTCGCCGGGTGGCGCCTCCAAGCTCGGCAAGATCGAGCGGGACCATCCGCTGGTCGCCGCGCTGCCGCCGCAGGGCGAGTAGGCGGGCGGGCCATCGAGCTCCCCCCGACTTTCCGTGGGACCGCCTCGCGCCAGCCAAGCGCACCGCGGCGGTCCACCCGGACGGACTGGTTGACCTCTCCATCGGTACGCCTGTCGACCCGACGCCTGTCGTCGTACAGCGGGCGCTAGCGGCGGCCGCGGACGCTCCCGGTTACCCGACCACCATCGGTTCGCCGGAGCTGCGTGCGGCGATGGCCGCCTGGTGCACCCAGCGGCTCGGTGCCGCGGTGGGCATCGATGGGGTGCTGCCCAGCATCGGTTCCAAGGAGCTGGTCGCCTGGCTGCCCACGCTGCTCGGCGTCGGCGCTGGTGACACGGTCGTCGTGCCGGAGTTGGCCTACCCCACTTATGACGTGGGCGTACGTCTCGCGGGCGCCGAGTTGGTACGTGCCGACAGCACGACGGCTCTTGGCCCCCGGTCGCCCGCCCTGGTCTGGATTAACTCGCCGTCCAACCCGACAGGTCGAGTGCTGCCGCCCGAGCACCTGGCCAAGGTGGTCGCGTGGGCCCGCGAGCGCGACGCGATCGTGGTGTCGGACGAGTGTTATATCGAGCTGGGTTGGGAAACAGAGCCGGTCAGCGTGCTGCACCCGGACGTGTGTCACGGCGACCACCACGGTGTCCTCGCAGTGCACTCGCTCTCCAAGCGCAGCAACCTCGCCGGCTACCGGGCCGGTTTCGTGGCCGGTGACCCGGCACTTATCAAGCGATTGCTAGAAGTCCGCAAGCATGCCGGCATGATCGTCCCCGCCCCCGTACAAGCCGCCATGGTCGCCGCCCTCGGCGACCAGGAGCACGTCGCTGAGCAGCGCGCGAACGTTATCGCCGGCGACGCGAGGTGCTGCGAGCGGCGATCGGCGCCGCCGGGTTCACCGTCGAGCAGTCCGACGCCGGCCTCTACCTGTGGGCGACTCGCGGCGACGACTGCTGGGCGGCCGTCGACTTCCTCGCCGAGCGCGGGATCCTGGTCGCGCCGGGCGAGTTCTACGGCCCAACGGGCGGCCGGCACGTACGCATCGCCCTCACCGCCACCGATGAGCGGGTCGACGCGGCCGCGGCCCGGCTGACCGCGCAGAAATAAGTCAGGTTCTCACCAAGGCCCGGTGAGCTGCGAATACTGTTCACCCAGGTGACCGACTGGTCAGTCAATCCCGGACGTACTACGCATAACGGGCCATCGCTCGAGGGGCGAGCCAACGCGGTAAGCGGTACAACTATCGCGAGGGCACATCGCCGGCTCGCAGAGGGGGCACGTCATGTGGACAATCATCACGACGATCATCGCCGGGGCGATCATCGGAGTTCTGGCACGGCTGGTCATGCCGGGTAGGCAGGCCATGCCGTGGTGGCTGACCGTCGTCGTCGGCGTGGTGGCAGTGCTGATCGGCTACTTCATCGCCGGACTCTTCCACGTTGCCAGCACGCCAGGTGTCGACTGGATCCGCTGGGGAATCTCGCTCGTCGTCTGCATCATCCTGGTCGGCCTGACGGCCGCGCTCTATCTCACACGAATCCGCGGTGGCTCTACCGCCTGACCGCTCGGCTTTGCCCTCGACGAACCATCGACTCAGTTGCTGGTTCGTCGGGGGCTTTTTCATGCTTGAAGGATGGATGCCTGGTACGCATTCATCGCCGCCGAGCCGGTAGATTTGTCCTGTGACCGAAGCAGAACCGCAGCCCGAGATCAAGATCCAGCCGGACCTGACGAACGCCGTCTGGCAGAGCGCCGAAGGCGACGACGCCGACCCCGACCAGAGCCGCGTGGAGATCGCGTTCGTCGAGGACAAGATCTGCATGCGCAACGGCGCAGAGCCGGACGGTCCGGTGCTGACCTTCACTCAGGCCGAGTGGGACGCCTTCGTGTTGGGCGCCAAGGACGGCGAGTTCGACCTCGACGAGGACGGCAACCTCCCACCCCTGCCCCCACAAAAAAGTCCGCCGACCCCCCGCCTCTTGACCCTGCCAAACCTGCCAGTCGCGGGAGGTAATCCTGGGAGACCAGGACGAAGCCGAGGCCGACCCCTGCTGAGTCTGTCGCGTACGTCGACGCGTCCCTCCGGGCCTAAGGTTTGGAACCTGCCCCCGAGGCGGTCGCTGACGGCGAGGCGCTGGTGCGTTAGAGTCGGTCGGTAGGCCGTTTGGTGCGGCCGCCGCTGTTGAGGGTTCCTCCAGCGTAAATCCCAATTCTGTCCGCTCCCGCAATGTCGGGTCCACAGTGCTGGGTGCACGACGCTGGGCGGCGGGCGGCCTCGCCGAACGGATGTGCCTTGATCGACAAAACAGCTGACGTAGCAACGAAAGACCCGGATCGGTTGGTGGTCGTCACCGGCGGGCCGGGGGCTGGGAAGACGACGTTGATCGAGGCGTTGGGCCGGCGAGGCTTTGGCATCACCGAGGAGGCCGGGCGGGCGATTATCCGGGAGCAGGTGGCGATCGGCGGCCTGGCATTGCCGTGGGACGACACCGCACTGTTCGCCGAAATCATGCTGACCTGGGAGTTGCGGTCATATCGTGGCGCTGAGCGCGATCCGGCCCGGATCGTGTTCTTCGATCGCGGGGTGCCGGATCTCGCCGGATATCTGCGCCTCCTGCGGCGTCCGGTTCCGGCCCATTTCGAGGCCGCCATCAGGAAATTCCGGTACCACCGGAAAGTCTTCGTCGCGCCACCCTGGGCGGCGATCTACGCCCAGGACTCCGAGCGTAAGCAGACTTTCGCAGAAGCTCAGCGGACGTACGAAGCGATCATTGGTGCGTACGCGGATCATGGCTACGATCTTGTTGAGCTGCCACTGGTCCCGGTCGGGGAAAGAGCTGACTTCGTCTTGACGCACCTCGCGGCCGCGTGGCCGTCATGACGGCGACGCGACTCCGCCAAGGTGGGCAGCCAGTTTTGGGGCGATCCACGGCCGAATCTTCGGCAAGGTTTACCCGTGGGCCGGGCAGGTTCGTACGATCGAGATTGCCAAGGGCAGCACGCAGTTCATGCCGCACACGATGATCCCGCGGGCGGCCGACTATCTTTTCGGCCAGATCCGCGACCAGAATTTCCGCGTGAGATGGACCGCGACCAGTTTGTCGCGGACGCCTGTGCCCCAGCATGACCCAGGTCAGCGGCCGAGCGCTGACTGCGACAGGTACCACAACGCGAGGCGCGGACCGCGGGGCCCGAAGAAGTAGATAGCTGGCAGGGAGATCAGCCGGCAGGCCAGCGATAGAGTCGAGTTTGTCTTACGCACTTGCCGGCTGTGTCGTCGTCCCGACGGGGGGAGTGTCCGTTGTTGGTGGTTGAGTTGCGGCAGTGCCGGGCCGCGGATGTCGAGCTGTGTGGAGAAATATCATCCCGGTCCCGGACGGACCAAGGTGAACGAGATGCGGTTTGGCCGTCAGGAGCAGGGCGTCGGCACGTTTCTGGTCGCCTGGTTGGACGACGTTCCGACCGGCTCCGGCGAGATTCGGTGGGAGGGCTGTGAAGCGCCGGAGGTCCTGCGGCGTTTTCCGGACTGCCCTGAAATCAACGGCCTGACCATCTGGCCGGCCGAGCACCGGTCGCAGGGCATCGGCAGCCAGTTCATCCGGGCCGCCGAGGCTCTCGCCGTCGAGCGCGGTTTCGACCGGATCGGCCTCGGGGTGGATGACGACAATCCAGCCGCCGCCGCGCTCTATCTTCGGATCGGCTACCAGGACGTGGACTGCCGGTATTTGGACCGATACCACTACCTTGACGACGACGGGGTCCGGCACGAGGTCGCCGATCCGGCCCGCTTCCTGGTGAAACACCTGGGCTAGCTGGCGCGGTCGACGAGTTCTTGGAGGGTGTCGGCGATTTCGCCGGGTTTCCAGCCCAGGGTCGCCTCGCCGACGCTGATCTCGGTTTTCGACCAGCCGGGGACCACCGTCGGACCCCACCAGAAGGTGGTGGTCTTCTTCTCTCTCTGCGCGTACGCGACGGTGGCTTCGTCCAGGCGATCGGAATCGGCGTCGACGTAGACGGCGAAGCCGTTGGTGTGTGTGGGACGGGATTCGGGTTGACGCGTACGCGCGGAAGTTCGGCGAGGCGGGCAGCCAGTTTTTGGGCGTACGAGACATAAGTCGGCACCCGCGGCAGGTATTCGTCGAGTCCGCGCAGTGCGCCCAACACGGCTGGATATTGTGCGAACAGCGTTCCGCCGTGGCGGCGCTGCCAACGGCGAGCCTGGGCGACAAAGGATGCCGGACCGACCAGGGCGGAGCCGGACATCGCGCCGAGGACTTTGTAGAACGACACGTAAACGCTGTCGGCGAGTCCGGCGATCTCGGCCAGCGAATGGCCCAGGTGTGCCGTGCTTTCCCACAATCTGGCACCGTCGACATGCAGACGCGCACCACGTTCTCCCACCGCCGCCGCGAAACCCGACAACTCGTCCCAGGTCGGCAGCTGGAAATCGGCCTCCCGCAACGGAAGCTCGACCACCACGCTGCCCAGCGGCTCCGCGACCGCGGCCAGGTCGTCGAGGGTGGGTTGGCGCGGTGCGTCGGGTGAGAAAGCGCGGCCGGAGCCGGTGCAGTTCCCAGACCGCGCCGAGTTCGTGGACTTCCAGGTGGGTCAGCGGGTGCAGCCCGACCGTGTCACGGCCGGCCTGCTCCGCCCAGATCCGCAGCGCGATCTGCTGGGCCATGGTCCCGCTGGGCAGGAAAACCGCAGCCTCAGTGCCGAAAAGGTCGGCCAGCCGGCCCTCCAGCTCCTCGATCAGCTCGCCGGTGCCGTACGAGTCACGATCCCGCCCCCGCGCCCGGCTGGCAAGATCCGTCAGCTGGTCCGCCATCACGGTCGGCCCGTGCATCTGCAGGAACCGCTCGCTGGCCCGCCGAACCTCGTCCCGCCGCTGCCGAGTCACCATGGGCCGACACTAGTGTCCTAGGAGCCGACCTTTTCCAGGATTTTGCTGGCGAGCGCCTTCTGGGTCGGGATGAGGGTCTCGTCGTCGGACGGGCTGCTGTCCTTGCTGAAGCTGACCACGATCTCCAGCGTGCCGTGCAGCACGTGCAGTTCGTTGTTGGCCTTGATGAAATACGCCTGGTCGCCGATGCCGTCGACGGTCGTCGCCGCGCCGGGAGGGGAGAACTCCGCCTTGGTGGTGTGCTGGACACCGAGCAGCAGATGGCCGCCCTTGAGGCCCCACGCGCACTCCCGCTGCGAGTCGCCGTCCTTGTACGGCTGGGCGCCATTGCCGTTGCCGTCCGTGTCCACCGGCAGGGTGGTCAGCGAGGTGATGTCGGCGTCCGTGATGCCGTCGCACGGGTTGGGCAGCGGCGCGGACGCGGGTACCTGCGCGTTGGTGGCCGGGGCACTGGTGGCCGGCGCGGCCGTGACGCCCTTGGTCGGGCCGCAGCCGGCGATCGCCAGTGCGACCGCGCCGGCCAGCAGCGCGTGGTCGCGCCGGCGGTGGCCAGTCGACCGCGGTGGGCAGTCAGCATGAAATCTCCCTCATAGAGTGACCGAGAAATGCGAGGCTACCTGTCCGGTATTGCCCAGGCCTGTTGTGTTGACGCGGCCCGCGGGATCCAAAGTAGACAGGCGCAGCCAAAATCCGCATATCGCGGCCACTAAGGGAAAAATTCTCTATCCCTAACGTCGGCCCGTTCGGGCAGTTAGTTCGCGTGCAGGTCCTCGTTCAGTGCGATGCCTTCGCTGGTACGACTGCGGGCCTCGATCGCACCGGACTGCGAGTTCCGCCAGAACTGCAGACCCGAAACACCGGAAAGCTCGCGCGCTTTCACCACTCGGCCATCGGTCAGCAGGACTTTGGTGCCAGCGGTGATATAACAGCCGGCCTCGACGACGCAGTCGTCTCCCAGGGAAATGCCGATGCCGGCATTCGCGCCCAGCAGGCAGCGCTCGCCGACCCGTACGATTTCGGTGCCACCGCCGGAAAGTGTACCCATGATCGACGATCCGCCGCCGATGTCCGAGCCGTCGCCGACCACCACGCCAGCGGAAATGCGGCCTTCTACCATGGCGGCGCCAAGGGTGCCCCCGCGTTGTAGTTGACGAATCCCTCGTGCATAACAGTGGTGCCGTCAGCCAAATGCGCGCCCAGCCGCACTCGGTCGGCATCGGCGATCCGTACGCCGGAAGGCACCACGTAATCGGTCATGCGGGGGAATTTGTCGACGCCATAAACCTGCACCGCGATGCCTGCGGCCCGCAGCCGCAGCCGGGTCGTCTCGAATTTTTCCACCGCACACGGACCAATGCTCGTCCAGACCACAGTGGACAGCACGGTGAAGATCTTTTCCATCGACAATTCGCGTGGCGCGACCAACCGGTGCGAGAGCAGGTGCAGCCGCAGATAGGCGTCGTACGCGTCGGCCGGTGGGTTGGCGAGGTCCCGGACGTGGGTGACGACCAGGTCGCGGTGCACCCCGCGGCGCGGATCGGAGCCGAGCAGGTCGCCGGAGACGCCGAGCATCGCCTCGCCCTGCTCGTCGTCCAGCGCCACCGTGCCGCCGTCGCCGATGCCCAGCTGCTGCACCGGTTGGGGTCCACCACCATGGAGGGGCTCGGATACCAGGTGTCGAGCACGGTCCCGGAGTTGGTCACGGTCGCGATGCCGATGCCCCAGGCACTGGCCGGAGATTCGCTCGAGGTCATACCCGTGAGCGTACGAGACCGCCCGCCACCTTCGGTCACCGCGCCATGTCCGCATGCCCGCATGCGTGCGTCCAAAGCACGCATGCGGGCATGCGGACAACGCGGCCGTACCGAGAGAGGGAACGGGCTACTTGAGCGGTGTGCTGCCGGATCCGTTGCCGTCGACGCGGACGGCGCCGCCGCCGGCGCCGGACTGTCCCGGGTGGCGGGACCTTGATGTCGACCACGTGACACACCCCGACCGGGCCTTGGGCGATTCCCAGACCGATTCCGGAAACGTCGGCCGGCTTGCCGTTCGGGCCAGGAGCCACCCCGCCCTCGGTGGAGATCACCAGCGTCTGGCCCTTTCCAAGCTGATACCGGCCGATGGTGAAGGTGACGTGGTCTTGATCTATCCGCATGCTGGTGTACATCGAGCCGCTGGGAGCTGGCCGATACCAGTCGTCCGAGCATTTCTTGCCCAGCGGCAGATACTTCGCGACCGTCGGGACGCCAGCGGCGATCAGCTGGCGCTGCAGACCCTCGGCGTCACTGAGTTTGTTGATCGTGACACTTACTGAGCCGTCATTGTTTTTGTCCACAGCGAAAGCTGGCGTCGCGGTGGTTTCGATGACGGCGACCGCGCCGACCGCGATCAGTGCGGCGGCGACCCCCCCGCCGACGACCAGTCGCGGCTTCCAGCCGAACCGGCGAGCCGGACCGGGGGTGGCGTTTTCGGCGACGATCTGACGCAGCTCGGTGAGCAGCCGTTCCTCGTACGTGTTCTTCATGACGATGCCTCCGACAGGATGGTGAGCTGTTCGGCGGTGGCGGGGGAGAGCCGTTCTTTGAGCGTTTGGCGGGCGCGGTGCAGTCGTACGCGCGCGGTCACTGGTCTTATGCCCAGGGCTTTCGCGGCTTCTTGTACGGCCAGACCGTCCAGTGCGACGAGCTCGAGCACGGCGCGTTCGGCTTCGGACAGCTCATCCATCGCGCGGTATAGCGCGCGTGTCCGTGCCTCGGCGTCGATGCGCTCCTCGAGTCGTACGAGGTCGTCGCCGTCGACCAGGGCTCGCCCGGCGACCCGGTTCCCGGCCCGCAACGCGCGGGCGGACCGGCGCCGTTCGGCGGCCATGACATTGCGGGCCACCCCATAAAGCCACCCGATCGGCTGGCCGCGGCTCGCGCGGTAAGTACGCGCCGAGTCGATGGCGGCCAGGAACACCTCCGCTGTCAGGTCGGCGGCGAGGTACGGGTCCTCGACGCGGCGGGCGACGAACCGCTGGATCGCCTCGACATGAGCGCGGTAGAAGGCTTCGAACGCGTCGGGATCGTGACCGATCCGGCTCACGTCCGGATCCGGTGGCTGACTCAAATGCTTTCCCCTTTCCCCTCCTTCTTACGTCCCCTCTTGGCTCGGCTGTTCGTACGCGTTACAGCTGGGCATTAGCGGGGGTCGGCTTGGAGGAAGGCGAGGACGGCCATCACCCGGCGGTTGTCGTCTTCGGACTGAGCGAGGCCGAGTTTGCCGAAAATATTGTTGATGTGCTTGCCGATGGCCTTCTCGGTGACGAAAAGGCGGCCGGCGATGGCGGCGTTGGAGCGGCCTTCGGCCATCAGTTCGAGGACTTCGCGCTCACGTGGGGTGAGTTGGCCGATCGGGCGGTCGGCGCGGTGCCGGGACAGCAGCTGGGAGATGACCTCGGCGTCCATGGCGGTGCCGCCGGCGGCCACCCGGCGGACCGCGTCGACGAACTGGTCGACGTCGGCGATGCGGTCTTTGAGCAGATAGCCGACCCCGCCGGCGTTGTCCGAGAGCAGCTCGCGGGCGTATAGCTGCTCGACGTACTGGGACAGGATCAGCACCGGCAGGCCCGGTTGTTCGCGGCGGGCCGCGATGGCGACCCGCAGGCCCTCGTCGGTGAGGGTGGGCGGCAGTCGTACGTCCACCACGGCCACGTCCGGGCGGTGCTGGCGCAGGGCCTCGGCCAACCGGGGGCCGGTGTCGACGGCGTCGACCACGTCGAAGTCGTTCGCGGTCAGCAGCCGGATCAGCCCGTCCCGGAGCAGGCTCAGGTCTTCGGCGATGACGACGCGCAAGGCAGCTCCATGATGACCTCGGTAGGCCCGCCGACCGGGCTGACGACCTCCAGTCTGCCGTCGAAGGCGGCCAGCCGCCGTCCGATGCCCGCCAACCCGCCGGAGTCGTCGGTGCCGGCGGGTTGCAGCGCCGCGCCACCACGGCCGTCGTCGCCGATGACCAGCCGCAGGGCACCGTCGAGGTAGCGCAGCCGGATCCAGCCTCGGGTCGCGTCGCTGTGTTTGGCCAGGTTGGTGAGCGCCTCGGCGGCGGCGAAGTAGAGCGCCGACTCGACCGGCGGCTCTGGCCGGGCCGGAATGATGATGTCCAGCCGGATGGGCACTGGGCACAGTAGCGCGGCGGCCTCGATGGCGCCGGCGAGGCCGCGGTCGGCCAGTACCGGCGGGTGGATGCCGCGTACGAGTCCGCGCAGGTCAGCGAGTGCCTGCTGGGCGGACGCGCGGGACGCGGACACCAGCTGCTTCGCGATCGCCGGGTTCTCGTCGATCGCCTTTTCGGCGAGCCCCAGGTCCATCGCGAGCGCGACCAGCCGGGCCTGCGCGCCGTCGTGCAGGTCCCGTTCGATCCGGCGCAGCTCGACCGACTGGGCGTCCACCGCGTCCGCGCGGGACGCGAACAGCTGACTGACCCGCTCGGTCAGCTCGGTCCGGCTGGACGGTGACAGCAGCCAGCGGCTGAAGGCGCACTGGGCGGCGGTCAGCCACGGCAGCAACCACCAGGTCGCCGCCACCAGAGCGCTGATCAACACCAGCCCGAGCATGTCCTGGGCAGGCCCGTTCCCCATCGCCGAGTCGAAGATGCTGTACGCGCTGATGAGCAGAGCAAGCGGCACCAGGCCCAGAGCCAGTGCGACCAGGGGTTGCAGGGCGAGCCAGCCGATGTCCCGCCAGGTGGCTGGATCCAGGGCCGCCGCCCGCAGACTGGCGAACATCCCGCGATCGAGGCCGCCGACGTACGGGCTGGCCAGCGGTCGCCCGGACAGCTGACCGGCCCAGCGACGCTGCAGCCTGGTCAACCGGCGAATGCCGAGCAGCGCCTCGTACAGGATCGGCAGCCCGACGCCAGCGATCGCGGTGACCAGCCCGATACCCGCCATGAGCAGGAAGAACAGGCCAACGAAGCCGGTGAACAGGTTCAGCCCGAGCCCGGCGAGCGCCCTCCCGCCCTGCCGCAGGCCCAGCCGGGAACCCGGCCCGACCGCAGAAGCGGGCACCTGCTCGGTCACCGTTCACCTCCCTCCCGTCGATCATGGCCCGGTGACCCGAATCGGCACAGTGGGGCTAACCCCACCACGAAAGGTAGGGAATCGCGCCACCAGCAGATGGGGCAGCACGATGGCGCCGTACCTGTCCAAATCGGCACGGTTGACGCAGGGGATGTCACGGATTCCGAGGAGGGCTCGATGACGAGCACGATCAATAGACCGAAGCATGACTGGCGGGTGTTCGCGGCCGCGGCGCTGCGGGAGCCGTCCCAGATGGGTACGTTCTTTCCCACCGGCGAGGCGTCGTCCGCGGCGCTGGCGCAGGTCGTACCGGGCAGCGGCGACCCGGTGGTGGTCGAGCTCGGGCCGGGCACCGGCGCGGTCAGCGACGTGATTTCGCGCCGGCTGGGAGGTCGCGGCCGGCACGTGGCGGTCGAGATCGACCCGACCCTGGTGGCCCATTTGCGGACCGCCAAGCCGGACCTGGAAGTTCTCCTTGGTGATGCCGCTGACCTGGGCAAACTGCTGGCCGACGCGGGCGTGGGCGCGGTCGATGCGGTGGTGTCGGCGCTGCCTTGGACGCTGTTCCCGGCGGCACTGCAGACGCAGGTCGTACGGCAGATCGCCGGTGTCCTGAGCCCCGGCGGGGCGTTCAGCACCATCGCGTACCTGTCCGGGGTGATGATGCCGCGAGGCCAGCGTTTTCGCCGCCAGCTGCGGCACGCTTTCGACGAGGTCGTGGTGACCAGCACGGTCTGGCGCAACCTGCCGCCGGCGCTGACCTACGTCTGCCGGCGGCCGGTGGTCCGGTGACCGGCCTGGTCGGATTCCTCAGCTCGCTGCAGGGCCCGGTCCTGCTGCTGGTCGCCGGCCTGCTGCTGATTCCGGAGTCGGGTCTCGCGATCGGATTCTTCCTGCCTGGTACGACCCTGCTGTTCGCACTGGGGTTCTGCGCCCACGCCGGGATGGTGCCCCTGGCGGCGGCGCTTGCGGCGGCCGCGGTCGGCGCCGTACTCGGGCCGCAGGTGGGCTATTTCCGCGGCCGCCGGCGGCGAGCGGTGCCGTCCCGGTGGTTGGCGCGGGTGCCGGCCGGGATCAACCGAGCGGGTGCAGGGATATCTGGTCCGTCACCCGATGTTGTCCGTCGCCTGTGGACAGTGGCTGGTCAGCGCGCGGATGCTCACCCCGTGGCTGTCCGGCCGGTTGCTGCCCTGGCGCCGGTTCACCCTCGCCAACGTGCCGTCCGCGGTGCTGTGGGCGACCAGCCTGGTGACGCTCGGCTACCTGGTCGGCGTCGAGGTCACCCAGCGGCTGAACGTCGGCATGACCGTGGTCGGTGTCGTCGCTGTGGTCGCGGTGCTCGGGTTCGCGTTGGTACGAGCGCTCAAACCCGCAAACAGCGCCGGCTGCCGGCTCCCGTTCATCGTAAAAGCGCGGTCAGCGCCAGCCAGTGGTGGATGAGTTCCGCACTCGTACGCGGGACCGCTTAGGAACGAATGGCGTGGTCGAAGGTGGTGGCCAGTTCGCGGCCGTACGCGGTGAGGTCGAAGTCCGGGTTGAGCGTCAGCTCGGGGACCGCGCCATCGACGGCGGCCCGGATCGCGGTGGCCATCGCCTCCCGGTCGAAGCGGCGCAGGTCGCCGGACGCCTGGCCCTGGGCGAAAAGGTCGAGCAGCGCGGCCCGGCCTTGCGCGGCCTCGGGCCGACGCTGGTCGATCCGGGCGCCGGCCGCGGTGCGGTAGGTGAGGACGATGTCCCGGGACGCCCGTACGTGCACCGGATAGGCGGCGAAGAACTCGACGTTCGCCTCGATGAACGCCCGCACGATCGCTCGTACGCCGGTGAGACCTTTCAGACGCTCGCCGATGAACGCAGCGCCTAGCCGGTAGAAGTCGGCGATGACCTGCTCGACCAGGTCGTCCTTGTCGGCGAAGTGGTACGAGATCACCCCGCGACTGACGCCGGCCCGGCGGGCGATGGCGGCCAGCGAGGCGGCCGGGTAGCCGTTTTCGGCGATTTCCTCGACCGCGCACTGGACCATCTGGGCCCGCCGGGCCTGCTCGATGAACGTGCCGCGGTGTTGCACGGTTGCCGAAGCTACTCCTCGTCCAGTTGGAAGCCGAGATAGAGGATGATCAGCAGCGCGAAGATGACCGCCTGCAGGACCCCGACGAACAGGTCGAAGAGCTTCCAGAGGATCTCCGGCAGCCAGAACACGTAGATCGGCAGCAGCGCGATGATGCTGAGCATGATGCCGCCGGCGAACATGTTGCCGAACAGCCGCAGCGCCAGCGTGAAGGGGCGGGTCAGTTCCTCGAAGATCCAGATCGGTGCCATCCCCGGCTCGTGTCCTTTGGCGATGTCGACGGCCCAGCGCAGCACGCCTTTCTGTCTGATCGACACGACATGCACCACCACAACCGTGAACAGTCCGAGCGCGTAGGTCAGGTTCACGTCGGCGGTCGGGGCGGGCAGCAGGTGATTGGTCGGGATCACCTCCAGCCAGTTCGCCACCCAGATGAAGAAGAAGACGCTGACCGCTAGTGGCACGACGACCGGGGCCGTTTTGATGCCGATGTTCTCCCGGACCTGGTCCTATCTGGCCGACCACAGTCTCCCACAGCAACTGCGGCTTGGACGGCACGCCGCTGCGTGCCCGCCGGCCGATCAGCAGCCCGGACACGACGACGATCGCGCCGGCCACCAGCGTCGCGGCGATGGTGTCCAAGTTGAAGGTCATGCCCAGGAAGGTCGCCGTGACGTGCTTGCCGACCTCGATCATCCCTTTCACCTCCCGTTATACTGTCCGTACGAAAAATTGGCAGCATGGTATGAATTCTAGCAGGAGAGAATGTGTCAGACGTGTCCGCCATGATGAAATCGACCGCTAGACAAGGAGGCTTGGCATCATGGTGATCGCGAAGTTCATGGATCTCGTCGTCGATTCGGCGGATCCCGAGGTCATCGGGCAGTGCGGCGTGGTGCCGGCGATATGAGCCTCGCGAGTTTTCGTGCGCTGTGTCTGTACGCGACTGACGGTCGCGCGCTTGGCGAGTTCTGGGCGGCCGCGCTGCGCTTATGGGTCAACACCGCGGGGCTGCTGATCGGCCGGCGGGCACGCAGCGGCGTGCCGTCCAAGCCGCAGTTGCTGTGGGAGACTGTGGTCGGCCAGATCCAGGACCAGGTCCGGGAGAACATCGGCATCAAAACGGCCCCCGGTCGTCGTGCCACTAGCGGTCAGCGTCTTCTTCTTCATCTGGGTGGCGAAACTGGCTGGAGGTGATCCCGACCAATCACCTGCTGCCCGCCCCGACCGCCGACAACCGTGCCGTCCACAGTGACGGTGATCGGATGTACGGATTTCGGCACCTTCGGACACTATGAAGTCGTCCGGCGTCGCGTCTTATGTGATGCACGGCAGCGGCGGCAGCCGCGGTGCGGGCCCGAACCCGGCGTACGACCTTGACGCCCTTCGTTTTCTATGTACTGCGAGGGAAATCGAGTCCGATCGCAACGGCCTCGGGGCGGATTTCTCGTACGCTCCGAGACTGGGCTGGACTGCGATTTCGGGATCGT
>NZ_WOTO01000032.1 GCF_010993775.1 Fodinicola feengrottensis | reverse complement strand
CCCGGCGTCCCGGTCCGGTTCGGTCCACCCCTACCCGCCTGATGTGACTCACACCGCAGCGGTGCCGATCAGACCGTTGCGGGTAACCAGGTCGACCAACTCATCCGCAGAAAGGCCGTCCGTGCCGGCCGGTCGCCGTGGCAGCACCAAATACCGCGTTTCCGCGCTGGAATCCCACACCGTGACGTTCGACACCCCCGTCCAAGGTCACGCCGAACTCGGCCAGCACTGCTCGCGGATCGCGCACCACTCGGGACCGGTACGCCTCGCTTTTGTACCAGCCCGGCGAAGGGCCGAGCAGCGAGATCGGATAGCAGGAGCAGAGCGTACACACCACGACGTTGTGGATTTCCGCGGTGTTCTCCACAACCCGCAGCCGTTGCTCCTGAATCCCGCCGCCCATGGAGAACCCGAGCTCTTCGATCGCCACGTTCGCATTTTCCAGCAGACGCTCACGAAATCCGTCGTCCAGCCACGCGTGCGCGACGATCCGCCGGCCGTTGGCCGGGGTGGCGCGGCGCAAGTACGCGTCGAGAGCCTCGTCGAGAGCATGGCCGCCCAGCACCCCGCGCTCCTCCAACAAAGTCTCCAAATCTCTGACCTGCCGGGAAATCAGCGCGTCGGAATGTTCGCCGCTCACCCGTCCACCTCCAGGTAGCTCTCCCACAAGTCGACCACGACCCAGTGATCGCCCGCCCCCCACAAATCACGGGCCGCGAAACGCACCGCGTAAACCGCCTCCACCGGCGGGTCCGGCAGGTTCTGCGAGCGTACGTCCGGAAGCGGGTGACGGCCCCCGCTCTCCACCACCACACCCGACTTTCCGCGCGCGTAGCGAGGAATCCGAGTGTGGTGCGCAGGATCGACGGCAATTGTCCTTACCCGTACGCCTGACCCGAACCGCTCAGCCATCGAGCTCACCCTCAGCCAGCACGCCCTTGCGTACCAACAAAGTGCGGATCGCGTAGAACCACCGCTCGTAGTACGAAGAACGCAGATAGAGCTCCGGCGGCATGCGCTCGATCGCGTCGCGGAACTCGTCCAGGTTGTAGACACCCTGCCGTACCAACGTGCTGTTCAGACCGAAAACCCGGGCCTCCCAGTCAGCATGGAA
Organism: Fodinicola feengrottensis; assembly: GCF_010993775.1. GTDB lineage: Bacteria > Actinomycetota > Actinomycetes > Mycobacteriales > HKI-0501 > Fodinicola > Fodinicola feengrottensis. The sequence goes on along the minus strand of NZ_WOTO01000032.1, from coordinate 102,723 downwards.
CGGCTCGGCGTCATCGGTGGTGTCGATGGGACCGAATCCCTGCAGTCCCCCGACATCGTTGATCCTGGCCATGCCGGCAGCCTACTCCGGAACGGCGGTGGCGGCGGTCCGCTGCGCCAACGCGCGCTCGATCAGCCCGGCGCCCACGACAACGACAACATTCACCCCCAGACCCACCATGCCGACATTCCACGTCCCGAACAGGTGGATCTTGCCGAAGGTGAGCCAGATGACCACGACTTCGGCGACAATCAAGCCCGCCAGGATCGGCACCTTGCCGACCAGGCGTTTGCGCAGCATGCCCAGCAAGTTCGCGGGAGCGAGCTGCACTGTTCCGCTATATGTGAGAAGCAGCAGGTTGGCGAGTGCGTCCGGGCGTACGATCGCGCGACCAGCACCAGCGCCAACGCGCAAGCCACCACGACAGTGCCGTGATTCACCCAGAACTGGCCACGGTCGCTTCGCGTACGCACGATGTTTCGGGCCACCAGTGAGGAAATCCCGATCATGATGCCGGCCGCCGGCACCATCGCCGTCGCGATCGCGGCGACCACGATCAGACCAACCGCCCACGGCGGCAGCACCTGCTGAGTCAAGGTCAGCAGAACACCGTTTGCCGAAGTGTTCTTGGACAACACCAGGATCGCTGCGAAACCGACGATCATCGGAAACGCTATACACACCCCGTACAAGGGCATCCAGGTATAGTTTTTCCGCAACACCTGCGGATCGCGAGCGGACAGCAGCGGCGCCCACTGGTGCGGCAGCGTCATCAACGCTACCCCAATCGCGCTGACCACCATGCTGCTGAAGAACCAGACCTGGTCATTTGGCCCCGCATGCAGCGTCAACGCCGCTGGGTGCAGCTGCTGGATGCGCTGGAACATGGCCGGGATGCCGCCACTGAAATGCACCGGGATCGCGACAATCAGCACCACCAACACGACCAGCATGATCGCGTCCTTGAAATACGACGTGACCGCCACGCCACGCAGGCCCGCCCACAACACGAAAGCCACCACCAGCACGAATCCCACCACCATGCTGATCGTCGACGAGGCCGCGTTGCCAGTGACCAGTTTGACGATCAGCCCGAGACCGGTGATTTGCAGTTGCAAGTACGGCAAAACGAAAACCACGCCAAGCACGGCGGACAGCGTGCCGGACAGCGTGCCGAGCGTCCGACTGCCGAACCGGTCCTCCAGGTAGTCGCCTTGAGTCAGATAGCCACGCTCCCGACCAAGAGACCAGAGTCGCTTGGCGATAAAGAAAAGCACGGCGTAGGCGATCGGCACATACGGCAACGCATAGACCGCCGCCACCCCGCCGCTAAACGCAAGCCCAGCCATCCCAAGAAAAGTAAAAGTCGTGAAGATCTCGCCCGCCTGCAGGAACCACATGGTAACCGCACCGACCTGGCGGCCACCGACAGTCCATTCGGTCAGGTTGGCGGCCGGCCGGCGGCGACCGAGAAAGCCCAACACACCGATGAAAACGATCCCGACGAACGCAATGACCAGAACGGTACTCATTTTTCCGCCTCCGCACGGGACATCAGGCGCCCAGTGAGTAGCATCGCGGGAGTCAGCAAGGCAACCCAGACGGCTCCCCAGACCAAAAGCCGTGGCAGTCCCAGCCACAGACCGGTGGAATTCAGGAAAGGCAGCACAGGCATCAGGACCAGCGCCAACGCTGGTACGGCCGGGATCAGATAGTACGGACGCATGGCGCCTCCCGAAGGGAAAAGGACTACGGCGTCAGCCGCCGCAGCGCGAGCTCTGCCAGCAACGCGGCTCCATCGGACAGCACGCTGTCGTCGAAGGTCGCGAGCGGTGAGTGATTTCCGGGCGCGGTCTGGGGATCCGCCGACCGGGTCGCGCCCAGGAAGACGTACGCACCCGGAACCCGGTCCAGGACACGGGAAAAGTCCTCCGAGCCAGCGATCGGATCCGCCAACTGCTGGAAACGTTCCTCGCCGAAGACTTCTTTCGTGGTGGCCGCGACGAAATCGAACTCCTGCGCGTTGTTGACCGTCAGCGGATATTCCGGCTGGCAACGCGCCTGGACCTCGAGCCCGTACGCGGCGCCGATCCGCTCACACAACCGGACCGACTCGATCTGGATCTTTTCCCTTGCCTGCGGCGAGAACGAGAACGATCGCACGGTCGCCTCGAAAACGGCCTCGTCCGGGATAACGTTGCGCCGGGTGCCGGCGTGGAACATGCCCACCGTCACCACGACCGGGTCGAATATACTGAAGCCCCTGGTCACCATTGTCTGCAAGGCATTGACCATCTCGCAGGCCGCCGGGACCGGGTCGAGCGCGCGGTGCGGGCTGGAGCCATGCCCGCCGGCGCCGATTACCCGTACGAGCAGTCCGTCCGACGCGGCCATCAAGGTCCCAGGACGGGCGACAAAAAGCCCCCTTGGGTATTCCCCGGCCATCACGTGCAGCCCGTACGCTCGCTCCACTGGCCGACCGGCAGCCTCCAACACCCCTTCCTCGATCATGTGTCCAGCGCCGTCGTGGCCCTCTTCTCCGGGCTGGAACATGAAAACGACATCGCCAGCCAGTTCCTGCCGGTGGGGGCCGACAACAACCGCGCCGCGCCCACCAACCCGGCCGTGTGCAGATCGTGTCCACAGGCGTGCATGGAACCTTCGTGCCGAGAGGTGAAATCCACGCCAGACCGCTCGGTCACCGGCAGCGCGTCCATGTCGCCGCCGCGCAGCAACACCACCGGGCCGGGCGCGCCGCCGCGCAGCACCCCGACCACCGACGTCAGGCTCTTGCCGCTGGTCACCTCCATCGGCAACCCGTCCAGTGCGGCGAGGACTTTCTCCTGAGTACGCGGCAAGTGCAGCCCGATCTCCGGAATCTGGTGCAGCTCACGACGTAAAGCGATCAGCTCGTCACTCAACTCCGCGGCATCCGTACGAAGGCTCATCGACCCCACTCCTTCACCAGCGATGCTGCGTAGTGTCCGGCACGGCCACCGGCAGAAGCCCAGCGCGATGACCTTTAACGGACACGATGAAGCAGTCGATTCCGCCTGATGGTGGCTCGCTCAGACGATGGGCGACAGCGCGTCGTACCAAACGTCGCCCATCTTGAGATAGCCGGCATCGGTCGGATGGATCCCATCGGCGGAAATATCGTCGACGCTGATTCGGGCGTTCATGTCAACGAAACGTACGTCCTCGCCGGCCTGGTGTGCCGCCTGCACAACCCCAGGCACGGCCGCGTTGTACGCGTTGATGCGGGCATTCAGCGTCGCATCCCGCGACGGCACGATCGACGCCACCAGGATCGTCACGCCCGGATCACCGGTCGCGATCTGGTCAATCAGCGAGCGCAGTCGGCCCGGCGCGTTTACCACGTCGTAATTCTGGTTCATGTCATTCGTACCGATGTGCAGCAACACATAGCGCGGATGCACCGCGAGCCAATTGTACGTCCGCATGTCCGCCGAGATCTGGTCGATCCGATAGCCGGGATGGCCCTCATTGCTGGGATCGGGCACATTCCCCCACGTCACGGACCCGACGAAGTCCGGCCGAAAGCCAGGCTGGGCCATGAACCTGTTCCATAGCCCGGTGCGGTAGGACGTGCCGTCGTTCGCGTCGCCGTTGCCGTACGTGATCGAGTCACCCAGCGGCATCACCGGCGCCACCCGGTCCGGCCGCCACTGTTGATTAGCGCCGCCGTTGTTCGGCCAGACAATGACATTCGCCGCGTTGGTGGTCGACGCACCCGTGACGTCCAACAATTTCCCGGTCGCGACCGAGACTATCCGGAAAGCACCGGCGAAATCCTGGTCCAGAAACCACCGCTGGCTCGGCAACCCCTGATCCGCGGACTGGACGACCTGCGCACCGTCCTGTGTGGACGCTCCGGAGACGGTCAGGACCAAACCGCTGTGCAGAACGGTGATCGCGTACGAGCCATCTGCCTGCTGCGTGAGCCGCCATTCCTCGTTCGTCGTCCCATGATATGGCCATTGGATCGCGTTCGCGCCGTCCTGTGTGGACCCGTTGTAGACGTCCAGCGACTGCCCGCTGTGCTGCACGGTCAACACGTAGTTTCCGTTCGGCTGCGCCGAAACGCCCGCGGGTTTGGGCACCCCATGCGACCAGTCCAGCCGAGTCACGTACAGGCCACGACCACCGCTGGTGAGAGCGTGAAAGAACAGGTAGTCGCCGTCAGCGGCGGAAACCACGACCTGACCGCCCGGATTTCGCACCACCCCTGGCCAAGTCGCCGAGTCCAGCACTGTGCCCTGCTTTGTGTACATGCCGGTCAAAGTCGACGACACTGCGTATTTCACGTGGTACGTGGAATCCCACCCGTCCGCCGAATAGAACAGCACGTATTGCGTACCGTGCCGTATTATCGTCGGCGCGTCCAGCACGTTGTGCTCGTCGCCACCGGCATCGGCGGTCAGCAGCTGGAAACGGTTGCCGAGCCAGTTGATCCCGTTCGCCGCGACTTCATTGATCCACACCGAAGCCGGCTGCCCGGCACTGTTCGCGTTGTCCTTGTAAACCAGATAGCGGTGGCCGTCCAGCACCAGGCTGGACGGATCGATGTCGCCGTGGTCGGGCGCGTTGCACACCAGCGGATCGACGCCGACCGGAGTGAACGGGCCGGTCGGCGTACTCGCCGTCGCGGCCCCGATACATTGCAGGCCGCTGCTGTGATGGGCCGTGTAATACATCAGAAAAAAAAAACGCCGTCGTCACGACGCGAAACGTCCGGCGCCCAGACATCTCGGTTGCCACTGGCCGGATCATTGGTGACCCAGCCAGGCAACGTCGGCAACGCGTCGACACCATTGGCGGTCCAAGGCCCGGTCGGCGAAGTGGCGGTGGCAACCGGCACGTTCACTGTCTGGCCGGAATAGCTGCTGTTCGTCGAGTACGCGTAGAAGTTTCCGCCGTCGGCAAGCACACCCGGATCCGGGAAATCTCGGCTGATCACCGGCGCAGGAGCCGCCGCTTGAGCCGCCGCTGGTACCGCATCAACGAATCCCGCCGGCACTGTTGGCGCCAGCAGCGCGAAAATGACGGCCACTCTCCACGCTCGTAACATCGACTGCCCTTTCCGTCCTCCGGAAGAAAACTGCCGCGACCGTACGCCACCGGGCACCAACCTTCAAGAGCCTTTCCCGGTCGAGCCCCAGATGGCGCGGCCACTTCAGCCATCGCATCCGTGCCCTGACCCCTCGCCGCGAGCTCTCGTCACCCCCCTCAGACGCATCTGTAAGGGCCTCCAGACGATCAAGCCAGCTCTTGGTCGCTCCCCATACGCACATGAGAGTGATCGCGGCGTGAGCCGGGCCCACGTTGAGCGACCGCGAATAGTCCGCTTTCGGACCTACAGAGCGAATTTGACGGTACACTCAGTGCGCAGTCGACTCTCCTAAGCGACAGGCCGAGTTCAAGACACCCCGGAGGAAGGGGTCTTCATGACACTAGTTCGGGGCCCAGACGACCGCTCAGAAGGTTGGCAGAACATGCCCGACGGTCGCCACGGGTATTGGGATGGGCGGTCGTGGTGGACGGTGGAAACCATCCCGCAGTACATCGAAGGTCGATCCTCGATGGAGCCAGGCATGATCGCAGTGCATGTCGTACTCACGGTGCTGACCTTCTACCTGTGCGGCGGCTGGGGTTGGGTCTTCCTTTTCCATGCACTCACGGCACGAAGGCGCCCTGGCCACTGGCGACAAATCCCCACCGGCCGCCTAATCCCGTCACAAACTGACCAGGCATAGCAGCCACGGCGCGGACTAATGGGAAGAGTTCCCGCGCTCTTCAAAACCAAACAACCCCAGCGCGGCCGATTGTTGCGGTGAGCAGGCGAAAATGAACATCAAGAGAACAGACAATCCGGATACTTGTCTTGATCTGACAGGATCCGAGGCCATTGCTTTGGCACGGTTGCTCGCCGAGGTTGCAGACGGCTACGGGGCTGCAATAGATGTTCAGGAAGCCGCCAGGACCGGTTGGGAACTTCTCGTTCGCCGAGCAACGGCCAAGATGGGAGCCGGCGTAGATCGAACGAACTATGCCGACCTATTGGAACGACTGAGTTCACGGGCAACCGAGCGCACGGATGCAGAAGACGCTCTTGACAATCTCCAGGTGGATGCCGCGAAAAAATCTCCCGACAGCCCATACGTACCGAGCTTGCCACGGAAGAGCGAAGTCCAATCGATGAACATAGGCTACGGCGGACAGCTTGCTTGGAGTTTTGCGTTTGGTCGCCCCAGGATCGTTGTCGATGACACGTTGATCGTGAATCATATTCGGAAGAACACAAGGCGTCTCGTGCTCTGGCTCTCCATCCATCGCGACGGAGGCACAATGGATGATATTCGCGAAGACCTACTACCCCACCTACCCAAAGCGCAGGCCCTGGTACACATAAGATCTGCGATCGGGATGGGACGAGACCTCTTCAGGACGGCGACTGGACACAAGGATCGCAAATTCATCACTTTCACGAAAGCAACGTCAGACTATCGCCTCGACAGTGAAGACTTCAGTGTCGATCTATGGACATTTCAAGATTTCCTCATACGGGCGGAAAAAAGCGACGACATCAACAGACGGCGAGACTATCTCGAAGCTGCTGTAGGTCTATATCGCGGCGAGCTCGCGAGCGGCAATGATGCTGCATGGATTCTCCCCGCTCGGGAGTGGTGCCGTCGACAAACTAGAGATGCCTACACACAACTCGCGGATATCTGGGAGCCGTCTAACACCGCCTATGCAACCGAGAATCTCAAGCAGGCGCGTGACCTCGATCCAACCGACGAAGAGATCACCCGACGTCTCATGCGGCTTCATGCTCAAAGAGAGCGGCCAGATCTTGTCGGAGCAGCAATGACGAAGCTCAAGGAGAGCTTGGACGACCTCGAGGTCACGCCTTCATCCACAACCATCGAGGCCCACCGAATTGCACTAGGCGGAGGTAATAGCGACTGATCTCGGAGTACCACCACAACTCTTACCTAGCCCGAGTTTCCGGCCTTCGATGGTGACGAGCCTTGCAGTGCGCGTAGGGCTGCGGCGGGCTGCACGGCGGCTTGAGGGTTGGTACTGGTAGCCGTAGGTGGCGCGGATGGATCATCGGTAAGCGGTTGTCGCTGCTTCCAAGTGATAACAGCCCAAAGGTGATGACGGGCTTACTCGCACACGGACTCCCTCGTGGATGTGCGCAACGTAGAAACGACAGCCCGTTGCGCTCCGAACCTCCCGATGCTCGGCGACTTGACATTCATGATGTCTACCAGCACTGCCAAGCTCGTTGATGGCTTCGCTGCTGTCCGGGCGCAATATCCTGGAGAGCCTCCAGTGCTGACGGGTCGCGGCAGGCAATGGCTCGCAAACGCAGCCAGCGTACGGAACCAACCACGAGTTCTCACTGACCAGCTGGGAAATGTAAGGCGCTGACTGGGTCGACCTGTGCTACGAACACGTCGCCAAGGCACTCGGCAGCAGCTGGCCATCACCTGAAGGTGACCGACTTGTAGCCACTGTTGAAAACCCCGCGCGCCTGCCGGTGCGCCGATCCTGCATAGCGATCACTCGCTGTCCTTCCCATTGTTCCGGTGCAGGATCAGTCAAGGGTCGATGATACTAATTGGCGCCTTCGAGCGCTGCACGGGCCGCCTCCGCCACTGATTCGTCCTCGCTCTCAGCACCGATCACCTTGAGCAACTCCACACTGTCCGGATGGACGTTGGTAGCCAGCGCACGTACAAAATCGATCTGATTACTCGACGGAAATTGCATTAGGCCCTCGACGAGCCCGTTGTTTTCGTGCATCGCCATCAGATTCTCCCCGAGCGAGAGCGTCGTCTCCTGCTCGGTCGCGGCATTCGCGTCCAAGGCGTCGTGGTTTACGAGCCATTCAGTGGCGAGTGCTCCGACAATGCCGCCAGAAGTACGCAATCGGCGCACCTGTTCGACACCTGCCGGTCCGGTGTCGCTTAGACCGGCCAGCGCCATCAGACGGTCTCCGGGAGTCGTGGCGTCAGCGCAAAACTCGGCCAACTCGGCGGCCGCCTTCTCTGGCGTACGCGCGCTCCGAGCCAGGCGCCCAAAACCGCATCGCCGACTTCGAGACTCGGCCCGCTGTTCAGCACAGCAGAGAGTTCTTCCACCGATGCGCCAGCGAAATCCTCGGCAAGCGGCGCGTCAACTCCATCTTCCACCAGCAATTCTCGTACCCCCCCCCGACCTAGTGGAGTCAGTCGTACGAGGGTCAGCTCCGGGTCGGCTTTGCCCGACAGTTCAACGATTTTCTCGCGTTCCGCTGGATCGTCGGTCACCGTGAGGTCGAGCGCGCCAAGGACCTGCAGAGCTGCGAGTACGCGATCCAGATCTCGCTCCCACGTCGAACCGGAGAGGCTGGCCGCTACGAAACCCGCGAAGGGATTCGCGTCAGCGACGATATCTCGTACCAGATCAACCAGCAGCACCGCAGGCAACGGCGTGTCCCCGGCGCTGTAGAGAGCCAGCCAAAGAGCCTGCGTCACATCCGTGAGCTTTAACCCGACGAGCGGCGGCTCGTCAGAGTTGACTCACCGGCGGGCAAACAGCCGCTCCCAACTCACCAAAGGCGTGGAAGGCCCGCCGCCATAACTCCAGGGGCCGATCAGGCAGGCCCGCCGCGCTCTTCACCGGTACGAGCCGGCCCTTGAGCACTCGAACCACCCGGATCGCGACAGCCCACGCGACCACCAACGAAACCTCTGGCAGGTCCGCGCTGCTGAGCGCCTGCTCGACGTACGGCTGATCGACTGCCAACAGCTCGGCCAGTTCGCGCGCGTCCTCGATTCGCAGCTTCTTGGCCTGCGTCAACGTACGACCCAGGCCTACCCAGGTCACCAGGACTCGCAGCCGAGAGACCACCATCGACTGCTGAGCAAGCGCCGCGAGCTCAGCATCTGACGGCAAAACCACCGGAGGAAGCCGTGGCGTCTCTTGCTCAGCACCGAAATCGCCGAACGGGCCGTCAAGCCCGTCGAAGCGCATGATCAGGTCCAATGTTTCCTGGTCGTATTCGATCTCACCGGCATTGACTGCGGTCATGAACGCCTCGACCTGCTCGCCGTCTTCGGGATCGACACCAGCTTCGAGCATCCGAGCGGTCCAGAACTTGTCCAACCCGTAGTTGCGTTCGTCGGACATCCGGGCGTGGAACTCGTCGGTGGCCCGATCGATCTCGGCGTGCAGCGCGGCCGCGTCACCCGGCCGATGGGATCGGAGATCGACAAGGAAGTCAACCCAGCGGTGCAAGGTCAAAAGCACTGCCGGCCACTCGGGCTCAGGGATGGTGATGTTCCGCGGGAACCAGTCGAGCAACAGCTCTCGAACATCCTGCGTAGTCCACTCGTCGAGAGATTGCCTGCCGCGTCCGTACGCCACTCCAACGCCACCTCGACGACGAAACTACCCATCTCTACCTGAGATTTACCTGCCCACGCTTCGAAATCGTCCAGCAACTCATCGGATCGACTAGGCAGGTCTCGGGAGTCAGTCGCCACCCACGCATTGTTCCGCACACTGAACTCGTCATCCAACGGGTGTACGTGCCGCCGCCGCCCGGGCGGATCGGGAAAGGAGAATGTCGAGCTATGTGGCCACCCGACGAGGAGGAACCGAACGTCGCCGACGTGCCCGATGCGCAAAGCCTATGGCGGCTGCTGGTGATCGTCACCACCCTGCGTGAGTTGGCGCCGTCCGTCGCGATTGACACCTTCCGCCGCCTACATGGCGCCGGACAGCCGGGACCCGTCGACTCGGCGCTGTTGCTGTGTACGGATTGGCGCTGGCGGCGCACCAGCTCCCGGGTACTGGCCGGCATTTTGGCGACAGAAATCCTCAACGACGAACAGCAAGACCAGCTGGCCGAAGAACTGCTGTGGCCGGAAAAGGCGACGTACGAGTATCCGCTCGGCTGGCTCGGCAGCACCTTCATCGAGATCGATCTCTCCCCGACCGCCCGTGCGCCGAAGCAACGGACCGTGCATGAGGATCCGACGACGCCAATGACCGCCGAACGGCGGGTGTGGCCGCCGTTACGGGCTTGGGCCGCGGAACGGGTCGTCTCCCGAAGCCTGGCCACCCCCTGCCGACGTATTGGCCCGTACCCAAGGACTACCGGCCCGAGATGCCACGGCCGCGATAGCCGGCGCGGTACGCGTCGTGGACGAACTGGATTCGGACCAGGCACGCATGGTGGTCGACGCCGCATTGCGGTGCGGCCACAGGGCGCCACGCAAAGCAGCGCTGGAACAGCTGACCAAGTGGGGCGAGCACGATCGCGCGCAAACCTTGGCTGCCAACGATGCCGACGCCACTATCCGAGCTTGGGGCCGGAAAGCCCATGCCACCCAGGAAAGCTTGTTCGACTGACCGGTTCGTTGTCAGCGCCTGCGAACCTGGACAGTCCGTACGGGTGAGAAAGCAGCGGCCCCCGACAAGGGCTCAGCTGCCGGTGTTTGATGGTGTGGACGTAAGGGACTCCCATCCCGGCCATGGCACAGGTGATGACCGCTTCCAGCTCCTCGCGGGTGCGCCGTCGAGGGCTTGTACGGAGAGAACCTGCTAGTAGCGGGCGACCGCGTTAACCTCGGTCGCCTCGGCGCGTTCCAGGAGATCGCGGACATGATCGCGATGGACGCCGAACCGGAGGACATGGACGCCAACCCCGCGCGGCGTTCTCGGCGCGGAAACTGACCTCGACTCAGGTCACGGCTCGGCAGACCCGATCGAAAAAACCGCTCCCGTTCCCCATAAGGCGTTCTATGGGAACGGGAGCGGTATCTTTGCAGGTCATACGTTGTGGAGGTGCCGGGAATCGAACCCGGGTCCTCCGGCGGCTTGCGAGGGCTTCTACGTGCGTAGTTCGCGTCGTCCCTACTTGGCCTCACCAGTCATGCGAACAAGCTGGTGCGACAGGCCCAGCCACTGTTTGATGTCCCAGCCGATCCCGTGGCCGGACCGGCTGGTGATTCTCCTAGTCGATGCCAGGGTCCGGGTCGGAGACATCCCCGGTCTGACACAGACGCTCTAGCTGCTTAGGCAGCGAGAGCGAACTGGCGCTGACTAGAGTCGGCGCTTATTGGTTTCCGACATTATTCGTTAACGAGATGATCGTCGGCTTCCTCGGCACGCTTCCCCTGGCTCGACGTCCGGAGTCGAGACCGTTCACCCCCTGGTAGTGGATCATTAACACAACTCACAGAGCTTAACGCGCCAGGCAACCGGATTACTCCACCGGGAGCCCGAACAGCCGCGCCGCGTTGTCGTGGAGAACCGCCCGCATCCAGTCATCGCCCAGGTCAAGCCCGTGTACGGCGGAGATCTGGTGCGCGTACGAGTGTGGGATGGACGGGAAGTCGGAGCCGAAGAGGATCTTGTCCCCGATGTCTGCATAGCGGGCGGCCACGTCCGAGGGCAGCGGCATCAGTGCGTTGGTGAAGTCGGTGGCGACCATCGTCGTGTCGAGGTAGACGCGCTCGTACGCCATAGCCAACGTCAGGAAAGCGGCGTATTCCGGCATCCCCCGTGTGGCGATGATCGCCGTAAGCGACGGATGGGCGGCTAGCACGTCCCCGAAAGGCCCAGGCCCGGTGTGCGCCCCCCAGCCAACGGGCCGGAGCCGCAGTGCACGACAACCGGCACGCCGGACGACGCCAGCAGCCCCCACACCGGCATCAGCAGCTCGTCCCGCGGGTCGAAGGCGCCCACCTGTACGTGCACCTTGAAGATACGTACGCCGTCATCCAGCGCCGCGGTCACGTACGACAGCGCCGAAGGCTCGGGGTAGAAGGTCGCGGACTTCAGCACCGACGGCACTCGATCGGCGAAAGTGGCCGCCTCGGCGTTCAGCCACCCGGCCATGCCCGGTTTGTGCGGATACGGCAGCGACGGAAACGCGAGAACTCCAAACGACTCCAATAACGAGACACGCGCGGATTCAGGCAACCGATAGACCACAGGCCAGTCAGTCCCGTAGTTCGCGGACCCGTGGTCGAAGTAGTCCCACACCTTCTCCTGCATCCGTACGGGCAGGAAGTGGACGTGCGTGTCGATCAGGCCAGGCAGGCCGAGCCCGCGCCAGTACGCCGGGATGTCGGCGTCTGACGCGGGCGGCGTCACTCCATGCCCTTCGTCCGCCGCCCGAGAGCCCTTAGGACCTCGCGGTCCGCGTCGCGGCGAGCGAGGTCCTGACGCTTGTCGTACTCCCGCTTGCCGCGGGCCAGCGCCAGCTCGACCTTGACCTTGCCGTCGGAGAAGTACATCTGCAGCGGCACCATCGTGAGGCCGCCCTCGTGCGTCTTGCCGATGAGCTTCTCGATCTCGGACTTATGGAGCAGCAGCTTGCGTTTGCGTCGCGGGGCGTGGTTGGTCCAGGTGCCCTGCATGTATTCCGGGATGTGCACCCCGTGCAGCCAGATCTCGCCGCCCTCGACCAGCGCGAACCCGTCCACCAGCGACGCGCGGCCCAGCCGCAGCGACTTGACCTCGGTGCCGGTCAGCATGACGCCGGCTTCCCAGGTGTCCAGAATCGTGTAGTCGTGCCGCGCCTTGCGGTTGGACGCGATCGCCTTGCGCCCAGTCTCGCGGGACACAACACACCTCCATGATCAGAATCAGCAATATTACCGCGGCTCCACGATGGCCGTTCCGCTCGCCAGGAGCAACTCGTTTCCGCCTTTTGGTGCAGGACACAGCAGATTCATCGAGGCAGGCTTGAGCGATCGCTCAAGTCGGAGGATTTCGATGATCAGCCTGAAAGTCATCACCGCCACCACACTGCCGGCGACACCAGGTGATGTGTGGCCACTGCTGGTGGATTCGCGGATGGACCGGCGGCCGCGATCGCCGGTCTTCTATCTCGGCGTGCCACGGCCAGTGGAGTGCGCGCTGCCCTCCGGGGTGGGCGGCGTTGGCGCTGCGCGGGAGTGCCGGGCGGCCGAGGGTGTGATCCGGCAACGCATCACCCGGTGGCAGCCGGCGAGCGTGCTGGAGTTTCGCATGCAGGAGACGGATCTGCCGTTCCGCGTTCCGCCGCTTCGTGGCCGGGATCGCCGAGCGGTTCGAGCTGATGGAACTGGCGTACGGTCGTACGGCCCGGACGCGTACCACAACGGTCACCATAAGCGGCCCATTTCCTGCCTTGAAGGCCATCGCTCTCGGCGTAGGACTGAAGTCCGTACACCGGTTTGTCTTCAGCTGCTGGCGACGGCAGAGCGGGCGGCAACCAGCCAGTTGCTGAATTCGACGGCGACGTGCCGCTGGTGGATGGCGATGAAGTCGTCCGGTGCGGCGGCCGGGAAATAGCAGGCGAGTTTGGCGCGGCAGCCGGTGGGTACGTCCCGGAACTGGTGCAGCACCGCGCCGGCCGGCTGGGCGCTGCCCTGCACCCGACCGGCGGCGATCACCCGCTGGGGATAGTCGGGATCCAGCTCACCGGGCGCCTGGTCGTCGGGAAGCGGCTCCATGACCAGGTGTACGGGATACCAGCCCATCGTCTCGATCAGATCGCTGTCGCCGAAAAAAAAAATGCTCGATGGGCGGCCAGCATCGCTGCGCCGCCGGTGTTTGCCTGAAACCAGGCCGCGAATCGCGCGGCCGACAGCCCGTCAATCTCGATATCGACGGCGAACGACCGCAGCTGGCCATTCGACGCGGCGATCCACTCGTCGAACAGCTTCTTCGAACGGGCCATAAGTGGCGCGAGCAGGGCCTTCATTTCCTGCTCCGTGATCAGTTCCTTGAGCAGGGCCAGCGCGCGGCGAGCGAACTGCAGCTCCCACTGGGCGAGTGTCACGTCGTCGATCGGCTCGCCGCCGGCCCAGACATGCAGCCCCGCGACGCCTCTGGTTTCCAGGTCCATAATGCCAATCTCGCCGACAGCGGCCGCACCGGCAGCTAGCTGTGGCTATCTCTGCCCGATCGCTCGGCGACGGAGGTCGTCCGTACGCCCACATCGTGCCCCGAACGACCCGCCCGCAACGAAAAATTTCTCGCGCGCGTCCTCAAACCCACCCCCCACCCCGATCACTGGGGTGGGGGCAAGAAAACAGCACCGGTACGACAATTTCACGCCGTAGCAGATACTTCGCCGCACGCATGCCCATCCCAACCACCCCGAACCCAGCCCCGCCCACGCGGCGACCGAAGGCCGCCCAGGTTCGTGGCGGTGGGGTGCCCGGTTTTTGGGCGCCCCGGCGACGCGAACCGGACGCGCCGCCGCAGGCACTGCGGCCAGAGGCACTGCGGTGGGGTGCCCGCCCTTTGGGCACCCCAGCGACACGAACCGGACGCGCCGCCGCAGGCACTGCGGCCACAAACCCAGCCACACCTATCCCGGCCACCCCCGCGCGGCGGCCGGAGGCCGCCCAGGTTCGTGGCGGTGGGGTGCCCGCTCTTTGGGCGCCCCGGCGACGCGAACCGGACGCGCCGCCGCAGGCACTGCGGCCAACAACCCAGCACTGCGGCCAACAAACTCAAACGTTGAGATAGCGCAGCGGATTCACTGGGTCGCCGTCCAGGCGTACCTCGAAATGCAGGTGGTTGCCGGTCGACGCGCCAGTGGTGCCGACGCGGCCGATCAGCTGGCCACGCTGCACGTACTGCCCGTCGCTCACCAGGATCGCGGACTGGTGCCCGTAGCAGGTGGACACGCCCCGCCCGTCGCGCAGTTTCCCGTGGTAGATGCACGTGTAGTTGCCATAGCCGCCGTTCCAGCCGGCGCGTACGACCGTGCCAGCGGCGGCGGCATAGATCGGGGTGCCGTGCGGGGCCGCGAGGTCCGTGCCGGCGTGCAGCTGCCAGACGTGGTAGTACGGGTCGTAGCGGTAGCCGAAGTCGCTGGATTTCCACCCGTCGACCGGTTTGAGCAGGTAGCCGGGCGACAGCAGCGACCCGTTGGCCGGGCCGCCGCGCGGTGAGGAGGCGACACCGCGCAGCTGGGCGGCGATCCGGTTCGACTCGTCCTGCAGCTTGCCGACCTGCGCCACCACGCCGCTGCGCTGGGCGTTGACAGCGTTCACCGCGCTCGTCTGCTGGGTGACCAGCCCCTGTACCTGGGCCTGCGCCGCGGTGGCCGCTGCGGCGGCTTTCTGCGCGCCCACGAGGGCGGTGCTGGCCTGGCTGGCGGCTGCCTCGGCGGCCTGCTTCTTCAGCACGTACGCGTTGCGTTGCTCGGTCGCCGCCTGCCGGGCCGCGGTCGCCGCGTTCAGCGCCTGCCGCTGCTTGCCGGAGGCGAGGTTCAGATACGCCATGTTGGTGGCCAGCTGCGAAGGTGATTCGGCATTGAGGACGGCACCGAGGTTGACCATGCCAATGCCTTTGTACGCGTCAGCCGCGAAGGAACCGACCGTGTCGCGAGCGTGCTTCACGACAGTGTCCGCGGCGCTCACTTGCTGCGCCGCCGTCGCCAGCTCGGTCCGCGCCTGAGTCGCCGCCCGCTGTGCGCTGGCCGACACTACCTGCGCGGCCGCGACCTGGCCCTGCGTACGCGCCACGGTCTCCCGCGCGCCCGGCAGCAGCAGCATTTCGTCCTGGCCAGGGCAGTGGCGGCCTGTTGCGCCTTGGCGTTGACGCCCTCCAGAATGGCCTCGGCCTGGGCGAGCTGCTTGTCGACCGACTGCTGGTTGCTGGAGCCGCCGGGCTTGTCGTCGCCGAGCGCCGGCTGGGTCCCCACCACCGCCACGACGGCCAGCAACGCCGCCGCCACCGTCACCTGAACGCGCCGCCGCATGGTCACCCCTCGACAGTCCCGGCACCACCGGACCGGCAGGCCTAGATCTCAAGTCGAGGGTGAGGCTACGGGTGAAATGCCCGAATCACAAATGTCACTGCCGTATCAGCGTGTCACATTTACCCCGCCAGAAAAGACATTTCGCCCATAGTGGACCAAAATTTTCACGCGCGCGCGTCCTCAAACCCACCCCCCCCCCCCGATCACTGGGTGGGGGCAAGAAAACAGCACCGGTACGGCAATTTCACGCCGTAGCAGATACTTTGACACCTGTCCCAGCCACAGCTATCCCAACCACACCTATCCCACCCCGCCCGCGCGGCGGCCGGAGGCCGCCCCAGGTTCGTGGCGGTGGGGTGCCCGCTCTTTGGGCGCCCCGGCGACGCGGACCGGATGCGCCGCCGCAGGCACTGCGGCCAGAGGCACTGCGGTGGGGTGCCCGCTCTTTGGGCGCCCCAGCGACGCGAACCGGACGCGCCGCCGCAGGCACTGCGGCCAGAGGCACTGCGGCGGGGCGCCCGCCCTTTGGGCGCCCCAGCGACACAAACCGGACGCGCCGCCGCAAGAACTGCGGCCACAAACCCAACCACACCTATCCCAGCCCCGCCCGCGCGCGCGGCGGCGAAGGCCGCCCAGGTTCGTGGCGGTGGGGTGCCCGCCCTTTGGGCACCCCAGCGACGCGAACCGGATGCGCCGCCGCAGGAACTGCGGCCAACAACCCAGCACTGCGGCCAACAACTCAGTACTTGATCTGGAACCTCAGGGTGAACCAGCCGGCGACGGCGGCCAGGAGGACGCCGACCAGGATCATGATGCCCAGCACGTTGACCATCGACAGAATGTCCCAGGTCGGGATCACGCCGACGAAGGTTCCGGAGTCCAGCAGCCTGTCGACCAGCAGGAACTTCGCACCCAGCAGCGTCAGCCAGCCGATCACCGCGCCGGCCAGACCTGCCAGCGCGGCTTCCAACACGAACGGCAGCTGGATATACCAGTTGGACGCGCCGACCAACCGCATGACGGACACCTCGCGCCGACGGGAGTACGCGGCGACCTGGATCGTGTTGCCGATCAGTAACAGCGCCGCGATGCCCTGCACGAACGCGACCAGCAGTGCCGCGTTTCTGAACGTGTCCAGCACGTCGAACAGCTTCTGCACCAGCTTTCTCTGGTCGACGACCTGGTCGACGCCGACGAACTTGACGTATTTGGCGGCCGCGGCCTGGTATTGGGTCGGGTCCTTGAGCTTGACCCGGTACGACTCGGGCAGCGTGTCCGGCCCCACGTTCGCGACCAGTTCCGGGGAGTCCTTGAACTGTTCACGGAAACGGGCGTACGCGTCCGCCTTCGTCTCGTGCGTCACCCGTGCTGACCAGCGGGTCGCCGCGCAGCGCGGAGTCCAGCGCCGAGCGCTGGTCGGCGGTGATGCTGTCCTTGACGAAGATCGACACTTCCAGCTTGGTGTAGAAGTAGTCCTGCATCTCGCCGACCTGCGCGTAGATGAGACCACCGGCGCCGAGCAGGGCAAGCGAAATAGCTGTGGTGAGGACCATCGCGATGGTCATGGTGACGTTCCGGAACAAGCCGACGCCGACCTCGGACAGTACGAATTTCGCGCGCATTTCTTCCTCGGGATGTGGGCCGCCGCACGGCGCTGGGCAACGGGATAGGAGATGAGACCCGTACTTTTAGCCGTAGACGCCGCGGGCCTGGTCCCGGACGATCCGGCCGCGGTCGAGCTCCACCACCCGGCGGCGCATCTGGTTCACGATGTTCGAGTCGTGAGTGGCCATCACCACGGTGGTGCCGGTCCGGTTGATCCGGTCCAGCAGCCGCATGATCTCAATGCTGGTGTCCGGGTCCAGGTTGCCGGTCGGCTCGTCCGCCAGCAGCACCAGCGGCCGGTTCACGAACGCCCGGGCGATCGCCACCCGCTGCTGCTCACCACCGGAGAGCTGGTGCGGGAGCCGGCCTTCCTTGCCTTCCAGACCGACCAGCTGCAGGACCTCTGGCACGACCCGGCGGACCACGTTCGCGGGTTTGCCGATCACCTCGAGGGCGAAGCCGACGTTCTCCGCGGCGGTCTTGGTGGGCAGCAGCCGGAAGTCCTGGAAGACGCAGCCGACGCTGCGACGCATCCTGGGCACCTTCCAACCACGGACCTGCGACAGGTCCCGCCCGGCCAGCGTCACCTTGCCACGGGTCGGGTTCTCCTCCTTCAGCAGCAACTTCATGAAGGTGGACTTGCCCGAGCCGGTGGGTCCGATGAAGAACACGAACTCACCCTTGCTGACCCGCACGTTCACGTCATCGAGCGCGGGGCGGCCGGACTTCGAGTAGTTCTTGGTCACGTGCTCCATGGAGATCGCACTGGAGCCGCCGGACTGGTTCATCACCGGCATAGGACTTTGCTGGCTCATCACGGCCGCCGAGTCTACCGTCGTCACTTGTACGCCCTGGTGCTGCGGTCGGGTTGACCATCTCAGGCCGGCTTCCGAACCCGCCCGTTTTACCTTGGATTGCCGTTACCGGGACGCTGACAAAGGTCTCATTACCGGGACTTTTAACACCTAGGAGCCGAGTTCCTGCTGCCTACGCCACCGGATGCCGGCCTCGATGAACTCGTCGATCTCACCGTCCAGCACCGCCTGCGGGTTGCCCACCTCGTACTCGGTCCGCAGGTCCTTGACCATCTGGTACGGGTGCAGGACGTACGACCGCATCTGGTTGCCCCAGCTGGAGCCACCGGACTTGAGGGCGTCCATCTTGGCCTGCTCCTCCTGCCGGCGGCGCCGCTCCAGCAGCTTGGCTTGCAGGACCGCCATCGCGCTGGCCTTGTTCTGCAGCTGGGACCGCTCGTTCTGGCAGGACACGACGAGACCGGTCGGCAGGTGGGTCAGTCGTACGGCCGAGTCGGTCGTGTTGACGCCCTGCCCGCCCGGACCCGAGGACCGGTAGACGTCGACACGCAGGTCATCGTCCGGGATCTCGATGTGGTCGGCCTGCTCGACCTTGGGCAGCACCTCGACCCCGACGAAGCTGGTCTGCCGGCGGTGCTGGTTGTCGAAGGGCGACAGCCGCACCAGCCGGTGGGTGCCCTGCTCGACGGACAACGTCCCGTACGCATAAGGGATGTGGACAGCGAAGGTCGCGGACTTGATGCCGGCCTCTTCGGCGTACGACGTGTCGTAGACCTCGGTGCCGTATTTGTGCCTCTCCGCCCACCGCAAATACATCCGGAGCAACATCTCGGCGAAGTCGGCCGCGTCCACCCCACCAGCCTCGGCGCGGATCGCGGATCGTCACGACAGCTTCCCGCGAGTCGTATTCACCGGAGAGCAACGTACGGACTTCCAGCTCATCGATCAGCTTGAACAGCTGCTGCGACTCGACAACCACCTCGGCCCGAGTGTCCGCGTCGTCCTCGGCGTCAGCCAGCTCAAGGAGCACGAAGGCGTCATCCACCCGCTGGCGCAATCCGTCCAGCCGCCCCAGCTCGCTCTGCACGAAGGACAGCCGGGAAGTCACATCCTGCGCCTTCTCCTGGTCATCCCAGAGGTCCGGCGCGGACGCCTGCTCCTGCAGACCCGCCAGCTCCTGCCGCATCGACTCCGGTTTGAGCACCGACTCGATCGTGCGGAGCGTGGAACTCAATGCCTCCAGCTGGGCGCGTACATCTTCTTCAGCCACAATCGTAGAGTGTATGGCGCCAGTGCTGTGTTTCTGGCGCCAGTGCCTGGCGCGGCGCACGACGGCCGCGCCGCCGGGGCGGACCCAAGACCGGGCCATCCCACCGTCTCGGGCGCCTGAGGCCTTCGGCCTCTGCGCGGTGGGGTCGGGTTGCCGCATGGCGGCAGCGTCGCCGAGGCGAGTACGCCGTGGGTCCAGGGGCTCGGCGTCGGTTGGAGAATTGTTAGTGGTGGCCGGGAAAACAGGCGTACGACTTCAGTCGGTGGGGGCGGTGTCCAGCCATTTGAGGACGGCACGGTGGTAGGTGACCGCGAATTCGAAGGTGGCCACTGAGAACTTGTCGCCGCCATGCTTGGCGTCTTTCAGGCTCTCGCGGGCCGCTTCCAGCGCCTCGGTGTGCTCTTTTTTCTTCTCCTGGAACACACCCGCGAGCTGCCCGCCAGCATGCAGGCCACCAAACGCGACCCGCAGCATCAGCGGGTTGCGCAGCTGGTCATGGCCGGCCGGCTCACCGAGCCAGCGGGAGAATGCCCGCTTCCCGGACGCGGTGACCGTGTACGGCTGTGCCGACCGGGCGCCGGCCTTACCGGCCCGTACGAAACCCTTTTCCGCGAGGCTGGGGAGTTCCCTGTACACCTGGGAACGAGTGGTAGTCCAGAATGGACCGAGCCGACCGGTCGCCTCCGCGACCAACTGGCCCCCGGTTTTCGGTCCGTCGTGCAGCAGTCCGAGCAATGCCGCCGCGGTCGCGTTCAAGACTGATTCCGCCATAGCAGATCACGCTGCCACTTATCGACGCCGGGGTCCAGGGAAATCGGGAATCCAATGTGGACTTTCTCGCCGTACCGATCACCGTTGGTAGTTTTCGCTCGTCGCCGACCCTCCACATTGGAGGATCGCCGGACAATCAGCTCCATTGTCCGATGTAGACAGTCGACGGACCGGTCAGCTATCGGCCGTACTAGCACGCTTGAAGCGGCAATCCGTGACATTTGGCCCCGGGTGCGGAGATATTCCGCCGTTTGACCCACTGTTCTAGTACAGTGGGCAGGGTGGATTTACCGTTCGCCATCGCTGAGCCGACCGCCGCCGGGATCGTCGCCGGGATCGAGCTGGCGGTCGCCAAGGGCCGGCTGCTGCCCGGTGCCACGGTGCCTTCGGTGCGGGCGCTGGCCACCGCGGTGCACCTCAGCCCGGCGACCGTCGCCGCGGCGTACAAGGTGCTCCGCAACCGCGGGGTGCTGACCAGCAGCGCCGGCAGCCGGACCAGGGTCAGTCCGCGGCCGCCGCTGACCGGCCGGTCGCTGACGCCATTGCCAGCCGGCGTGCGGGATGTCGCGAGCGGCAATCCCGACCCGGAATTCCTTCCCTCGCTGCCAGAAGTCGCCGCGCGGCTGCATCGCCGGCACTATCTCTACACCGACGCGACGGTGCTGCCCGAGCTGCTGGAAATGGCCGTCCACGAGCTGCATCCGGTACGGGTGAGCCGCGGCCAGATCTGCCTGGCGGGCGGCGCGATGGACGCGCTGGAGCGGGTGCTTTCGGCGTACCTGAAACCTGGCGACCAGGTGGCGGTCGAGGATCCCGGCTACACCGGCGTGCTGGATTTGTTGCGGGCTATGGGATTCGTGCCGGTCGGCGTGCCGATCGACGACGCCGGCATGAGGCCCGACGAACTCGCCGCCACGCTGGCCCGGCCCATTGCCGCGTGCATCATCACGCCCCGAGCGCAAAACCCGATGGGCTCAGCCATCGACGCGGTCCGCGGCGCGGAACTGACCGCCGTTCTCGCCGAGCATCCGGACCTGCTGGTCGTTGAGGACGACCACGCGAGCGGCGCGGTCGACGCGCCATATGTCAGCGTGCTCGGCGACCGGCCGCGCTGGGCGCTGATTCGGTCGATGAGCAAGTCGCTCGGGCCGGACCTGCGGATCGCGATGATCGGCGCCGATCCGACCACCGCGAGCCGCGTCGAGGGCCGCCAGCAAGTGGGTACGGGGTGGGTCAGCCATCTGATCCAGGAGCTGACCGTGCAGCTGTGGCGGGAAAAGGACACCGCGGATCGGCTCCGCGGGGCGCAACGCGCTTACACGCAGCGCCGAGAGGCTTTCCTCGCTGAGCTGGCGACCCGGGGCGTACCGGCTCGCGGTCGGTCCGGCCTGAATGTGTACGTGCCCGTGCCGGAAGAAGTCCCGGTCGTCCGGCAGCTCTTCGACCGCGGGTGGGCCGTCCAGGCCGGCGAGCCGTACCGGTTGACCAGTGGCCCCTTCATCCGCGTCACCACGGCCGCCCTCGAACCCGCCGACGGCGCCGAGCTCGCTGACCACGTGGCGGCCGCTCTGAACGCCACCGCACCCGCCCGCGTCAGCCGCGCCGGCTAACTCCCTGTAACCGGGCTTTGTCCGCATCGACGCGATGCGTGCGTCTGACGCACGCATCGCGTCTATGCGGATAACCAGGTTTTACGAAGGGTGAGGGTTAGGGCAGCGGGACTTCGCGGTCCATGAAGGCGGCCAGGTCGCGGTCGGCGCCGCTCGGGCTGGCGGCCAGGGCGGCCCGTACCGCATGCTGCGTCTCCAGCGGTTTGTTGCCGCTGAGCTTGAAAATCGCCTCGTGCCGGTCGGCCTCGATCCGGAACGCCCGGACCCCGGACAGTTTCTTTCGGTGCAGTTCGGTCGAGTCCGCCGGATCCCATTCGGGCTGCCGGCCGGCTTCCAGGCCGGCGATGCTCGCGGCCATGATCCGCATCACCTCGTCGGGTTCCCGCACGATCGTCAGCCGCCCGTGCAGGTGGACGGCCGTGTAGTTCCAGGTGGGGATCTGCGGGCCGGGTCCATACGAGGTGGGCGAGATGTACGCGTGCGGGCCGCTGAAGATCGCCAGCACGCGAGTTGTCCGGCGGCATCGCCTTCCAGTGCTTGTTCGCGACGCCCATGTGGCCGACCAGCCTGGTCACGACGACGTCCGCGGCCGGCTCCGGTGCCGTCGGATCGACGACGATTGGCAGGTGCGAAGCCAGCTGTCCGTCCTGGCCGGCGCTGTGCAGAGTGGCGAAAGGATAGTCCCGTACCAGCCGCCGCAGCGGCTCAGGATCGCTGACGGTGTGCTCGGGAGCTACATACATGGAGATAGCGTACTAGTACGGTCGTGAAATCTGTACCAGTATTCTCCGCGATGACTTTTCGGGCGGGCCCCGGTCCACTCTCACTAGCACTCAACAGAGCGGAGGACGTAGATGTTCAAGGTGGCTGTCGGCACGGTCGAGGACTACCTCGGCTTCGATCCAGATCGGGAGAAGGACCTGCGGGCGACCGATGCCCTGATCCGTGCTGCCGCGCCCGATCTGGGGCGCCACTTCGTCGCCGGCACCGCGTCCGGGCGGCCGGGGATGTCGATGACCATGATTGGCTACGGGCAGTTCCACTACACCGTAAAGGCGTCCCCTGAGCCGATCGACTGGCCCATCGTCGGACTGGCGTTGCAGAAGAACTACCTCAGCCTTTACCTGGCGCCGCGCGAGGACGGCACCTTTTCGTCACCCCGTACGCCGGCAAACTGGGTCGCGTACGCCTGGGTGACTCAAGCCTGCGCTACGTCGCCTTCGCAGATCTGGCCGCCGACGAACTCACCCACCTGCTCGCCACTGTCAACGCCGCCGCCCAGGCCGGGGAGAAGTTCCGCTACGGCCGCACCCAACAGTGAGGTTCCACACTTCCCGCCCCAACGGGCCTCATTCTGACCAGGTGCGGCGCGAAATTGTCGTACCGAGCTGACATTTTTGGCCCCCGCCCTTTTAAAGGGCGGGGGGTGGGTACGTGGGTTTGGACGTCACGTAAGCAAAGACGCACTTGTACGCGCGCGTTCAACTCCGCAACCCACTGCACAATCGGATTCCGATTGTCACAACAGCACCCCGCTGACCTGCGCGGACTTCGGCGGGCGTGACAACCGCTAAGGGGCGTAGGGCGACCGAGCCTCGCTGACCGCGGTCCGGCGCAATCCCTGCGAATAGCCGAAGGCCGCCCCGAACGGGACCGGCACCATCCGCGCACAGGCGACCAGGGCTCGGGAGTCGTCGACCGTCACGGCGAATGACGTGCTGCCCAGCCCCGGCGTCGGCGGCATAGCGGTCGACGGCGGCCTGCGCGCCGCCGACGGCCAGTGGAAGCGCGTCGCCGGCCCGGTCGGAGCCGTAGAAACCGGCCGCGTCCAACGCGTTCGCCGCGACGACGGCCGCGCCATCGCAGTCCGACTGTAGGTCGCGCTGGGCGAGGAACGCGGCCGAAGCCGCCACCGTGCCGGCCACCAAAAGCAGGGCCAGCACGAAAAAGAGCAGCACCAGCGGCACCGAGCTGCCCTCGTCCGACCGGCTCACCGCGGCGTACCGCGGAACTGGTCAATCCTGACAACGAAAATTCCGGTGACGGTGTTGTTTCCACCATCCACAAAGGACGGTACGGCCGGCAAGCGGAAGATTCGCACCACACAGACGGCAAACTGCGAGCCCGGCGCGAGGGTCGGCGTCACCTCCGGCCCCTGGCAGTCGGCGCCGGCAGCCACAAAACGCAGTTCCGCGCCGTCGGTCGACAGTCCCTGGTCGGCGAGCGCGCGAGGCCCATCGCATAGTCGGCCCGCCGCCGCGCACTCCCCTCGTCGTCGGCGGTCGCGTAGGCCCGGCCCGCCTGCCGGGCGGCCTCGGTGACCCCGAATGCGTTCCGCTGCAGATCGGACGCGAGCAGCACCACATACATCAACGGCACCAGGATGACGATCCCGAGAAACACGAACTCGACGATCGTCGAACCGTCGTCACTACGTACCGATCTCACGGCGCCTCCTCGACGGCTCGCGCGGACGTACGAAGCGGGAGTACGCGTCCAAGCGGCGCGAAGAAGACCGGCACCGCGCCGTCGCAGTCCACCTCGACCACCGGTACGCCGGCCGGCCCGGCGACCTGCGCGGACCGGCAGCTCACCGCGGCACTCGTGGACGGCCCGACGGACGCACGGATCAGCGCAGTCGCCCGCGGCCCGCCGGCCTCGGCCGGCACATCCGCGTTGGCCGCATAGCGCGCGCCTTCCGCCGCACTCGCCGTGACCACGTTGCGTATATGTGCAGGTAGACGGCAACCTGCGCAATGGCCAGGAACAGGAAGATCAGCAGCACCGAGACCAGCGCGAACTCCGCGACCGCGGCGCCGTCGTCGTCCCCGCTATCCGCGGGTGCCGGACACCACATTGCTGATCGCGTCCTGGACGGCTCCGATGATCGCGCCGCGGAAAACCGCGAAAAGGGCCACCACCAGGCCCGCCGTCATCACCGTGACCATCACCCAGCCAGGCACGTCGCCAGCTTCGCCGTCCTGCGACCGCAGGTCGCAGACCCGCACCCGCAGCCAGACCCAAAACGCCACGACCGTCACCACCGTCCGATTAATCCTGAATCACCCAGAGTAAAGGAGCTTTCACCTTCCGAATCGCGTCCGATCAAAGCTGTGGACAACCTCCTCGACCTGGGGATAGCCATGGTGAGAAAAGGTGTCATATCTACTTCAAACGGACTTTAAGATCGGCTACTTATCCACAGGCATCACCGGGTAAGGAGGGTGATCGAGACCAACCCCGGATACAGAGCGAACAGGACGGTGACCGGCAGGATGAGGAAGACGACCGGTACGAGCATGGCGATCTCGCGGCGGCCGCCGGTCGCGAGGAGCGCGCGCTTGCGAGCCTCGCGTACGTCCGCGGCCTGAGCCCGGAGTACGGCCGCGAGCGGCGTCCCTCGCTCCAGCGCCACCAGAATGCCGTCCACGAACCGGGACAGCGCGTCGATGGTCGTCCGCTGCGCGACCGCCTCCAGCGCGGCCGGCAGCGAAGCCCCGGCACGGGCCTCGGCGAGGGCCCGCGACAGTTCGGCACTGAGTTCGCCGCGGCACATCCGGCAGACCCGCTCCAACGCGGGTGCCGGCGCCTCGCCGGCGGTGACGGCCAGCGCGAGCAGGTCCGCGATCACCGGGAACTCCGCCAGAATCAGCTCGGTCCGCCGATGCACCTGAGCGGACAGCCACCAGTCCCGGCCGAGAAATCCGGCCAGCGCAGCACTGAAAGCCACCAACAGGACCGCCACCATCGACACCTCACCGGCAAGTGATCCCAGCAGTACCCCCGAAAACGCTCCGAGCAGAGCACCAGCGCCAGCCCAGAGGACCTGCTCGATCCGGAATTCCTCGACATTCACCGGGACACCGAGCGCGAGCTGTCGGCGGCGTACCGACCGACTTCCGCCGACCAAACGGTCGGCGATGCCCGCCATTTCCACCAAAACCGGCCGCGCCAACCGCCCCAAAGCGCCGAGCGACGGGGTACGGCCCGCGAGCAACCGGGAAGGTTTTGGTGCGTCACGTAAATACGGCGTAAGGCGATCGGCGAGCCGTACCCGACGCAGCAACGGCACACCCGTACCAGCCACCACCAGCCCGACTCCGCCGAAGAAACCGAGCACCATTCCAAGAGTCGTGAAACTCATCGCAGCACCCGCCGCTCCTGCGGCAGCCGACCGATGCGCATCATCAGCCGGTACGCGCCGAAACACAGCCCACCGCCGGCGGCCAGCAGGATCCGGCCGGTGGTCGAGTCGTACGCCGCCAGCGTGCTGCTTTGCGTTGCCAGCATGAGTAAAACCATCCACGGCGCGGCGACCGCCAGCCGCGCGCCGTTGACGGTCCAGGACTGTCTCGTCTCCAATTCCGCTCTTGTTCTCGCGTCCTCCCGCAGAAAAAAGCCGACAGCGTACGCAAAAGCGTCCCCAGTTCGGTGCCACCGACCTCACGCGCCATTCGCAGCGACTCCAACACCCGATCCCCCACCGGGTCCGCCAGTGCGTCCCGGAGGGTGTCAACCGAGTCGGAAAACCGTCCGGTGGCCCGATAGTCGGCCGCGAACCGGACGAAAGCCGGGCGTAACTGTTCCGGTCCGCGCACGCCCAGGGCGCCGACGGCCTCCGGCAGCGACAGCCCGGCCCGCACCGCGGAGGTGAGGTTGTCGACCACCTCGGGCCACACCTCCCGCAACTCGACCTGCCGGCGATCGCGGAATCTGCGGACTATCGCGGCCGCCGGACCGAAAAAGCCGAAAACTCCGAAGCAGGCGGACACCGACAAGCTCCGGCTGATCAACAACACCACCAAAATCGCGAGTACGGCGACCCCGAGCTGGATCATCAGCAGCTGGCCGCCGGTGACGCCCTCAATGCCGGCTTGACGCAGCATTTCAGTACGCCGGGCGAACCAACCCGCGGCCGGTCGGAACCGGCGCGCCGGCACCCGGGCCACTGACCGCCACACCAGCAGCGCGCCAATGCCTGCCAACAGGCCAAGAAAGGCGCCGAGCAGTCCCATTGTCAGGCGCCCAGCAACGCGGCCAGGTCGTAGCCGGCCCGCGCGTACCGATCGGGATGCGGCGGATATCCGCCGCATCGAGCCAATTTCCCGCCGCCGCTGGCGAAAATCTCGGCGGTTTCCACCACGCTGCCCTCGGCCCGGCCAGTGACGCCGATGATCTCGCGTACCCGCCGCCGCCCGGACCCGTCCGACTCGACGTGGACGACCACGTCGACGCAGGACGCGACGGTGGGTACCACGAAACCGGTCGTCACGTTCTCGCCGGCCAGCAGCGGCAGCGTACACATCTTCGTGACCGCCTCGCGGGCCGAATTGGCGTGAATGCTGGCCATTCCGGGCAGTCCACTGTTCAGCGCGATCAGCAGGTCAAGGCACTCGGCCTGCCGGACCTCGCCAACGATGATCCGGCTCGGCCGCATCCGCAGCGCCTCTTTTACCAGGCGCCGCAACGGTATCTCGCCGAAGCCTTCCAGATTGGGCTGTCTGGTCTGCAAGGCGACCCAGTCGGGCGCGCAGAACCGCAGCTCGAAAACCTCTTCGCAGCTGATGATCCGCTCGCTGGCCGGGACCGCGGCGGCCAAAACAGTTCAGCAGGGTGGTTTTTCCGGCCTGCGTACCACCACTGACGATCACGTTGAGGCCGGCGGCGACGGTGGCTTCAAGGAATCTGGCCGCTGGCAGCGAAATCGTGCCCAACCCGCAGAGCTGTTCCAGACTGTTGGCCCGTACGACGAATTTCCTGATGTTGACGGCCCAGTGTTCCCGGGTGATGTCCGGAATGACGACGTGCAGCCGCGATCCGTCGACCAGGGTGGCGTCCACGAACGGGGTGGACAGGTCGATCCGCCGGCCGGTTCCTTTCAGCATCCGCTCGACGAGGTCGCGGACCTGGTCGGCGGACAGGATGGTGTTCGTCAACTCGCTGCGGCCGCGGCGCGCCACGAACACCCGGCCCGGGCCGTTCACCCAGATCTCCTCGATCTCCGGATCTTCGAGAAATCGTTGCAGCGGACCAATTCCGGCCAGCGCGTCAAAGAGACTCCGGGCTGTGGCCGGTGCGTCCATAAGAGGCGGCAGGGTGCCGGTCAGCGAACGGTCGGCGTAGTCGGACAGCGCCTCTTCGATCAACTCGCGGATCGCCAACGGCTGCCGGACGGGGTCCAAGCCGCGGCGGCGGACCAGCTCCCGTACCTCAGATCCGAGGATTCCGGTCGCCGCGTCCACCGCCACGCCCCCGTAGCCGCCCTGTCGTTTTTGTCCGCTTCAGGCTATCTGTCAAGAAGCGGTAAAGACAACAGTCTGTATGCATTCGTCCACTTTGGGTTTCCCCTCACGTCATGCTGGGTAGTCGGCCGAACGTGCCAGGCTCTCCCACTCGGCCAGTTCCGCGCGGGCCCTGTCCAGGCTGGCCGCGATGGTGTCGACGGCTTCGTTGCCGAGCACCAGCCGCAGTGGTGGCCGCTCGGCGTCCAGCGCGGTCAGGATCGCCTTGGCGGCGCGGACCGGGTCACCCGCCTGCGCGCCGCTGGCCTGGGTGAGGGCCGCCCGCACCGGCGCGAGCAGTTCGCGGTAGACCTCGCCGGTGGCGGTGAATTCAAGGACATCTCGTTCGTTGAAGGAGGTCCGAAACGGCCCGGGTTCCACGATCATGACGTGGACGCCAAACGGCCGGACCTCCTCGGCCAGCGCCTCCGACCAGCCTTCGAGCGCGAACTTGGTGCCGGCGTACGCGCTGATCCCACCGAAGGCGTAGCGGCCGACCTGGCTGCTCATCTGCACGATCGCCCCGCGACCGCGGGCCCGCATGGCCGGCAGCACCTGCCGGACGATCTCCGCCGGTCCGAACAGGTGCAGGTTCATCAGGTCACGCAACTCCTGGTCGGCAATCTCCTCGGCCGCACCGACGATGCCCCTGCCCGCGTTGTTCACCAGCACGTCGATGTGTCCGTACACCTTCATTGCCCGCGCGACGGCGGCGGTGATCTGCTCCTTGTCGGTCACGTCCAACTGGACAGCCGTGACCCGATCCGGCGCGGACTCGACGAGGTCCTTCACTGACTCCGGACGCCGGACCGCGGCCACCACGGTGTCACCGGCGGCCAGCGCCTGCACCGCGATCGCGCGGCCAAACCCGGCCGACGCACCGGTCACGAACCACACTCGTACACTCATCAGTCTCTCCTCTTTTGCTGATATGCAGACCCTTTAACCAGCTGCCGTGCCGGCGAGCGCCATTTCCTTGACTTCGCCGTCATTGCCCGTACTGACCGGCCGTTTTCGAACCAACACGGCGACAATTGCCGCGCCGAGGGCGGCGGTGGCCGCGATCGTCCACATGCCGGTGTGCAGCGCGTCGGTGTACGCGTTGGACGCGATCACGCGAAGCTGTGCCGCCGGCTCGCCGCCGGCGGCCAAGGTACCGCTCATGTCGCCCTGCAACAGCCTCGCGGTGACCGCGCTCGCACGATCGGCACCAAGAGAGCCGGTCAGGCGTGCCTGGGTGACACCGGCCAACAACGATCCAAGGACAGCGATCGCGACGGCTTCTCCGCCAAGACGCATCGTGTTGAACACTCCGGCGGCCATTCCGGCGCGTGCCGGCGAGACGGCGGAAACGGCCGCGCCGTCCAGCACTGCCAACGAAACCCCGAAACCAGTGCCGATCAGCAGCAGTGGACCGGCGAGCTCACCGGCGTACGCACCGGCATGGATGGTCAGCGTCGACCAGGCCGCACCGACCGCGGTCAACACCATCGTGGCGACCAGCAGTACGCGCTGCGAGAGACCCGGTGCGCGATGGCGCCTACCACCACCGGTACGACCAGCGTCGGACCGGTCAGCAGCACCAGCAGCAGGCCGGCCGTTTGCGCATCGATGCCGTCCACCGCCCATGAAATACGCCGGCAGGGCCAACAATGGCGCGACGAAGCCAAAAGCGAGCAGGATGGGGATCACACAGATCGCCAGGAATCGCGGCTCAGCGAAAAGCGAGACGTCGATCATGGGATGAGTTCCCCGACGCTCGACGATGACGAACGCGGCCATCAATGCCGCGGCGGCCACCAGCGCGCAGATCACCAGCGGGTGCCGCCACCCCAGCGACGGCCCCTCGATTACTCCGAACACGAATGCCGACAAGGACAAGGTCAGGGTGATCGCACCCGGCAAGTCAAGGCCGGCCCGATGCCGCTCCCGCGAGGCCGGCAACAACGGCGTCACCAGCAGGACCGGCACCAAAATCACAGCCGCGACCAGGAAGAAGGCCCGCCAGCTGCCCAGCGCGGTGACCAGCACGCCGGCGATCAGCGGGCCAAAGGCCAGGCCGAGACCGATCGCGGTGCCAAACAGCGCGAACGCTCTGGACCGACCCCGTCCGGCGTACGCGTGAGCCAGCAATGCGCTGCCACCGGTGACCACCGCCGCCGCGCCGATGCCGGCGATCACCCGCGCCAGGATCAACACGCCAATCACCGGTGCGTAGGCGGCGACCAGCATGGCCGCGCAGAACACCGCGATACCGGTGGCGAACATCAGCCGCCGTCCGGCCAGGTCGGCCAACGACCCGCTGATGGCCATGAAACTCGCGAACGTCAGGAAAAACGCGTTCACCACCCACTGCGCGGAGGCGAGGCTGGTGTGCAGGCTTGCGCTGATGTCCGGCAGCGCGATCGAGGCACCGGTCGCGGTCACCGGCACCAGCACGATCGCCGCGCACACCCACTGCCAGCGTGGCAGCCGGCCGCCCGCCGCTCGAACCGAAAGACTCTTCCATCACATTGACCTCTGATGTCTATTCGAACTCTGATACTCACCAGAGATGGAAACAGACAGAGACGGCTCTCGTCAAGCGCACAACTCTCATAGCTGTCAGAAGTCTGATAGTTTTGTCCCAGCGGCGGATGGCTGACGTGAGCGAGGGACGCATGGGTGTCGAGGAACGCATCATCGAGGGCTTGGAGGAGCGCCTCGGCACCTTCCTGAAGCGTTCGGAGCAGGCGCTGATGGCAGAGAAAAGCCGCGTACTGAAGCCGTTCGGGCTCTCGGTGCCGCAGTACGCCGCGCTGTTCGCACTGTCCCAGGCGCAGCTGTCCGGAGCGCAGCTGGCCCGGATCTGCTACGTCACTCCGCAGAGCATGAACTCGTTGCTGTCCACCCTGGAAGCCAAGAACCTGATCGAACGCAGTCCGTCAGATCTGCATGCCCAGGTGCTCGTCACCAAGCTCACCAGGGCCGGCCACGCCGTGTTCCGCAAAGCCAACGAGGCCGCACTGGCAGTGGAGCGCGGGCTGTCCGCCGCTTTCACCGCCGACGAGGAAAAAAAAAAAAACGCTCCGCGACCTCCTTCAACGAGCCATCGCCACCCTCTCGGCCCACTGAGACCAGGAGCTCAGTCCTTAACCAATCGAATCCATTAGGCGCTGGGCGAAAGCCTCAGGTGCGGTCAGATATCCGTGGTGGTAGCTCGGAAAGTCGACTGCCTCAACGCCCAGTTTCGCGGCCAGCGCGGCCTGGATCTCGTCCTGCATCGTGTCCTTACGCGGCTCGCCGACCCCGACCACCACCGGCACTCCGCTCGTACGCAGCTTCTCCAGGTCCGGCTCGTACTCCTGGATGGTCGGCGGCATTTCATGTCCGACGAAGAAACCGAAGTTGCTGGCCAATCGGCCGCCCAGCTCTGGACCTCCCGGCAGCCCCGCCTCGGAACCACCTTCGTATTCGGTCATCTTCGTCACCGCGGCCATCACCCCGCCGCTGACGTACGCGGCGTGAATGTCGGCGAAACGCAGCCGGAGCGGCTCCGGGTCGGGCAATGCGGCCACCAGCGGCGCCTCATGGGCGACCAACGCGCGTACCCGCTCGGGATGACGAATGGCAAGGTCGATGCCGATCACCGCGCCCAGGCTGTTGCCGAAGACGTACGCCGGCTCGTCGCCGAAGGTTTCCAGCAGCCGCAAGGCATCCGTGCTCTGCTCGGCCATCACCAGATCGGCCGGTGGACCGTCCAGCGGGCTGCGCGAGTTGCCTCGACGGTCGTACGTGACGACCGTGAACCGGTCCGCCAGAATGGCGGCTATCGGCCCGAAATAGCCGGCGTCACCACCGCCGCCGGGGATCATCAACAACACCGGCCCGCTGCCTCGTACTTCGTAGTAAAGCGTGGCACCGTCAACTGTCAGGTTCATTGTTTGCTCCTCTGGATAGAAAAAGCCGCTCGGACCAACCATCCGAGCGGCTTTGCTGAATCTATTCCGAGACTAGCGCCTCAACCGGCTGGCGCTGCTTCACGATCTCGACCTTCGCCGGCGAAGCGTTCGGCGTCGCCGGCGGAGTGTCGCCGCCACGCAGCGGGATCTCCTTGACGAACCAGGCCACCGCGAAGGCCACGGCGGTGATTGGCACGGCCCACCAGAACACCGTCTGCAGGGCGTCCACGACGGCCGAACTGTACGCGGTGTGGACCGCGACCGGCAGGTGCGACACGACGCTCGGGCTCATCCGCGCGCCGCCGGAGGTCATTTTCTCCCGCCGCCGCCGAGCCGAGACTGCTGGTCAACGAGGCGGTCAACCGCGAGCTGAAGATCGCACCGAAGAGCGACACACCGATCGATCCGCCGATCTGCCGGAAGAACGTGGCCGCCGACGAGGCGACGCCCATGTCCCGTACGGACACGCTGTTCTGGGTGATCAGCATGGTGGTCTGCATCAGGAAACCCATCCCGAGGCCCAGCGGGATCATCAGCAGGCTGGAGACGGTGTGCGTGGTGGTGCTGACGGTCAGCTGCGCCAACGCAATCATGCCGAGCGTCATCAGCGCGCCGCCGATGATCGGGAAGGCTCGGTAGCGGCCGGTACGGGTGGTGATCTGGCCGACGATCAGGCCGACTACCACCGACGAGAGCATCAGCGGGATCAGCGCGAGACCGCTCGCGGTGGCGCTGTCGCCCTGCACCAGCTGCTGGTATTGCGGCAGGAAGGTGGTGGCGCCGAACATCGCGAATCCGACCAGGAAGCCCAGCACCGACGCGACCGCGAAGTTGCGGTTGCGGAACAGGCTCATCGGCATGATCGGCTCGACCGCCCGCCGCTCCACGAAAACGAACCCGACCAGCGAGACGACGGCGAGAATCCCCAGCCCGACGATCTGCCAGGAGTCCCACGCGTACTCGGTGCCGCCCCCCCGTGGTCAGCAGCACCAGCGCGGTGATGCCGACGCTCAGCACGGCCACCCCGAGATAGTCGATGCTCGCCTTGATCGTGGACTTGGGCAGTTTGAGGGTGAGTACGACGACGATCAGAGCGACGATCCCGACCGGGATGTTGACGTAGAAGACCCAGCGCCAGTCCAGGTTGTCGGTGATGAACCCGCCCAGCAGCGGACCACCGATCATCGCCAGCGGCATCACCGCGGCCATCAGGCCCTGATATTTGCCGCGCTCCCGCGGCGACACCATCGCGCCCATAATCGACATCGCGCCGACCATAAGTCCGCCGCCACCCAGGCCTTGGAAGGCGCGGAAGGCGATCAGCTCGGTCATGCTCTGCGCTGCGCCGGACAGCACCGAACCGGCTAAGAAGAGCACGATTGAGGCGATGAACATCGCTTTGCGGCTGTAGAGGTCGCCGAGCTTGCCCCAGATCGGCGTCGCCACCGTCGAGGCCAGCACGTACGCGGTGACCACCCAGGACAGGTGGCTGAGCCCGCCGAGGTCGCCAACGATCCGCGGCAGCGCGGTGTTGACGATCATGTTGTCGAGCAGCGCCAGCAGCATGGCCAGCATGACGCCGGTGAGAATGACGTACATCCGCCCCTTGGACGGGGTCGCCACCTCGGCCGGGGGCGCCACGTGGGCGCCACCGCGACGCTGAGGCGCCGAGTGTGTGGTGTTGGCTGTCATCAGATATCTCCAGTACGCGAAGTTTACTTGTCGGCCGGCTAGCTGCCTTACTAGCCGTACGGTAAGCTCTCTACTAGCCGGTCGTCAAGTAAGTAAGCGAAGGTGAGTTCCGTGACAGACGACACGCCGACAGCGCCCGAGGGCCGCCAGTCCGGCACCCGCCAGCGAATCCAGCAGGTCGCGCTGGAGTTGTTCGCCGAATACGGGTACGACAAGACCTCCCTGCGGGAGATCGCCGAGCGCCTGGGCGTCACCAAAGCCGCGCTCTACTACCACTTCAAGAGCAAGGAAGCGATCATCGCCGCCGTCTTCGAGGAGATCCTCGAGGAGATGGACGGGTTCATCGCCTGGACCAAAACCCAGCCGCGTACGTCCACCGCCCGCCAGCAGATCGCCCAGCGCTACGTCGAGTCCAGCAAGGGCGCATCCAGCGTCATGCGACTGTTCCAGGAGAACGGCCCGGCGATGCGCGAGCTCAAGGTCGGCGAGCAGATGCGCGACCGGCTGATCGACCTGGTCAACACCCTGACCCCCGAACACGCCTCAGTCCCCGACAAGCTCCGCATCCGGATCGCTCTCTTCGCCGTCCAACTGAGCCGTTTCAGCATGCAGGATGTGCCAGTGGAGGAACTAGACGCGGCCATCGTCGAGGTCGTCTTCGAACTCCTGGACCGCGTCTCCTGGGAGTAACCCCGCTCGCCTCGATTCCCCTCCATCCCCTCCTCCGCCGCCGGTAACGAAACAGCTTAGTTTTGTCCCGATTTGTGAACTGTTTCGTTACATTCGCTGGCGGTTGAGTGCGCAGGAGCCACTTGAGTCACAGGAGTAACCGGGCGGTCCGGCGTACGGGACGCTAATCCCAAGATGTGGACCAGAATCCGGTCAGGCACATTCCGCTGTTCTTATTGGGACTGGTGGGATCAACTTTCACCGCCAGTAACCGGATTCCGCGAATAACGCCGCCACCTATGTCCGATTGTAACGTTGTCGCCCATCCGTGCCCAGAATGGGCAACAACGTCACAATCGGACATACCCCCACTCAGTACCCGGCCACCCACAGTCAAAACCGCACCCACACAGGTCTTGAACCCGCAAACGTGATGCTGGTTCGTTCTCCCCGTCGGCGGGGAGAACGAATCCTTGCCCAACTCCGTACCCAAGCCGCACCCCGCCCGTCAGACCCCCGTTCTTCCTTGAGGCTCCGCCCGAAGGGCACCCCACCAGCTGCACAATCGGAATCCGATTGTGCAGCTCTACATAGGGTGCGGCGCGAAACTGTCGTACCCACCCCGAAAAAAATCACCCCCCCCCCAAGAACGGTGGGGGGGCGGGTTCGAGGACCAATGTTCAACTAAAAACTAAGGTCCACCTCTCAACCCACCCCCCGCCCGTTCAAAGGGAGGGGGAAAGAAAAACAGACACGTACGACAGTTTCGCGCCGCACCCTATGGAGAGATCGGCATCCGATCGCGCACCACGGGCTCGGACCGCTCGCGCAGAGAACGCGCCCCCACCTGCCATCTCGAAGCGCGGCCCGGCAGACTTTCCGGCATGACCGATGCGACCGCTGAGCAGGACCCTTATCTCTGGCTGGAGGAGTTGACCGCCGACGCGCCGCTGGGTTGGGTGCGCGAGCGCAACGCCGAGGCCGTCGCCGCGCTGGCCGAAAGCGCCCATTTCGGGGCGCTGAACGCGGAGATCCGGGAGGTGCTGGACGCGAAGGACCGCATCCCGTACGTGATGCGCCGCGGCGACTACCTCTACAACTTCTGGCAGGACGAGACCAACCCGCGCGGCCTCTGGCGACGCACCACGCTGGCCGAATACCGCAAGGCCGAGCCCGAGTGGGATGTCCTGCTCGACATCGACGCGCTGGGCGCGGCCGAGTCGCAGAAGTGGGTGTGGCAGGGCGCCGACGTGCTCCGGCCGGACTACCGGCACTGCCTGGTCAACCTGTCCCGCGGCGGCGCGGACGCGACGGTCGTGCGGGAGTACGACCTGCAGACCCGGACCTTCGTGGACGGCGGCTTCGAGCTGCCGGAGGCGAAGAGCGACATCGGGTGGATCGACATCGACCGGGTGTATGTCGGCACCGATTTCGGCACCGGTTCGCTGACCGCGTCCGGATATCCGCGGATCGTCAAGGAATGGCGACGCGGGACGCCGCTGTCCGCGGCGGTGACGGTTTACGAGGGAAAACCGGACGACATCGCGGTCGGCGCCAGCCACGATCCGACCGAGGGTTTTGAGCGCGATTTCGTCACTCGGGCCACCGATTTCTATTCCAGCGAGAAATACCTGCGATCCGGGGAAAATCTGGTACGCATCGAGGTGCCCGACGACGCCGAGATCGGTGCGCAGTGGGAATGGTTGACGATCGAGCTGCGGACCGACTGGACCGTCGGCGATCAGACTTATCCAGCCGGTGCACTACTGGTGACCAATTTCGACGACTTCCTTGCCGGCCAGCGCGACCTGGCCGTGCTCTTCGAGCCATCGCCGAACACGTCACTGAATCACTACACCTGGACCCGAAATCACCTGCTGCTCAACACTCTGGAAGACGTGAAGACCCGAATAGAGGTGTTGACGCCATCAGCGGCCGGCTGGCAGCGCGAGCCGCTCGCCGGCGTCGCCGCCACCGGCAGCGTACAGATCATCGACACCAGCCCGGACGATGACGACGAGTTCATGGTGAATTCGAGCGGTTTCACCGAGCCGTCGACACTGCTTTACGGCCATGTCGGGGAAGAGCTGGAGGGAATCAAACAGGCGCCGGCATTCTTCGACGCTGCGGACATGGTCGTACGCCAGCATTTCGGCACCTCGGCGGATGGCACCAAAATCCCGTATTTCGTGGTGGGCCCAGAAAACCCGAGCGGACCGGTCTTGTTGAACGGCTACGGCGGTTTCGAGATCTCCCTGACTCCCACCTACAGCGGCATCATCGGCCGTGGTTGGCTGGCCCGCGGCGGCACGTACGTGGTGGCCAACATACGCGGCGGCGGTGAGTACGGGCCAGACTGGCACCTGTCCGCGATCCGCGAGAACCGGCACCGGGTTTATGAGGATTTCGTTGCGGTGGCTAAAGATCTCGTCGACCGCGGGATCGCCGAACCGGCCCGGCTGGGCATTCACGGCGGCAGCAGCAATGGTGGCCTGTTGATGGGCGTGATGCTGACCCAGTATCCGGAGCTTTTCGGTGGCATCGTGTGCGCGGTGCCGCTGCTGGACATGAAGCGTTATCACCTGTTGCTCGCCGGCGCGTCCTGGATGGCCGAGTACGGCGACCCGGATGACCCGCAGGACTGGGAATTCATCCGTAAGTACTCGCCCTACCAGCACATCGAACCGGGCCGCCCCTACCCACCGGCGCTCTTCCTCAGCTCCACCCGCGACGACCGCGTGCACCCTGGGCACGCCCGGAAAATGGTCGCCCGACTGCGAGAACTCGGCTACGACCTGTCGTATTACGAGAACATCGAAGGCGGCCACGGCGCCGCCGCCGACAATGAACAACTCGCCTTCCGGTGGGCGCTCACCTTCCAGTTTCTGTTCGATCGACTGGCCAGCGACGATGTCTGAGCTGACACTGCCGATTTCGGTCAAGGGGGTGGTGATCAACGATGGGCGCGTCCTGCTGCTGAGGAACCACCGCAACGAATGGGAGCTGCCGGGAGGTCGCCTGGAGCTGGGCGAGACCCCGGCGGAATGCCTGGCCCGCGAGATCGTCGAGGAAACCCTGTGGAGGGTGAGCGTCCACGACATCATCAGTTCCTGGATCCATCACATCCCCCAGGTGGACAAGCACGTCTTCATCGTGCGTACGGCTGCATTCCGCACAGTGACACCGTTCCGATGATCTCGGCCGAGCACACCGATT
The DNA here is from genome assembly GCF_010993775.1 of Fodinicola feengrottensis. Classification (GTDB taxonomy): domain Bacteria; phylum Actinomycetota; class Actinomycetes; order Mycobacteriales; family HKI-0501; genus Fodinicola; species Fodinicola feengrottensis. The sequence continues at coordinate 65,063 of NZ_WOTO01000032.1, read as the reverse complement.
TCGGCCTGTTCAAAAGGAACGAATTCTGGCATGTGAACATGCCGGAGCCGTATAAGGACGCCATCTCACGGTGGTACAGCAAGAACTACTGGGGCGGCTCCGAGGAGTGACCAGCCTGGTTCATGTCGCAAAGACGCCCCATGAGCGGCGTCTTTGCGACGTGAACGGTTCTAACCCATATGCGGGTAGCGGTGGTTCGTCGGCGGAACAAACGTTTCCTTGATGGAGCGAGGGCTGACCCAGCGCAGCAGGTTGCCGATGCTGCCGGCCTTGTCGTTCGTACCCGAGGCCCGCGCACCACCGAACGGCTGCTGGCCGACCACCGCGCCGGTCGGCTTGTCATTGATGTAGAAAATGCCGGCCGAGAAACGCAAAGCGGTCGACGCCCGGTCGATCACCTGACGGTCGTCCGCAAAAATCGCACCGGTCAGCGCATACGAGGAAACACTACCGGCCTGCGCGACCACGTCGTCGAAAGAACTGTCATCGAAGACGCTGACGGCCACCACCGGACCGAAATACTCGGTGACGAAAACGTCGTTGGTCGGATCGGTGCATTCCACCACGGTCGGCCGGACGAAATAGCCGACCGAGTCGTCAGCGCTGCCGCCGGCGATCGTGGTGCAGGCGGAGTCGTTCTTGACGCGGTCCAGAACTCCAGCGAGCTTGTCGAAAGAGCGCCGGTCGATCACCGCTCCGCCGAAGTTCGAGAAATCAGTCACGTCGCCGTAAGTCAACTGGTCGGCGGTGGCCGCCACCTCGTCGCGCAGGCCGCTGTTCCACAGCGACCGCGGCACGTAGACCCGGGAGGCGGCGGAGCATTTCTGACCCTGGTATTCGAAAGCACCGCGGACGATCGCGGTGCCCAGGGCGGCCCGGTTCGCGCTCGGGTGCGCGATGATGAAGTCCTTGCCACCAGTCTCCCCTACCAGCCGCGGATAAGTGCGGTAGCTGGTGAGATTTTCTCCGACCGTACGCCACAAATGCTGGAACGTACGAGTCGACCCGGTGAAGTGAATGCCGGCCAGGTCAGGATCGGCCAACGCCACCCGGCTGACCGCCGCACCGTCGCCGTGCACCAGGTTAATGACACCGGGCGGCAGTCCTGCGGCCCGCAACAACTTCATGAAGTAATGCGCCGAAAGCGCCTGGGTGGGCGACGGCTTCCAGACCACCGTGTTGCCCATCAGCGCCGGCGAAGTCGGCAGGTTTCCGGCGATGGCGGTGAAGTTGAACGGCGTGATGGCGAGGACGAAGCCTTCCAACGGCCGGTGGTCGAAGCGGTTCCAGACACCCGGCGACGACTCCGGCTGATTGTCCAGCACCTGGCGACCGAAATGCGCGTTGTAGCGCAGGAAATCCGCGAGCTCGCACGCCGCGTCGACCTCGGCCTGCTGGACGCTCTTGGACTGCCCGAGCATGGTGGCCGCGTTGACGGTGTCCCGCCACGGTCCGGCCAGCAGGTCGGCGGCGCGCAGCAGGACCGCGGCGCGCTCGTCGTACGGCAGGTCGCGCCACCCCGGCGCGGCCGCCTTTGCCGCGGCAATCGCGGCGGCGACCTCGGCGTCGGTGGCGTTGTGCATCTCACCGAGCACGTGCGAGTGCTTGTGCGGCTGGACGACCTCGATGGCGTCACCGTCACCGCCGCGCTCCTGGTCGCCGATGAAATGCGTCAACTCGTGCCGCTCGGCGCTCAGCCGGTTCACCGCCTGCGCCAGGGTGGCCCGCTCGTCGCTACCGGGGGCGTACGTCCGTACCGGCTCGTTGTGCGGCACCGGCACGTGGGTCACGCCGTCCATCGTTCCTCCTCGAATTCGCTTCGGCCCGCGTCTTGTGGACACTCCGGCCGCCTCTGCCGCCCATCCTGACACGGTGCCGGGGCCGTGGGCAGCGCGTACGGGCCGGTGGCCGGGGATGGATAGGCTCGGCCTGACCGCGAGCGGGAACGAGGTAGTCGATGACGACCGGCGCAGTGCCACCGTACGGACCGGGGCCGTACCAAGGCCAGGGCCAGCAACCCACCGGGCCGGTGGGCGGATATCCCACGAATCCGGTCGGCGGCCACCCCCGGGGCGCCGCAGTGGCAGCCCGGGCCGCAGCAGAGCTACCCGCGACCGCCGCAGCCCGGCCAGCCTGGGCCTGGCCCCTACCCGTACCAGGGCCAGCAACAACCACCAGCGGGCCCGCCGCGGCCGGACATGCGGGAGATGCGGCAGTCCGTCCGCTCAGCGGGCGTGACCACCGTGCTGTCGGCGTTGTACGTGGTGCTGACTCTGCTGCTGCTCTATGCGTTTCCGTTCTTCACCAGCAACCGAGACCTGACGCTGACCAGTGTGGCCGCGGTGGCCGGCGCGACCAGCGTGCTGGCCGCCGCGGTGGCCAGCATGGTCGCGGCCCGCCAGCCCCGGCTGCCGCTGCCCGTGGTGGTGATCCTGGTGTCGGTGGCGACCGGCCTGGTGCCGGCCGTCATCGCCGGCAGCGTGGTGCTCTTCCACGACGGCGTCCCACGCGGGCTCGCCGTCATGCTGACCGTGCTGGTCTCGTCCGTCCTGTGCGGTCTGCTCGCGCGCTGATCCGGCCCACTCGTACCGTGATCGCCGGCGTGCTGGCGGCTGCGATCGTCGGGTTGGTGATCCGGTTCATCGGCACGCTGATCTCCGAGATCGTGGTGCACTGGCTGATCTACTCCGAAGGCACGTCACAGAGCACACTGACCGCTTTCGCGGTGGTCACCAACGTCGTGGAGGAAGTCCTCTTCGTGGCCATCGCGGTCGCGTGCCTGGTGCCCGGGCTCGTACGGTCCGGCATGGTGGCTGGCCGCGAGGTACGAGCCGGCCTGCTGGCGGGCGTGATCCCCGGCGCCATCCGGGTGGTGTCAGCCGGGCTGAGCTGCGTGACGCTGCTGATCTTCGGCACCGAGACCAGCGGCGCCAAGCTCGACATCACGTTCACCGCGTTCTCGTTCATGATGTACGGCGTGATCGGGGTCTTCGTCGGCCTCATCATCGGCGCCGCGGTCGCCGCCGTCGTGAAGCCCAAACGCGCCGCCTGAGGTTTGGCCGCAACACCCCGTACTCTGGGCAATCATTCAGGTCACGGAGAGTTACGGTCGGCGAAAATGGGCGCGTACGGGCAGAGTCAGATCGTCAGCTCACCGCGCGCCACGACGACGGCGGAGCCGGCGACCAGGACCTGGTCGATCTGGTCGCCGTGGCCGTGCACTTGGGCGTACAAGGTCGACGGACGTCCGATCTCAGCGCCCTGGCTGATCCGGATGCGCTGGCCGAACTCGGTTCGCCCGTGCCGGGCCAGGTGAACGGCGAGCGGGCCGGCCGCGGAGCCGGTCGCCGGGTCCTCGGGGACACCCATCCCGGGGCAGAACACCCGGGTCTTCCAGTTGTCGCCGGCGCCGCCGCGAAGGTGCTGACCCCCCCCATCGTGCCAAGCGCCGCCACCGCGCTCAGGTCCGGCTTCACGGCCGCGACCTGGGCTTCGGTGTCCAAAGCCACATAAACGTGCCGTGGGCCGTTCTGGTAGATCTCGATCGGCAATGCGGACACCCGCACGCCCAGCGCGGCGAGCAGCTCAGCGGCCCGGTCGTACGGTTGCCAACTGGGAATCGGCTGCGCCATCTGCCCTGACACCACCTGATCGCCAGTACGCTCCAGCGTCACCCTGACGTCCCCGGCGCCGGTCTCCAACGTGATCGCCGCCAAACCGCGTTCCTGGGCCAGCACGATCGCGGTCCCGAGCGTCGGGTGACCGGCGAAAGGCAGCTCCGCGGCCGGCGTGAAAATCCGGATCCGGGCGTGTCCGCCGCGTTCGGCCGGCAACACGAACACGGTTTTCGGAAAGGTTCATCTCGCGGGCGACGGACTGCAGCCGTACCGCCGGAATGTCCTGGCCACCGGTGAAAACCGCGAGCGGGTTGCCTTCCAGCGCGGTGTCAGTGAAAACGTCGGCGATCACGTACGGATGCATGTTATCTCACCAAATCTATTTCAGCAGGTCGTCGATTTCAGTGACGTCGTACCATTCCAGCTCGTGACCCTCGGCACTGTCCACAGTGAACTGTGAGTCCTCGTCGCCGAGATCCGCCTCGATAACCACGTTCGCGGCCGCCCTGACATCGTCGACCGCGGCCACCCCGTCGACGTGAATCGCCGCCACCGCGGCGAAAACGACCGGATCCGCGAGCCGCACGACGGCCCGGTCGAGATCTGGCCGCGGCTTCGCGGCCGCATCGTCAACGTCCGCGGAAATGACCACCCGGCGGCGCGGCGCGGTCGGGTCGCGGTCGATCATCCGCAGCGACGCGCGGGCCGCCTCGGTGAACGCGGCGTATTCCAGCTCTTCGCCGTCATCGTCCACATACCATTCACGCAGCGCCGCGGTGACCGCGAAAGCGGTGATCGGCAACGGTATTTCGCCGGATTCCTTGAGCGTGCGCAAAGCCGGCAATGTCGCCGGCAGGTAAACCCTCATCCCGTCGTCCCCACCAGTTCGGCCAAAGACTCGACCACCAGGTCGGCGATCACGTCCACATCGGACATCGCGTCCCGATCCGCGTTGAAACCAAAGAAAGCCCCGCCATCGTACGACGTGATGCCCAGCGCCAGCGCCTGCCCGCGGGCCAGCGGGACAACCGGGTAAACCTCGGTCATCCGGGCTCCGGCGGCATACAGCGGATACTGCGGACCGGGCACGTTGGTGATGACCAGGTTGAAAAGTCGCCGGGACAGGCCATTCGCCGCTTTCGCGCCGAGCGCGTGCAAAGTCGGCGGCGCGAACCCGGAAACCCGGATCAACGCGGCGGCGCCGACCGACTGGCCCGCGTCCGCGTGCGCCTGCATCGCGAACGAGACCTGGTGCAGCCGGATGACCGGGTTCGGCTCGCCGACCGGCAGGTCGACCAGGTAGGTGGACACCCGGTTGGCGGCCGCCGCGCTGGCCTCGTCGGCATCCGGATCGGTGCCCTCGGCCCGTACGCTCACCGGCACCATCGCGCGGATCGCCGACGACGACCGGACCGGCTCGCCGCGGGTCAGCAGCCACGACCGCAACGCGCCGGCCACGGTCGCCAGCATCGCGTCGTTGATCGTGCCGCCATGGGTGGCCCGGATGCGCTTGAAGTCAGCCAGGTTGGTACGCGCCATCGCGAACCTGCGCTGCTCGCCGATCGTCACGTTCAACGGACTCTCCGGCGCCGGTCGCGCGGCCGTACGCACCGCCGCCAGCAACCCGACCGCCGCGCCGGCCACCGAGGACGCGGTGGCGGTCGCGTCCAACATGCCCAACCGGAGCGTGTCCACGACCGCGGACGGCCGGCGTACCAACTCGGTCACCGCACCGGCCAACAACCCGACCGCGCCGGGCCCCCGACGCGGCTCCCACGGCTGCTCGGGCACCTCTCGCGGCGTCTTCGCCACATCCAGGATCACCCTGCCCGATGTCCACCGCGCTGACGCCGTCGACCAACGCCTGGTGCGTCTTGGTGATCACCGCGAGCTGACCGTCTTCGAGGCCCTCGACGAAATACATCTCCCACAGCGGCCGCGAACGATCCAGCCGCCGCGACATCAGCCGGGCGACCAACTCCGCCAACTGCCCGCGACTCCCCGGCCGCGGCAGCGCCGACCGTCGTACGTGATAGCCGATGTCAAAATCCTGCGCGTCCACCCACACCGGCTTGGCCAGATGCCCCGGCACGTGCCGGACGGTCTGCCGGTAGCGCGGCACCAAGGCCATCCGCTGATCGACCAGCGACACCAGCCGGTCGTAGTCAAACCCTTTCGGCGGCCGAAAAATCGCCACCCCGCCGACATGCATCGGCGTGGTCGGGCCCTCCAGGTAAAGGAACGTCACATCCAACGCGGACAGACGATCGGTCATCCTCCGGTCTCCGTCCTGAGCTGTTGGCCGCAGTTCCTGCGGCGGCGGCGCATCCAGCCCGTCGCCAGGGTGCTCAAAGGGCGGGCACCCCACCGTAGTGCCTCTGGCCGCAGTTCCTGCGGCGGCGCGGAGCTTCTGGCCGCAGTTCCTGCGGCGGCGCATGCTGAGTTTCTGGCCGCAGTTCCTGCGGCGGCGCGTCCGGTCCGCGTCGCCGGGGCGCCCAAAAAGCGGGCACCCCACCGCCACGAACCTGGGCGGCCTTCGGCCGCCGCGCGGGCGGGGCTGGGATAGGTGTGGCTGGGATAGGTGTCAAAGTATCTGCTACGGCGCGAAAATGTCGTACGGGTGCTGTCTTCTTGCCCCCACCCAGTGATCGGGTGGGGGGTGGGTTGAGGACGCGCGCGCGAAAAAAAAAAATCGGCTCGAAAGCGCACGGACCAGGCGAAATGAACAAAAACTGTCACGACGTGCGCGACGGGTTAGGTGGGCGGCGTGGGGGAATCGGCTTGTGTCCAGGCCAGCGACAAGGCCACGCCCACGGCGATCGCGAGTGCTCCGGCCACGCCTAGCGCCGCCGGGGCGCCGATGCGGTCCGCGACTACCCCGCCGAGCGCCAGGCAGACGCCTTGGGCGGCGATCGAGCCAGACGACATCAGCCCGATCGCCTGCCCGCGGCTGGCCTGCGGGGTGCGCTGGATGAAGGTCGGTGGCGCCACCACCATGTAGGCGGCGGCCGCTCCGGACAGCGCGAAGAGCAGGCATGACACCACCAGGTTGGGATGCCACGCGCACACCAGCAGCGGCAGCCCCGATGCCGCCGCGAGCGGTCCCATCAACCGCAGACGCAGCGACGGGGCGAGTTTGGTCAGCACGTACGCACCGGCGATAGCACCGACCGGAGTCGATGCGAGCAACCAGCCGACCGCCGCCGGAGCGGCGCTTAAACGGGCCACGTACGGCACGGCGAGGCCTTCGGCGGTGACCGGCAGCCCGATCATCCAGATCAGCCCGACCAGCGTCCGCAGCTGCCGGTCCGACCACACCAGCCGCGGCGCCGGCCCGGGTGGACTTCCACAGCGACAGCGCCGGGCCGCCCGCGTTCGGCGCCGGCCGCCGTCGTACGCCGAAAACGATGAACAAAGCCGACACGAAGAAACTGGCCGCGTTCACCGCGAGGGCGCCGTAAGGCGTCAGTGCGACGGTCAGCACCCCCACCCACCGCGAAGCCACCGACCTGGGCGATCTGGCCCACGATCGACCGCAGCCCCTGCCCGACGGTGAGCTGGTCGCCGGTCAGTACGTCGGCCAGCAGAGCGCCTCGGGCGGCGTTGGACGGCGAAGCTGCCAGCTGGGTGAGGAACAGCAGGGCGAACCGGACCGGCAGCGGTACGCCCGGGATCGCCATCGCCGCCATAAGTGACCCTCTGAGCAGGTCGGCGGTGAGCATCACCCGCCGCCGCGGATACCGGTCGGCGAGACCGGCCAGCAGCGGGCCGAACAACGCCGGCAGGAACGACAACGCGAAGGCGAGCGCGGTCAGCGCGGCGGACTTGGTCTGGTAGAAGACCAGCAGGGAAAGCGCGACCCGGGCGACCTGGTCGCCGGCGTCGGACACCAGCTCGGCCAGCCACAGCGACCGGAACTCGCCGTTGGCGAAGACCTCCCGATAGCTGGCTGCCCGGTCCTTACGGGTAGCGACCGCGCCCACGCTGGCTCCTCGTTCCGATGCACTGCTGCCTCGGGTTTCTTTCACGACGATTCGGCGGTGGTCCGACAGTGAGGTTTGTCAACTGGCGGCCGAGTGTGACCGACCACATATCTTACTAGGAAACAACTTCCTCGCTGATTATCGTTTCGCAAGACAACAGGCACTCGTTCCGCAAGGAGTCAGACATGACCAGCACCCTGATAGATGGTCCGCTGAAGATCAGCGATGACGCCGCTGACCTGCTGTTCCGGGAGGCGCGTACGGCGAACACCTTCACCGACGAGCCGGTCACCGAAGAGCAGGTGAAAGCGATCTATGACCTCATCAAGTGGGGTCCTACCTCAAATGAACCAGCAGCCGCTGCGGATCGTGCTGGTGCGCTCGCCGCAGGCCCGCGAGCGGCTGCTGCCGCTGCTGGCCGAGGGCAACCGGGCCAAGACCGGCGCCGCGCCGCTGGTCGCGATCCTGGCCGCCGACCTGGACTTCCACGAGGAGTTCCCGAAGACCTTCCCGTACAAGCCGGACGCCAAGGAACTCTTCGAGGGCCTCGACCGGGAACCGCACGCCCGGCTGAACGCGACCCTGCAGATCGGCTACTTCATCCTCGGCGTACGCGCCGCCGGCCTGGCCGCCGGCCCGATGACCGGCTTCGACGCGGCCGCCATCGACCAGGAGTTCTTCCCCGACGGCCGGCACCGCACACTGGTAGTCGTCAATCTGGGCCAGCCGGGCGAGAACGCCTGGTTCGACCGCAGCCCGCGGCTCGACCAGGACGAGGTCGTCACCACCGTCTGAGAAACCCACCACTAACTCAACGTTTTCGCCGCTTGACGGCGACGAGAACGTTGAGTTAGTGGCCTTCGACGGGGTGCGCGGTGTCGACGGCGCTGATGGCGTCGCGTACCACCCCGTGGGCGGCCGCGAGAGCGTCCCTGGAGGCCTTGACCGGGCTGCCTGTCAGCAGGACCACCAGCGCGGTCTTCACCTCGCCGTCGCTGTCCTCCAGGGCTTGCGTGCACACCGACTCGGACAACCCGGTGGCCTGGACGAGCACCCGGATCAGCCGACCGCGGAGCTTGTCGTTGGTGGCCGCCACATGGACCATCAGGTTCGAATAGGTACGGCCGAGGCGGATCATCACGGCCGTCGAAAACGCGTTCAGCGCCAGTTTCTGGGCCGTACCGGCCTTCATCCGGGTCGATCCGGCGATGACCTCGGGGCCGGTGTTCAGGGCGACGTTCACATCCACGCTGTCGCGGTATTCGGACTGCGGGTTAGCCGAGATCAGTACGGTCGCGGCGCCCACCTCGGTGGCCGCCGCGAGCGCTCCGATGACGTACGGCGTGCGACCGCTGGCGGCCAGCCCGATCACCAGGTCTCCGGGCTCCACGCCGGCCAGGTCGGCGCGACCGGCGGCCGGGTCGTCCTCGACCTCTTCGACGGCGCGCAGCATGGCCGCCGGACCGCCGGCAATGTGCGCGACCACCCCCGGCCGGGCTCCAGCGCGAAGGTGGGCAGCAGCTCGGCCGCGTCCAACGCGCCGAGGCGGCCGGACGTACCAGCGCCGACGTAGTGCACTCGGTGCCCGGCCCGCAACGAAGCCACCGCGTAGTCCACCGCGCGGGCCAGTTGCGGCAACACGGCGGCGACCGCGTTGGCCACCGTGCTGTCCTCTTCGTTGATCATCCGCAACACGTCGAGCGTGTCCAGCCGGTCGATCTCGACCGTCCGCGGGTTGCGTAGCTCGGTAGGACTGGCGAACGACACTGCCTCTGGGGCGATGCGAGGCGCTGCCGTCATCACGATCTCCCGGATCTGGACGACAGCCGGCGTCGAGCCACCGCGTCCCTGGTCGCTTCGAGCGCGGTCCGCGTCTCGTTGTAAGTCCGCTGCGCCACCCCGACGAAGACGCAGTCGACCACCGTGAGCTGGGCGATCCGGCTGGACATCGCGCCGGACCGGAAGGTCGTCTCGCGGGCCGCGGTGGTCAGCACGTGGTCCGCCACCGCGGTGATCGGCGAGCGCGGGAAGTTCGTGATGGCCACCGTCGTCGCGCCATGCTCACGGGCGACGGTGAGCGCGTCGACGGTGTCGCTGGTCATCCCCGTGTGCGAGATGCCGACCGCCACGTCGCCGGCCTTCAGCAGCGCGGCGCTGGTGAGCGCGATGTGTACGTCGGACCAGGCGAACGACACCCGACCGATCCGGTGCAGCTTCTGCTGGAAGTCCATCGCCACGAACGCGCTGGCCCCGACGCCGTACACATCGACGCGGCTGGCGCCCACAATCGTGTCGACGACGGTCTCCAGGACCGACACGTCCAGCTGCGCAGCCGTCTCTCTCAACCGCGCGGGCGTCCGCGAAGGAGATCTTGTCGACCACCTCGGAGAGCTCGTCGCCTGGTCCGATGTCGCTGCCGACGATCCGCCGGCCGGCCGCGCCGCTCTCCGCCCGGCCGGCTTCCTTGGCCAGCGTGAGACGCAGCTCCGGGTATCCCGAGAAGCCGAGCGCCCGGCAGAACCGGATCACCGTCGTCTCGGAGGTGTCGGCGCGGGTGGCCAGCTCCGAGATGGTCAGCGCGGACGCCCCGGCGGAATCGTCGAGAACGGCCTGCGCGACCCTTCGCTCGGCCGGCGAGAGCGACGGCAGCAGGGCGCGTACGAGGACAGCGGTGGCGGCGTGCGTGGACTGGCCCGCGTCACCACTCAATTGACTTACCGTCTTACGGGGCACGTCGGAAAGTTACTTGCACTTTGTTACCAACGTCAATCGCGGCTCGCGCGGTTGGGGTTCGCTACGGTAGCCGGCGTGCCAGGTCAGAGCCCAAACCGCAGCCCAAAAACCGCTTCGGGAAAATGCCATCGAACGTCCTGATGTGGCCCTCGGGCTGGACGCCGGCGGAACTTCCACGAGATGCGTCATCGCCACTCTCGACGGCACGGTCGTCGGGCGGGGCCGTGGACCGGGCGCGAGCACCCAGTCCTCAGCCGACCCGGCCGGCGCCCTCAGCGAGTCGATCATCGCCGCGCTGGCGGCCGCTCAGCTGCCGGCGGCCAGCGTGGTCGCCGCGCTGGTCGGGATGGCCGGTGCCGGCAGTGGGCGCCGCCCGATCGCGCTCGCCGCGCTCACCGACGCCGCCGAACGGGTCGGCCTTCCCCGTACGCCCGACCTGGTCACCGACCTGGAGACGGCCTACGCGGCCGGCACCGCCGCCGAGCGGGGGCTGCTCGTCATCGCCGGCACCGGCGCTATCACCGCGTGGTTGGAAGACGGTGTCGTACGGCACCGGGCCGACGGCTACGGCTGGCTGCTCGGTGACGCCGGCTCGGCGGTCTGGCAAGGCCGCCGGGCGGTCAAGGCGGTGCTCGCCGCACTGGACGGCCGCGGCCTCGCGACCGAGTTGACCGAGCCGGTGATCTCTGCCCTAACGGGCACGCCGCCCGACCCCGCACTCGGGCCCGACGAACAGGCCCAGCGGATCGTCGCGGCAGTCTACGCGGCCACTCCGGCCGATTTGGGCAAGGCCGCCCCCGCCGTACGGGATCTGGCCGGCAGCGACCCGGTCGCCACCGAGATCTGCCGAGAAGCCGCGTACGCCCTGATCGAGTCCGCGACCGCGGTGCTGCGTCGCGCGGACGACCCGCCGTCCGCGATCGTGCTCGGCGGATCGGTGCTGACCAACCCCGGCCCGGTCGCCGACGCCGTCCGGACCGGGCTCGCGGATCGGACCGGCGTGAAACCCACCCTCGTGACCGATGCCGCTCTCGGCGCGGTAGCGCTCGCGCTGCGCTCCATCGACCAACTCGACTCCGACACGTACGCACGCCTCATCGCCGACTAAGTCGGCGGGGCCTTTTGACGTAGGCGCGTCGCCAGCCCTTTCTGTGTCGTTCGGCGAAGGCGACACTTTTCGGGCCACTGGACAGCCACTGACTCATCGAGTGCGGCACTATGTCCCGCACTCGACGTCGACTGCCGAACAATGTGCCGCACTCGACACCGAGCGTCGCGAACGTGAATTTTTTTCCGCGCGCGTGTCCTCAAACCCACCCCCACCCGATCACTGGGTGGGGGCTAGAAAACAGGGTGGGGGTACGACAGTTTCGCGCCGCAGTGGGTAATTCGGACCTTCGCGAACTCGACGTTTTCGGGTACGCCGGAAAGCGCGACAAGAACGTCAAGTTCGCGGAGGGGTTAGCGAGAACCTCGTTGAAGGAGGTCCGTCAGCTCGTCGAGGATCGCTACCGTACGGGCGATTTCCGCGGACAGTAGGCCCGGGAGGGACTCGGCCAGGGCACCCTCGACGGGCCGGTTGCCGCGCTCTTTAAACAGCTCAGCGCGTACGACCGGGTCGATGCTCACCAGCGTCTTACGGGCGTCGTCCGGCGCGACCTCGCGGGTGAAGACTCCATGGGAATGCATCGCGGCGACGATCCGGGAAACCAGGCTCTGCGCCAGATCGGTGCGTTCGGTGATCTCCCGAATGGACGACCCTGGGTGCGCGGCCACGTCCTCGACCACCAGCAACTCTCCCATGGTGACCTTGTCCGCCGCGGTGTTTCCGGTCGCCACCAGCGCTATCTCGCGGAGCTGGCGGGCGATCCGGTGCAAGTCAGAAGCACGCATGGCGACAAATTTACATCACCTGTGATACATTTCCATCACCAGTGATGGAAATGAGGAGTAGGCATGGAATGGGTAGACGACGCGCTGATAGTGGCCCTGATTGGCTACCTGGTGGTCCGCCAGTTCATGTGGCGCAAGGCCGACCCGGGTTCGATCCTGAAGCTGCCGCTGATCGTGGTGGCAATCGGCGCCGGCTGGCTGGTCTGGGAGGTCGCCACCGGCCAGCAACTGACGCCGTTAGACGCGGTCGTGCTCCTGGTCGAGCTGCTGCTGGTCTCCGGCACCGGCACGATGATGGGCCTCGCGACCCGGTTCGGGCGGGGTCGGCGGCGAGCTGCGCTACAAGCTCACGTCGTGGGGCATTCTGCTCTGGGCCACGTTCCTGGTGATCCGCGTCGGATCCTTCGTGGTGGCCGCGCAGGTCGGCGCGCACCTGCTGGAGACCACCGCGGCCATCATGCTGTCGTTCGGCGTGAACCGACTGGCGAGCTCGCTGGTCGTACGGCGGCGGTTAGCGCTGCAGGGCGCCGGCCACGATGTCGCCGACAGCCGCCCGGACCGGGTTCACTGACGGGCCTCGCCGATCCGGGTGCACGCGGTTGGTCAGCAGTACGACGACGGCCCGGCTCGCCGGGTCGACCACCAGCGAGGTGCCGGTGAAGCCGGTGTGCCCGTACGCGCCAGTGTCGGCCAGCGCGCCCATGTAGCGGTGAGCCGCCAGCTCGAAGCCAAGGCCGTGCTCACCACCACCAACGGTCAGCATCCGGGCGGACTCCTCGGACAGGATGCCGCCGCCGCCCTCGACGATCGCGCGGCCGAAGGTGGCCAGATCGTCGGCGGTCGAGAAAAGCCCGGCGTGACCGGACACTCCGCCCAGCGCCCAGGAACTCTCGTCGTGCACCTCACCGCGGACCATGCCCCGGCCGGCGTACGACTCGTCCTCGGTCGCCGCGACCCGGTCCTGCACCGCGGCCGGCGGGTTGAAGCCGGTGGAGGCCATCGCGAGCGGCCCGGTGACGCAATCCCGGACCAGCTCGTCAAGCCGCCGGCCGGTGACAGCCTCCAGGACCACGCCGAGCGTGATCATGTTCAGGTCCGAGTAGAGGTGCCCACCGCCCGGCGGGTTCACCGGCGGCCGGGTCAGGACGGCCTCCAGCCGCTCCTGACGGCTCCCCCAGTCCCGCCAGAGCGGGAGGTCCGGCTCCAGGCCGGACGTGTGCGTGAGCAGCATCCGAACGGTGATGGCCGGCGTCCCGAAGGCCGGCACGTACTCCACCACCGGCGCCGCGAGGTCCAGCAGCCCCCGCTCCGTCATCCGCACCGCCACCACCGCGGTGAAGAGCTTGGTGACACTCGCCAGGTCGTAGATGGTGTCCGTACGAGCTGGCACGCGGTCCTGCGGCGGCAGCAGGTCGCCGCCGACCTTGAACCGGACCGCGTCGCCGACGGCGTGCCGCAGCAGCGGCTCTCCATCCCTCGCGACAACAAGCACAGCGGAGGGGAAGACCGGAGGTCTCGACGCGACCGCGGCATCCAGGACGGCAGCGGCCGCGTCGAGCAATCGAACCTCCGAGGTCAGTACGTGAGCCCGTACCCGAACGGGTAGAGCGTCGCGTTCACATCATTCGCCGTCGGGATCCGAACCGGAAGCTTTCCGGTCGGCGCGACCTTTCCGGCCAACACCCGGGCCAGCGAGGTCATCGACACCGGACCGTGTAGTACGAGGTCAGGTAGTTGCGCGCGGTCGGGATGTACGCGATGTCGAAGGCATTCTGGACGGCCACCACGACCACTGGTTTCCCGGTGGCGATGAGCTGCGCCGCGAGCGTCTGCTGACTCGCCCCCAGGACCGCCGCACTGCTGCGGGTCAGCAGGATCGTCACATCGTTCTGCTGGGCCGCGGCGACGGCCGCCGAGACCGAGGCCGCGGTGGGCACCGCTCCGGTCGGCAGCGCGGTTGCCGTGATCCCGGCGCTGGTCAGATCCGAGGCGAGCGCGGTGGTCGGGATGGTGACGCCGTTGTCCCAACCGGTGACCAGCACCTTCGCCGACTTCGCCAGCGGCAGCACGTGGTCGTCGTTCTTGACCAGCGTGATGCCGCGGTCGGTGACGGCCTGCGCGGCGGCCAGGTGTTGCGGCGTACCCACCAGCTGGCTGACCGCCTTCTCGTTGACGAACGGCTGGGTCAGCACCCGGTCCTTCAGCTTCAGCCGCAGGATCCGCAGATCGGACTGCTCGATCCTGGCCACCGAGATCTCGCCGCTATGGACCGCTTTGAGCACCGAGTTGTACGCGAGGTCGAAAAGCGGCGGCATCAGCAGCTGATCGACACCGGCCTTGATGGCCAGCACCGGCACCCGGTCATCGCCGTACTTGGTCCGTACGCCCGCCATGTTGAGCGCGTCGGTGACCACGACACCGTCGTAGTGCATCTGGTTGCGCAGGATGCCGGTCATGATCGGCGCCGACAGGGTGGCCGGGTCACCTGACGGGTCCAGCGACGGCACCTCCAGGTGCGCGGTCATGATCGAGTCGATGCCGGCGGCGATGTCCGCGGCGAACGGCGGCTGGTGGTCGATCGCGTGCCAGTCGGCCGCCGAGCGGTTGATGATCGGGATGCCGGTGTGGCTGTCGGTGTCAGCGTTGCCGTGGCCGGGGAAGTGCTTGGCGGTGGCGGCGACGTTGTTCTGGAAGCACTTCACCGCGGTCGAGAGGCCATCGAGGAGACCAGGGCCGGATCCGAGCCGTACGAGCGGACGCCGATCACCGGGTTCGCCGGGTTGTCGTTCACGTCCGAATCGGGCGAGAAGTTCTGGTTGATGCCGACCGCGCGCAGCTCCTGACCGGTGATGGTCGCCTCTGTGCAGACATCGGCCGTCCGCCGGGTGGCGCCTAGTGCCTGGCTGCCGGCGAACATGGTGGCCGGCTCGTGCATCCGGGTGACGATGCCCTGCTCCTGGTCCGTACTGATCATCAGCGGCAAATGCGCACCACTGGTCACCGCGGCCCGCTGCAGGCCGTTGGTGAGTCCGGCGATCTGCGGCGGATTATTGGTGTTGTTGTTGTTCTGGAACAGAATCACCCCACCCGGGTGATATTTCTGGACGATCTGCGACGCATTGTCCAGCCCGAAATACAGCTGGTTGTTGGCTTTGTCAGCGGCCGAAGGATTGGTGGCGTTCTCGCCCCACGCCTGGGTGACGAACAGCTGGCCGACCTTCTCTTCGAGGGTCATGCGTTTGATCAGCTGCTTGAGCACCAGATCGCTGATCACTCCGGACGGCGCCGCCGGCGCCGCTACCGCCGAGGTCGGCGCGGCGGCCGCTGGCGCCAGCACCAGCGCAAGAGCCGCCGCCGCGGCCACCACCCGGGTGAGACGCCTGGAACTGATCGGCGCCATGGCGCCTCCCGTCTGAAGGGAAATGACTGGATTCGCAAATTTCCACCGCGCATCCACGGGACGGCAGGAAGTTACTGCCAAGCACTAGCGCCGGTCAATGGCCTGCCGAGCTAATCTGGGCGGGTGCGGCGCGAAACTGTCGTACCCCTCCGGCAGATTTGCCCCCACCCAGTGACGGGTGGGGGGCGGGTTTGAGGACCAATGTCCAACTAAAAATGAGCGTTTGCCTCGCGACCCACCCCCCGCCCGTTCAAAGGGAGGGGGAAAGAAAAACAGACACGTACGACAGTTTCGAGCCCCGCCCGGCGTGTCGGTCGGCCGGATGAAGTTCTGTCTCGGTGTCCCAAGGGAAGCACCTGCTGCACTGACTGGACGGCGGCTACACGCGGGCCAGGTCTTCAGGCCGCGCGATCGCGCTGGTGAGCTCGCGGGCGATCTCGATCAGTGCCCGGCGCAGCGGCGATCTTGGCACCGACTCCGCGAGGGTCTGGCCGTGTGACAGGGCGCGGTCGAGGCCATCCCGGTCGTACGGCAGCGCGCGGATCCGGGACACGCCGGCGAACCGATGGAGCGCGGTGGCGATCTCGTGTTCGGGGTTGCCGGACACCACGGTCGGCCGGATCTTGTTGACGACCACGACCGGCTCGCTGCCGGGCGCCGCCTCGGCGAGGTCGGACAGGCCGCGGACCAGCCGCTGGACTCCGACCGGGTCGCCAGCGCCGACGGCGACCACCACGTCGGCGGCGTCCAGCGCCGCGAGCGTGGCGCCGTTGCGGCGCGGGGCCGCGGTGTCGAAACTGATCTCCTCGTCCGCTTCCAGGCAGAAGCCGCAGTCCACGATCGTCAGGGCGGCGAGCGTACGAGCGCATTCCAGCACCCCGAGCACGGACTCGAACCGCAGCTCCGGCCAGCGGTCCGAGCGGGCCAGCCCGGTCAGCACCCGCAGGGTCGGTGACAAGCTCCGGGCCAATCCAGCGAGGTCGCCGACCCCGAGCCGGCCCTGGTTGTGCAGCCGGGCCGCGGCCGCGAGCCCCGGTGACTCGTCGACCATGCCCAGGACCTGTCCGATCACTCCGCCATATGGGTCGCAGTCCACCAGCAGCGTGGGCACCCCCAGCCGGGCGGCCTCGTCGGCCACTCCGACGGCGACCGTGGTCCGACCGGGCGCACCGGTCGGACCCCAGACCGCCACCACCGTGCCCAGGCCAGGCGCCGGAGTCGACTGTGCCGGCGCCGCCGCGAACACCGGCAGCGCCGCCGCTGGATCGGCCACCCCGTTCCAGCTGCCGGTCGCCATGCTGGCATCGGCCGCTTGGAGCATCTCCACGACGGTGTCCGGATCGGCGTCTGTCGACAGGACATAACGCACACCCAGCTGACTCAGCGTCTGCTCGTGCCATCGCTCAGCCGGGTTGACGAAGCCGACCACCGCAACCCTGGCCGCGGCCAGTCGGGCCAGTACGTCGTGGTCCAGTCGCCGCAGGTCAGCGGAGAGCACCACGGCCCGGGTGGTGCCGCTGCCGGCGACCGCCAGCAGGTCAGCGACGTCGACGCAGCGGCGTACGACGGTGATCCCACGGTCCGAGCGGCCCAGTGCGGCGACCAGGTTGGCCTCTGCGGCCGCATCGGTGACCGCGGTGACGATCGGCAGGCTCATCGCGACTCGCGCGGACTGGGCGACACGCTCGCCGAGGCGGAGTCGATCGGCTCCGGCGAGGCATAGTCCGGCTGTTCCGGGGTCGGTGGCACCGGGACCGGCAGCGCGGCCGTCGACACCGGGCCCCGTCGGTCCGGCGGCGCGATGGCGATGTCCAGATCGGCCGTCCGCATCGCCGCCACCAGCGACATCGCCGCGCTGTCGTCGATGCGTACGACCACCGCGACCTGCGCGGTGCTGGACAGCACGCCGGCGTCCGGCACCCGGACCTGCTGGACGGTCACGCCGGCTAGTACGCGGGCGGTCTTGGCCACCGCCCCGGCCGCCGGCTTCGCGGTGGCGTAAACATCGATCCGCTGACCGGCTCTCAGCGACCCCGGCACATGCTGCGGTGACACCGGAATCGAGACCAGGCTCCCGGCCGGAGTCTCGCCCAGCGCGCTGCGCGGGAGCAGGTCACCAGCAGACAGCGCGCGCAGCAACGTCCGGCCGACCGGCGAGGCCGCCACCGCGAGATAGCTTGCCGCCGAGTCGTAGAGCTGCACCCGTACGGTCCGCAAGTCACCGGCGCCGAGCGTCGTACCAGCCGCGAGGTCCGCTTGTACGGCCCAAACCTGCACGGCCTGGTCCGCCGAGGCAAGCACCCGGCCGCCGACCAGCACCGCGACCAGGACCAGCAACACCCCACCCACCAACCGCAGATCCAGCCACGACGGCCGGCGCAGCCGGGTGGCCGGCGGCGAGTCCGGTGGCACCGCACCGGACATGCCGCACCCCCTCGCGATTTTCACCCACCGCAACCAGCCGAACGCGCTGGGGAACATTTTGCCCTATTTGTCGGCCTCTCGGCAATGCCCCAACACGGCCCACGTCAATGACGGCAAATGGGCGCGAACACTGGCACACTGAGGTTATCGAAGGCAGGTGGGGACAATGAGTTCCGAACGGTTCCTTTTGCTGGCGGATGTGGCCGACACCCTCAACATCTCCGCCTCCCAGGCGTATGCCCTCGTCCGCAGCGGCGAACTGGAGGCCATCAAGGTCGGCGGCCGCGGCCAGTGGCGGGTCGAGCGCACCAAACTTGAGGCGTACATCGACCGCCAATACTCCCAGACCGCCGACTGGGTACGAGAAAACCCGCTCATCGAACGCGCGAGGACGCCGAGTCCGACTAGGGCGTGTCTCCTAATTCCAGGTGGATGAGGGTCGAGATCCAAGCGTCGGCTGCCGGTGCCGGGCGGTCACCTTCATACCGTTGTTGTATGGGGGTGATCGCCCGGTGCCGGCAGCCGACGCTTGGGCTCGGCCCTCGCCGCCTGGGGTTAGGAGACACGCCCTAGCTCGTTAGCAAAGCTTCACAACTGCCCTTGGTCGCCAAAAAACTGTCGTGCCCAGCCCGCAAGATCACCCCCACCCGTGTATCGCACCTTCGGCGAGTAGACCGGGTCAAGGGCGGCGGATCAGCGCCAGGGCGTGCAGCGGCACAGCGCGCACCCCGCGTACGGCCGATGCCCGCCGCGGCTCGCCGGCCGGATGTTCGGCGAGTTCCACAAAATCCGCGCCCACCCGGTCCACGGTGCCGCCGAGCTGACAGCCGTCGGCGAGGAAAACGCAGACCGCGGCTCGGTCCCGCGCCAGCCGCCGCAGCGCCCATCGCAGCGTCAGCCGGGCCGCCACCCGCCCCTGCGAACCGGGCGCGGCCGAGTGCCGGCCCAACCCGCCCACCGACGTGACCGCGGCGAACGGCACCAGAACCTCCCGCTCGTACGGCTCGCCAAGCAACAGCCAGTCAGGCCCGACTTCCAGTAACGCTCCGGCCACCGCGCCAGCGCCCCGCACGGTCAGCGCGAGCTGCTGGCCGACCGCAGCCCGCAGTCGGTCGTAGAGCCGCACGTCACCCACCTCGGCCCGCACCCGGTCGCCCACCTGAGCTGCTTCTTCGGCGCGTTCGAGGGCATCGGCCTGGTCTTCGAGATCGGCGAACAGCCGCTCCCAGCGACCCGCATCCGATTCGCGCACTCGCTCACCGTACATCCCATTTACGCCAAACCGCTTGACTTAGCGTAAACGATAGCTTACAAAAGCAAACACAAGCAAATGAACGAATCGGGGATCAAATGACACGAAGAGCGGTCTTACTCATCGTCACGGCAGCTGCTGTGGGGGTAGTCCTGTACGAGTGCGCCGGGCCCGACGATCCACTGTTATCGCTGGTAGACGCCCTAGCGGTGGCCGCATACGGCTGGTGGCTCACCTGTCTGGCGGTGGCGACGGCGAGCGTCCTCCCTGGTCCCATCGGGCGAGCCACCCGAGCGGTGCAGGCCCTGGTCGTGCCGGCCGCCGTACGCCAGCTGCTGGTCGGCACGCTCGGAGTCGGCATCGTTCTCGCTCCGCTGACCCCGGCGGCCGCCGCGCCGGCGGGCACCACCGCGGCCGTCCTGGACCCGCGCGGACCGGACGCGAATCAACAGTCCGGTTTCGTGTCATCACCGCGTGTCAGCGCCGTCTTACCCAAGATGAACGCGCCGACACCTCGACAGCCCGCGACCACCCCGCCGCGGACCGTCGTCGTACGCCCCGGAGACAGCCTCTGGAGCATCGCGGCCGCGCGCCTTCAGCACCCGAGCCGACCGGCCATAGCCGTCGAATGGCCGCGCTGGTGGGCCGCCAACCGACAGCTGATCGGCCCGAACCCCGACATCATCCGGCCTGGTCAGCGGCTCCGGCCGCCGACCAGCCGGAACGGGAGCGGGTCATGAGTCGATCGCCGGCCAGCAGCCCCGTGTCAACGCAGAAATACCGCCCGGCAGGCCAGCACCACACCTCACGGCACGCTGTTGGACGCATCCAGATCCGGCCGGCGCCGTGCAGCGAGCCGCCGTACAGTCCGATCGACTACGCCGAGACCCGCCCCTTCCGCGCACTGCGGCTGATCGAGCCGCCGCGGGTCGACGGACTCGGCTACGAGATCCACGCCGACCAGCTGCCCTTCGAGGTGGACGCGCCGGCCGGTCGCCCGAGCAACGACCCGATCTTCGCTCCACAGCGGACCCCGCGCGACGACCTGCCCTGCCCGCGCCAGTTCGCCACCCGGTTCACCCAGGCGGTGGTCGAGGTGATGGCCGGCCGCCGGCCGGTGCAGCAGCTGATGCCGATGCGGTGACCTCGCAGCGTACGTACGCCGGCCTGCTGACCCGACTGGCCTCCTCGGCCGCCGCGCACCTGCCGACCCAGCGGCAGGCCGGTCGGATCCCCGGCCAGGTCCGCAGTGTGCACGTCAACGAGCCGATCGACGGAGTGGCCGAGGCCTGCGCGATCGTCTCGTACGGCCCTCGGTGCCGAGCGATCGCGCTCCGGTTGGAAGGCATGGACGGCCGCTGGCGGTGTACCGTCCTGCAGCTGCTTTAGGCCGCGTCCGGCGCCTGCTGAATCTCCACGATCTGCGGTTTGCGGAAACCTGGATGGCCGGCCGGCAGCGTCTGGCGCAGCACCCAACCGCTGACCAACAGGCAGAGCACGATCAGCGGCCAGCTGAGCGCCACCCGGGCCACCAGCAGCGGAACGACGGCCTGCATCGCATAGAACACGCCGAAGACAGCGACCCTGATGACGTACTGCAGGACCCAGATCCACGAGGCCAGCGAGTACGCGCGCATCAAGGCCCGGTCCTTGCGCCACCGGGTTTTCTGGCCGAGCAGCAGGCCAACGATGACACCGAGCAGCGGCCAGCGAAACACGATGCTGATCGCCCAGGCGAGGGCGCTGGCACCGTTGCTTGCCAACTGCAGCAGGAAAAAGTCGGCCGCGCGACCGGTGTAGAGCGCGATGAGCGCGGCCACACAGACGCCGAGGAGGCCGATCAGCACCGCTCTGGGTCGGTTGCCGCGAGCGAGCCGGAAACCGGCGACCGCCAGCCCGATCACGATCGCGACCACCGCACCGATCGCTACCGACCGGCCGGACAGCAACCAGCCCGCGACAAACGCGACCGGCGGCAAAGTGGCATCGATCGACGCCGTACGCCCGCCCAGCAACGACGCCAGCGACTGGTCGTCCCGCGCGCTAGATGTCTCCACCCAGCCAAGCCTGCCCTAATCCGGCGCGGACGGGGCGTCCGGCCTCCAAACGCGGCTCGTGACGATGGCCACTGCCGGCGTTTTTGCGGAGGTGACGAGCACAATGGCGGGATGGACACCGTGCTGGTGGTCGACGACGAGGCCCAACTCCGCCGCGCGCTGCGGGTGAACCTCAAGGCGCGCGGCTACGACGTTGAGGTCGCCGAGGATGGTCGTACCGGCCTGGACCTCGCCGCCAAGCGGCAACCGGATCTGGTTATCGTCGACCTCGGTCTGCCGGACATCGACGGCGTCGACGTGGTTCGTGGGCTGCGCGGCTGGACGACCGTCCCGATCATCGTGCTGTCCGCCCGTACCGAACAGGCCGAGAAAGTGGCCGCTCTGGATGCCGGCGCCGACGACTACGTGACCAAGCCTTTCGGCATGGACGAGTTGCTGGCCCGGATGCGCGCCGCGCTGCGCCGCGCGCGCCGCCGGCGACGAAGCGCCGACCATCAGCACCCCCGACTTCACCATCGACCTGGCCGCGAAACGCGTCACCACCAGCGCCGGCGAAGTGCGGCTGACGCCCACCGAATGGCACATCCTGGCCACCCTGGTACGCCACCGCGGCAAACTCGTCGGCCAACGCCAGCTGCTTCGCGAGGTGTGGGGTCCACAATATGGCACCGAAACAAATTACCTACGGGTCTACATCGCCCAACTGCGGCGAAAACTAGAGCCGGACCACACCCACCCCCGTTATTTCGTCACCGAGCCCGGCCTCGGCTATCGCTTCGAAACCTGATTAATCAAATTCAGGTTGCATGAGTTGCCGGGCCGACTCGGTGATCGAGCCGGAAAGTGACGGATAGATCGAAAAAGACTGCGCGATCTGGTTGACCGTCAGATGGTTCTCCACCGCCATCGCGATCGGCAGGATCAGCTCGCTGGCCCGCGGCGCGACTACCACACCGCCGATCACCAGACCGGAAGCCGGCCGGCAGAACAGCTTCACGAAACCGTCCGTGAGGCCCATCATTTTGGCGCGCGCGTTGGTCGCCAGCGGAAGAGTCACCGAACGGGCCGGCACCGCACCCGCCTCCTCACCGACGACTGACCGAGGCCGACCGACGCGATTTCGGGGTCAGTGAACACATTCGCGGCAACGGTCTGCCGGCGCAGCGGCTGCACCGCCTCACCGAGCGCGTGCCACATGGCAATTCGCCCCTGCATGGCCGCGACGGAAGCGAGCATGAGCACGCCCGTACAGTCGCCGGCCGCATAAACCCCACGCACGGACGTACGGGAAACCCGGTCCACCGCAACGAAATCGCGGTCGTCAAGCTCGACACCGGCCTCCGCCAGACCGGCAGTATTGGGCACTGATCCGACCGTCATCAGTGCGTGACTGGCCTCGATAACGCGACCGTCCTGCAGCTCCACGCGAACGCCGTTCTCGATACGCCTGACGGCATCCGCACGCGCATTGGACAAGATTGCCATGCCCTGCCTGGTAAAAACGTTCTCGATGTGTTCGGCGGCGTCCCGATCCTCGTGCGGCATCACCCGGTCGCGGCTGGACACCAGTGTCACCGGCACCCCCATGGCCAGGTATGCACTGGCGAACTCGGCGCCGGTGACCCCGGAGCCGATCACCACCAAATGCTCGGGCAGTTCCTTCAGGTCATACACCTGCCGCCAGGTCAGGATCCGCTCCCCGTCCGGCTCGGCGCCCCGGACGACCCTGGGCGTCGCGCCGGTCGCGATGAGCACGATGTCGGCTTCCAGCGACTCGCCGCCCTCGACCTCCACCACGTGCGGGTTGCCGGTCCGCAACTGGGCGGTGCCGTTCAGGATCCTTACGCCGTGCGAAACGAGGCCGTCGCCGATGTCGCGCGACTGCGCCTTCGCGAGGTCTCGTACGCGCGCGTGGACCGCCGCTAGATCGACGTCGACACGCCCCGCCAGCGTGCCGTTGATGCCCAGCGCGGAGCCGTGCCGCAGGCTGGTCGCCACGTCCGAAGACGCGATGAACGTCTTGCTCGGCACACAGTCGGCCACCACGCAGGCACCACCGACCGCCTCGGCCTCCACGATGGTCACCCTGCCCACCCAGCTGAGCCGCCACCAGGGCCGCCTCGTACCCGGCCGGTCCCCCTCCGATGATCACGATCCGGGTCACTTGACCTGGCCCTCCAGTGCTGTTCGGCGATGCGTACGCGATGCACGCATTGTCTCGCACTAGTGTGGCGACCATGCCGCTGTACGCCGCCTACGGTCCGAACCTCGACCCCGCCCGGATGCTGGAGCGCTGCCCGCGGTCGCCGGTCGCCGGCTCCGGCTGGGTAACGGGCTGGCGCTTGACCTTCGGCGGTGTCCCGGTCAGCGCCACTGTCGTGGAAGCCGCCGCTGAGCAGGTCTTCGTGACGATCTACGACGTGAGCCCGCAGGACGAGCCGACGTTGGACGCCTGGGAGAAGGCCGAGTCCGGCATGGAGCAGAAGATCAAGGTGCGCGTCCAGACGCTGGAAGGCGCTCAGCTCGCCTGGTGGTATGTGTCGCCGCACTACGAGGGCGGCCTACCCACCCCGCAGTATCTGAACCAGCTCGCCGAGGCCGCCGAGGCCGGCGGCGCCCCGACGGAGTACGTCACCGAGCTGCGGACCCGCCCCACCGGATAGCCGCTGCCCTGGAGGTTGACCGTACGGGCAGCGCGGGAGTCCTTGCGCGGGCGGCTCGTACGGCTGGAAAGTAGGTCTTATGGACTCCGATCTCGCGGCTATCGTCGACGCGCTGCGCGCGCAACACGACGAGCTGGCCGGCCTTCTCGCCCCGCTGAACGACGAAGGCTGGTCCGCACCGACCCGGTGTGTGGGCTGGACGGTGTCCGATGTCGTCCTGCACCTGGCGCAGACCGACGAGCTGGCGCTGGCCAGCGCCGGCGGCCGGTTCCTGGAGGCCGGTGCCGCGATGCTCGGCCACCCGATGACGAGTGCCGTCACCGTCGACGACATGGTGGGCCAGATGGTGGCGCGGGATCGGGACGCGCCCGGCAAGGATGTTTTCCAGCGCTGGCAGGGCGCTGCCACCGGTGTCCGGAAACGCGTTGCTGAACAGCGACGATCGCGGCCGGCTGCAGTGGGTCACCGGCTGGCTGAGCACCCGTACGCTCACCACCACCCGACTCTCCGAGTGCTGGATCCACACCGGCGACGTGGCCGACGCGCTTGGCCGGCCGCTGCCGCCGACCGACCGGCTCTGGCACATCGCGCGGCTGGCTTGGCGCACGATTCCCTACGCCTTCGCGCGCGCCGACCTCACCCTCACCGGACCGGTGGCCTTCGAGCTGACCGCGCCAAACGGCTCCCGCTGGGATTTCGGCGCCGACGCCGCGGCCCTGACGGTCGTCCACGGCACCGCCGCCGACGTATGCGCGATCGCCGGCCGCCGCGCCACCCCCGACGAGGTCCCCGTACACGCCGACGGCCCCGACGCCGAGGCCGTCCTGTCCCTCATGCGCACCTACGCCTGACCAGCTTTCCGGTCGTCACAATCGGAGTCCGATTGTACAGCTCTACATAGGGTGCGGCGCGAAAAACTGTCGTACCCCTCCGGCAGATTTGCCCCCACCCAGTGACGGGTGGGGGGCGGGTTCGAGGACCAATGTTCAACTAAAAATTAGAGTCCACCTCTCAACCCACCCCCCCGCCCGTTCAAAGGGAGGGGGAAAGAAAAACAGACACGTACGACAATTTCGCGCCGCACCCACTTAATGGATGACTCGGAGGCGGCGTTCGGGGTGGGGTGGTGGTGTGGTGCGGGAGCAGGTCGGCCAGGTCGGCTAGCTCCTGGTGGTAGACCGGGTCGGCGGGATAGTTGGAATGGGCCCGGATCGGCGGCGGGACAGGGTCGCCGGGGGCGGCGGCGTATTCCGGGTCGGTCAGCCGGCGGTCGGCGGTGGCCAGCGGGCTGGTGGGTGGCACCGGCGGGTCGGATTCGCGGGGGCCGCTGCCGATCGGGCCGCCGACGTAATCGGTGGTGCGCCAGAGGTTTCGCAACCGGCGGCCGGAGCGGGCGGTGAGCCGGATGGCGATCGATCGCGTCCAGGGTGGGTACGCCGAAATACGCCGGGAAATAACGGGCATACAGCCGCCGAAGGACCGTTCCGATGGCTAGGAAGGCGACTTGTTCGCGCACTACCGAGTCCAGTTGCAGGGTGACGGCGGCGGTGATCACGCCGCCCTGGCTATGCCCGGAAACCACCACCGGTGTCGCCTCACCGGCCGGCTGGCCGCCGGTCGGTGCGCCGGCGGCGTACCAGCGAAGCCGCTGCAGCAGGTCCGGGACCGTACGCTCGGCATAGCAGGGCGCGGCCAGCGGATGGGCCGCCCGCGGCCAAAAAGCGCCGACGTCCCACAGCACACCCACCACCCGCCGAGTGCCGCTGATCCGGAAGGCGGCCGCACCGACGGCCACCAACAAAAGCAGGCCGAGCACTGTGCCGTACGCGCCGATGGCGCTCAACGAACCGGTCGCGGCCAGCACCACGTCCAGTACGGACGCGGCGTTGCCGGACACCGCCGAGGCCAGCACGAAGCCGGTCGCTATGGCGGCGATTGCCAGCGACGGAGCCAAAACCGCGGCGATCAACCCACCGGCCCAGTCGGCGATCCGGGCCAACCAGAAGGCGCGCAGGATCTCCGCGTCCCGGACCGGGGTCCGGTGCGCCTCCGGATACTGCTGGTTGAGCAGCCGCTGCCCCTCGGGCCAGCGAGTCGGCCAGATCAGCCGGTACGCGATGATGCCAGCGCCGGCGAACGCGACCAGCACCAGCCAGCCGAGCATCAGCCCGAAGGCGAGGCTCGCGGTCTGAATGGCCGGCGCCGTGTTCAGCGCGGCCACCGCGCCCTGCACGTCGCCGAAACTCGGTCGCAGGCTGCCGGTCCGCAGAAATCCGCCCACGTAAAGGTAAATCCCGGCAGATGCACCGGCCGCCATCAGCAGGCTCGCGGCGGTCAGCAGCACCGTCCCGTACCCACCGAGCGCCTGCTTGGGCTGCCCCGCCGGCAACCTGGCGGCCCGCTGCCAGAGCAGAGCAACGCGACCGTACCGGCCAACACCAACAGGATCACCACGTGCAGGCTGAAAAGCAGCACAGCCGACCGGCCAAAACCGGGCAGTGGGCCGGTCGGTGACCAGCCCGGGCGTGGCGCCAACACACATAGCCGATCGCCAGCAGGCAGAGGGCGAGAGCTGCTTGATACGCGCGCTCCGCGAGCGTCGCGGCGGTCCCCACCGACGGACGACGGCTTGTCACTGAAGGAAAAGCCAGCAACGTGGCGACACCGACCGCGGCAGCCGCACAGAGCACCAGCAGCGCCCACCCCAGCCAGCTCAGCAGCCCGCCGCCCAGCGGCAGCAGTTGGGTCGCCGCACCCCGATCGTGTTCGTACGCCGGAAGGGCCACTGTGACGACGCAGATGCCGACGGCGATCAGGATGTGCAACCGTCGCAACCGCCGAACCAGGTGCTGGCCTCGCCACAGGTCGGGATGGCTGAGCGCGAGATCCGGCCCGTCGCCCGGATTGTGGTCCGCATACCTGGCGGCCGGATCCGGATCGGCCTGCTCGTACCGCATCGCGGTGCCGCGCCCCAACAGGACGAGCACCAGGAGGACGACGATGGGCACGACCGCGCCGAGCAGCAGTCGCTGGCCCGGAGTCGCCATATGCAGCAGCTGGTCGACGGCGTTCGGGAGGCCTGGGCACGTACCGGCCGGCAACGTGCCGCACCGCCACCCGATCTGGTCGACGCCGACGCCGGCCGCGGTCTGGATCATCAGCGCGGTCAGCCCGAGCGCGAACAGCCGGGACAGCCACCACAGGAAGCCGTCCGTACGCGGTGGGCTCGGTGGCCGCAGCCGTGGCGCCACGTTCGCGATCGTGAAGGGCAGCAACAGAAGCCAGAACGCGCGGGCCGCGGCGCCGGACGTGAGACCGCCCCAGCAGTAGCCCTCCAGCAGTGGTCCCGACCCGTGCGGCTGGCCGGGCGCATCGTCGGTTCCCTCGTCCGCTAACGCCGGCCGGTAGAACCCGGCACGGCTGTCGCCGGCGACCCGTACGACGAGCACTCGATCGAGCAGCTCGTCCGGCGGCGTGCCGGCCACGCCGTGCACGCGAAGTTCGACAACCCTGTCTTCATTCACGTTACGTAGTCTAAACGCTACTCACTGTGACGAACAAGACGTTGCCCTGTATGTCCGAAAGTTCCGCTGTGGTGGCACTGGCTGTCCTCATCGGTCGATACCCGGCCGCCTTGCGGTGCGATCAAGACCTTTTGGCGGGTTTGCGGTGGCGTCACGCGCCCATAGTCCTCGATCGGGGCCCGCAGGGACAACGATCATGGAGTTTTTTTGCCGCGATGCAACGATGGAACGCCCTGGTATGCCTCAGCCATGGTCGACCGGGATCAAGAGCTGCCGTGACTAGCGGTGATGGCTCGGGGGCCCAGTGGCTACGGAGTGCGATGCCGGGGTGGACTTGGTCGTTCAGTGCGGCACAATGTCCCGCACTCGATGTCGAGTGCGGGACATTGTGCCGCAGCGATGGGCCGCCCGGCTTTCCAGTGGCGCGAAAGTGTGGCGTTCGGCGAGCGCTGCAGAAATCTCGTCGTCGTTCGGCGCCCAATGGCGCGGGTTTGGTGTCGCTCGCCGAGTGACACCAGTTTGGTGTCGCATACCGAACCCCCGCAGCGCGCGCTTATTTCGCGCGCGCGCGTCGACTTACGTAATAAAAACCCGCCACCCACCCCCCCCCCCTTCTGAAAGGGCGGGGGCTCAAAATTTCACGACGGTACGACAGTTTCGCGCCGCACCCTAGGTAGACCTGCACAATCGGAATCCGATTGTGCAGACCGCGGGCCGGCGGCGACGAGCGAGAACCAACCGGCCCGTACGGTCAGAGCTCGTCAGCCCGCGAGGGCGGCGACCGCGGTGTGGGCGAGCAGTCGCACCCCGGTGGCGATGGCGCGTTCGTCCACGTCGAAGGTGCCCTGGTGCAGGTCCAGCTGCTCTCCCGGGCGACCGACCCCGAGGCGAGCCATCGAGCCGGGAACGTGCTCCAAATACCAGGAGAAGTCCTCGCCGCCCATGCTCTGCGGGGGGTGCCGACGACAGCGTCGGCGCCGAGGCCGGCGCGGGCCGCTTCGGCGAGGATGCCGGTGGCGCCGGGTTCGTTGACGACCGGCGGGACGCCCCGGGTGTACGTGATGTCCGCGGTCGCGCGGGTGGGCGCGACGACCTCGTGGACCAGTTGGCTGATCAACGTGGGCGCGCTGGACCAGGCGTCGTGGTCAAGGATGCGGACGGTGCCGAGCGCGTACGCGGCCTGCGGGATGGTGTTCGCGGCCTGGCCGGCGTGGATGGCGCCGAAGACCAGCGAGACGCCGGAGCGCGGGTCGGTCCGCCGGCCGAGCAGCGCGGGCACCTCGGTGACGACCCGGCCGATCGCCTCGACCACGTCGGCGGTCAGGTACGGCCGGGCGGTGTGACCGCCGGGGCCGGCGAGGGTGACCCGGATCGAGTCGGCGGACGCGGTCAGCGGACCGACCCGGATGCCGACCAGGCCGGCGGCGATCCGCGGGTCGCAGTGCACCGCGAAGATCCGCGAGACGCCGTCCAGGGCGCCCGCGTCGATCATCATGTCCGGCGCACCGCCGTCGAAAACCTCCTCGGCCGGTTGGAAGACCAGTCGCACGGTCCCCCGCAATCCGCCCATTTCGGCGAGCGCCAGTCCGGCGCCCAGCGCGACCGTGGTGTGCACGTCGTGCCCGCAGGCGTGACAGACACCGTCCACAGTGGACTTGTACGGTACGTCTTTGGCGTCCTGAATGGGCAACGCGTCCATGTCCGCGCGCAATGCCACCACTGGACCGGCCGGATCGCCGGGAATATCGCAAATAATGCCGTTGCCGGTCGGCAGTAGCCGCGGCTTGAGTCCGGCCGCCTCCAGCAACGCGGCGATCTTGGCCGTGGTGCCCTGCTCGTGTTTGGAAAGCTCCGGATGCGCGTGCAGGTCGCGCCGCAGCGCCACCAACTCCGCGCCATGGCCATGGTGACCAGCCAGCGATCCAGCTGCGTACGCAGCTCATTCCCGAGATCCGACGTCATTGTCGAAACCTGCTGCCTATTTCCGGCGGATTGCGTCGTTGTCACGAAGACTGCGTCCCTCATTCACCGTTGCGTCCACGGCGGCACACCTGCCTCACCTGTTCATCCGGGAGCGGTGTCGCCGGTCGAAAGCGAAATAGGCCCCTCGTAAGGCCCCCCGGTCGTCCGCGACATTCACCCGGATCTGGGCGTATTCGCATTCACGACCTTGACCATTGAGCCTACTCCGACCGCAAATGCCGCGTGCGCATAGTCCACAGGCACGAGTCAGCTGGGCAGGCCGTCTCGCATCTCCGCCATCAGGGCATCGACCACCTTGGTCAGGTCGCCATTGTTCTTGGCCGCCACCTCGCGCTGGCGTTGATAGCTCGCGCCGACCTTCAAAATGCGGTCCACAGTGGACAGCTCGGCCACGCAGTCCAGTCGGCGGGCCACCGGCGTGAGTCTTCCAGCAGGTCGCTGATCGCCTGTTTGAGCGGTACGACGGTGCCCTTGTCATCGGCGATGATCTCGGCGTCCAGGCCGTAGCGGGCGGCCCGCCACTTGTTCTCCTCGACCACCCACCTCTTGGGCAGCGGCAGGGTGTAGCCGCGGTCCAGCTCCCGGTCGAAACGCTCCACCAGGCACTGCGCGAGCGCAGCGATTCCCACGATCTCGTCAAAGGTCGCCAGCCCGTCGCAGATCCGCAGCTCCACAGTGCCGAAGTTCGGGTGCGGCCGGATGTCCCACCAGACCTCGCGGATGGTCTGGATGGTCTGGGTGGAGATCAGCGTCTCCATGTACGCCTCGAACTGGTCCCAGCCGGACAGCTGGTAGGGCAGACCGGCGGTCGGCAGTCCCTCGAAGACCTTGCTGCGCGCGCTCGCGAGGCCGGTGTCCTTGCCCTGCCAGTACGGGCTGGAGGCGGACAGCGCGAGGAAATGCGGGATGTACTGAGTCAGCGCGTTGACGATCGGGATCGCCTTCTCCGGCGCCCGTACGCCCACATGGACGTGCACCCCGAAGATCTGCAACCGGCGGGCCAGCCACTGCATCGACTCGATCAGCCGCTGGTAACGGGTGTGCGGGCTGATGTCCTGGGTCGCCCAGTCGGTGAACGGGTGGGTGCCCGAACACATCACCCCGAGATTGCGTTTGGCGGCCGCCTGGCGGACCTGCTCAACCGTTTCGGCGAGGTCCGCGCGCGCTTCGGCGACGGTCGTACAAACGCCAGTGATCACCTCGACGGTGCTTTCCAGCAGCTCGTGCTTGGCCTTGGGATGCTCGGCGGCGCCCTCCGGCCGGATCTCGGTGAGGATCTCGCTGGCCCCGGACCGCAGTTCGCGGGTGTCCAGGTCCACCAGCTCCAGCTCCCACTCCACGCCCAGACTGGCCCGCGGTGACGAGCTGAACTCGATGCGCATCTGGACCTCCAAGGCGCGATCACCGGCGTGGCCCTGGCGCGGCCCCGCCGGTGCGTGGTGAGGGACAGCCTAGGTCCTGTCCGGGGGTTCCGGGGGCAGGAGAGCCCAGAACCAGGAGTCCGCTGTGGCGCTCGCGGGGCTCAGCGGAACAACCAGGCTGGGCCTGGGCCTGACCTGGTGACACTACGTGAACTGGAGATCACGGCAGGATGGCCGTACGAGGACGCGGTCGGCCACTGTCGATCGCGCTAGGGCAGTTTTGCTTGGACAGCCGCGCAGAGTGAGTTCGTACGTACGATCCGCGCGAAACGTTGACCCTACGAGACCAGAAAAACGTAAGCCATTATCTGACGTTCTGTCCTTTTTTTGGCCTTCTTGAGCGGGGTTTTGCGGGACTGCCGGTTCGCGGCCGGTTGGGTGCATCCGGTAGAACGGAGGGAAGTGACTACCGCACACCCCGGCCAGCGGGGCTCCGGCAACCCTCCGAGCGAGCGACGCATCGGCGG
This sequence comes from Fodinicola feengrottensis, assembly GCF_010993775.1. GTDB lineage: Bacteria > Actinomycetota > Actinomycetes > Mycobacteriales > HKI-0501 > Fodinicola > Fodinicola feengrottensis. The sequence goes on along the minus strand of NZ_WOTO01000032.1, from coordinate 33,646 downwards.
GCGGTACGTGCTGCACGCGACCATCGGCGCCGGCGGCGGCATGGGCACCGTCTGGCGGGCCACCGACGAGCTGTTGCGGCGCGAGGTGGCGGTCAAGGAAGTGCTGCTGCCGCCCGGCCTGCCGGCCGCCGAGCGCGACATGCTCTGCGAGCGCACGCTGCGCGAAGCCCGCTCCGCGGCGGCGCTGAACCATCCGGCGGTGATCCGGATCTTCGACGTGGTCGACGACGACGACAGTCGCCCGTGGATCGTGATGGAGCTGCTGGACGCCCGCAGCTTGGCCGACGTCATCCGCGAGGACGGGCCGTTGCCACCGCGTACGGTCGCGGCCATCGGGCTGGCCGTGCTGGGTGCTCTGGAAGCCGCCCACACCGCGGGTGTCCTGCACCGGGATATCAAGCCCGGCAACGTGATGGTGGCCGCCGACGGTCGCACCACACTGACCGACTTCGGAGTCGCCTCCGCACCCGGTGACTCGTCGCTGACCAGCACCGGGCTGCTGCTGGGTTCCCCGCAGTACATCGCGCCCGAACGCGCCCGCGGCCAGGCTTTCGGGCCGTCCAGCGATCTCTTCTCGCTCGGCGCCACGCTTTATGCGGCGGTGCAAGGAAAACCGCCGTTCGACCGGGGCGACCCGCTGCCCACCCTGACCGCGGTGGTCAGCGAGGACCCGGACCCGATGACGCTGGCCGGCCCGCTCGTACCAGTGCTCGCCGGCCTGCTGCGCAAGAGCCCGAACGACCGGTTCACGCACGCCCGGGCCCGCGCCGGCCTGCTGTCCATCCTCGGGGCCGGCCTGGACAGCGACACCGACAGCGATGCCGCCCGGCGGGCCGCATTGGTCGCCCAGACCGTGCAGCACACGCCGGCGCCGCTGCCTGGCCACCAGCCATCCAGCGATCAGGTCGCGGCGCAGGTCAGCGGGGTGCCGGCGGCTTCGCTAACGGCTCCGGCCGCCGAGCCGGCCGGCGACGCGACGACGATGTGGATGCCGCTGCCGACCAACCAGCCAGCGCCGGACGACGAGAAGACGGTCCCGGAGCCGGCGGCCGCAGAGCCGGTGACTGAGCCCGAGCCCGTACGACACGGCGCTCACGAACCTGGCACCCACGAAGCCGGCGCGGCCGTGTTGGGCGACCGCGAGCCGGACGCGCAGCTGCCGGTCGCCGTCAGCCCCGGCGCCGTACCGGTGATGCCGGCGAGCGCACCGCCCGCGATGACGCCCGCCGCACTCGCATCGGCCCCGGCCGACCCGACGAGCGGTGCTGCCGCGATGTCCGGCGTCACGCCAGCTTCTGGAGCCGGCCATGCTGCTGGAACCGGCTATGTTTCTGTAGCCGGCTATGCGCCGAGCGGCGGCGATGGGTACGCGTCAGCTCCTGCTTCCGGCTACCCGTCAAGCGGCGGGGGCTATCCGCCGGCTTCCGGAGCGGGCTCGCCGGCGGGCCAGTCCAGCGGCGCTCCGGCCGGTGCGATTTGGGTCGGTCCCGCCGCCACCACGGCGATGCCGGCCCTGCCTGGCGGCCAGCCAGCAGCGGCCGGGCAGTCGGCGTTCTCGTACGGCGTCGCGGGCACCCCGGCGGCCGCGGCCCAGCAGCCGTACGCGGACAACTACCAGCAGCTTTACCAGCAGGTCGGGCAGCCGGCCAGGCCCCAGCAGACGACCCAGGTGCCCTACGGCACACCGCCCCAGCCCATGTCACCGCCGCCGTTGCCGCAGCCCGCCCCCCCGCGCTCCCACCGCGGTCGCACCCCAACCGGCAGACCCTGCTGATCATCGGCATCGCGGCGGCGATCGTCGTGGTTCTCGTCATCGTCGGCGTGCTGGTGGGCGTCGGCCTCGGCCGTGGTGGCAAACCGTCGGCAGGTACGTCGGCCCCGGCAGTCAACCTGACGCCCTACCGGCACCAGAGCGGCTTCCAGATTCAGGTGCCGACCGGCTGGACCTCGCAGGGCACCAACCAGGTCCGGTTCTATGACCCAGGCAAGCTGGTCTGGATCCAGCTGAACACCGAGAAGGCCGGCAACGCAGACCAGCACCAGGTCTGGGAGTCCGGCTCGCGGCGCCAGGAACGCGGCGTCGGCGGCGGCAGCGCGTACCAGCTGATTGGTTACGGCACGGGCAAGATGGGAAAGTACGCCGCCGCCGACTGGGAGTGGTCGTACCAGCGGGACGGCGAGTCCGAGCGGCGGCACACGCTTTATCGGGGCGTGGTGATCGACGGCGTCAGCTATCAACTGGCCCTGTCCGCGCCGGAAAGTCAGTTCGCCAGCCACCGCGCCCTGCTCGACCAGGTGTCCGCCACTTTCCAGCTCAGCTGACCTTCCCCTCAGCTGTTGGTTTGGGTAGTGATGTGCTCGAAGAGTCCCTGATGGATACGCGTACGCACGCCCTCGGCCCACGGTTCGGTCACCTCGTCGACATCGAGGGCGGCCACGTTGTTGAGAAGCATGCCGAAGGCGAGAAACGACTTCACCGTCACCGGATCCAGGCCCGTCGCATCGGCGACCGTGTCCCACATGCGAGCAAGTCGCGTCCGTACGACATCGCGGACCTCACTGTCACCACCTGCGGCGAAGCCCTGTAGCTGCAACAAAAGGGTGGTGCGGTCGGCCAGCGAGTCGTAGTACTGCGCCCCCATCAGGGCCAGGGCGCTCAACCCCTGGGCGCCGCTGGCGGCTTGCGCCATGCCATCGCTGAAGCGATCGAAGGCCGCGCCGACGAGCTCCAGGAACAGCGCCTTCTTGGTTTTGAACATCCGGAACACATACGCCTGTGTGATGCCCGCTTCACGCGCGACCGCCTCGATCGACGCACCGTGAAGTCCGTGGTCGGCGAACTCCCTCGCGGCGATCCCGAGCACCTGGGTTCGTCGTTCCGGTCCACTCATGCGTGTGGTCATGGTCATTAAGTTACTAGTTACTAACTACCAACTGATAAGTTGGGGTGGTGACCGACGACATCTGGGCCACCGTGGCCGATCAGTTCGCCGATAAGGCGTACGCCTCAGTGAAGGGTCTCGTGCGCACTTATGTGATGCACCAGCAGTTGCTGGAGCATCTGCCGGCCCCACCGGCAACTGTGCTGGACATTGGCGGCGGCGCGGGCCATCATCGTTTCCGCTGGCACAGGCCGGTTACGACGTGACGCTGCTGGACTCGTCGCCAGCGATGCTGGACAAGGCGCGCCAGCGACTCCAACGACTGCCGGCTGAGGTCCAGCGACGGGTGACGCTCTTGCAGGCCGATGGCGAGAACGCAGACGAGGCGGTAGGTGGTCAGCGCTTCGCTGCCGTACTGTGCCACGGCGTGCTCGGATATCTGGAGCAGCCGGGACCGTTGGTCGACCAGCTGTGCCGATGCGCCGCCCCAGGTGGCGTCGTCTCGATCATGACCGGTAACCCCAAGGCTGCCGCCGTACGCCCCGCCTTGGAGCGACGATGGGACGACGCCCTCGCGTCCTTCGACGCCAAACAGGGGATGGGGGTGCTGGGCCTGCCGGGCCGTGACTACACGGTGGAGGAGGTCAGCGAGCTCATCCAGAGCCGCGGCGTGCGGCCGCTGGACTGGTACGGGGTGTGGCTGTTTGTCGACTGGCTCGACTTCAGCGGCGCCGAACTGGACCCGACAGACGCGAAACAGGTGGAAGCCACCGCCGCCGTCGAACTTGAGGCCAGCCGCCGAGACCCCTACCGCCACCTCAGCCGGGTCTTCCATCTCGTCGGCCGCAAGGGTCCGGCCTGACTGTGTGCGGAGAGCGTGACGGGGTCGACTACCCTCGGCGGCCGTGAGTTCATCTCAGGAAACAGCAAAGCTCGCGGCCGACAGCGCGGCCGCGCTCGCGCGCGCCACCGGTGTGGACAAGCACGACGTGGCGGTGGTTCTCGGGTCCGGTTGGGCGCCGGCCGCCGACCGGATCGGCGCCGCCGACGTGGAAGTGTCGGTCAGTGACCTGCCCGGGTTCGCGCCCCCGACCGCGCTCGGGCACGTCGGCAAGGTGCGCTCGGTGACGGTCCAGGGCCGGCGGGTGCTGGTGTTCCTCGGCCGTACGCACCTCTACGAGGGCCTCGGCGTGGAGCCGGTCGTTCACAACGTACGCACCGCGCGCCGCCGCTGGCTGCCACACGGTGGTGCTCACCAACGCCGCCGGCGGCATCAACCTGGGCTACCGGATCGGCCAGCCCGTCCTCATCAGCGACCACCTCAACCTGACCGCCCGCTCGCCGCTGGTCGGCGCCGACTTCGTCGACCTGACGGACGCGTATGCGACCCGGCTGCGCGACCTCGCTCGTACGGTCGACCCGGACCTGGCCGAGGGTGTGTACGCGGCGCTGCCCGGCCCACATTTCGAGACTCCGGCCGAGATCCGGATGCTGGTCACCGTCGGCGCCGACCTGGTCGGGATGTCCACCGCCCTGGAGACCATCGCCGCCCGGGCCGCCGGCCTGGAGGTGCTCGGGCTCTCGATGGTCACCAACGTGGCCGCCGGGCTGAGCGGCCAGCCGTTGGACCACCACGAGGTGCTGGACGCCGGCCGGGCCGCTGCCGCCTCGATCGGCGACCTGCTCCTGGCCATCGTCAGCAAGCTCTGACCTCACTTCGCGAGGGCGATTGCTCGCCCTCGCGATGGCCTGCCCTTTGGGGCACGGTGACGGTCTCCTGACCTGCCGGCCGATGCCGGTCGCGATCTCGCGGCCCTAACCTGGCTGCGTGGTCGGAGCGCCTGCCGGGGAAAGCCGGGTCATCGCCGAGCGGTACACGGTCGTGTCCGCGATCGGCCAGGGCGGCATGGGCCGGGTCTGGCGGGCCCGCGACCTGATCCTGGACCGCGAGGTCGCGCTCAAAGAGCTGCTGTTGCCGAGCACCATGTCCGCGACCGTACGCAAGGAGATGTCCGACCGGCTCATCAAGGAGGCCCGGCTCGGCGCCCGGCTGCGGCATCCGGCGATCGTCCGGGTGTACGACGTGCTCACCGTCGACGGGAACCCGTGGATGGTGATGGAGCTGATCACCGGCAAGAGCCTCGACGACATGGTGCTGGACAGCGGGCCGCTGCCGGCGCCGCGGGTCGCCGAGATCGGGCTCGAGCTGCTGGGCGCGCGCGCTCGGCGCCGCCCACCGCGCCGGGGTGCTGCACCGGGACGTGAAGCCGGCGAACGTGATCATCGACAACGACGGCTCCACCAGCCTGACCGACTTCGGCATCGCCTTCGAGCTCGACAAGACCTCGCTCACCGCGCCCGGCCTGATGATCGGGTCGCCGCCCTTCATCGCCCCAGAGCGGGTACGCGGTGAAACCGTCGGGCCGCCCAGCGACCTGTTCTCGCTCGGCGCCACCCTCTACGCCGCTGTCGAGGGCCGGCCGCCTTTCGACCGGGAAGGCCCGCTGCCGACCCTCGCCGCGATCCTCAACGAGCCCCCCGACCCGTACCGGCTGGCCGGTCCCCTGCAACCGGTCCTGACTGGGCTGCTGGAGAAGGATCAGTACCGGCGGCTGTCCGCCCAAGGCGCCGCCGAGGCGTTGGAGCTGCCATCCGCGGCGGCTCGGCCAGCCCGTCCCTGCTGCCGCCGACCGCGGCCGTACCAGCCCAGCCGCCTCCCCCGCTGACCTGGCCCGGCGCGGCTCACACAGGTGGGACGCCAGTGTCTGGAGCGCCGGCCTCCGGCCAGCCTGGACCGGTGTACGGGCATCTGGTTTCGGGGCAACCGGGGGCGTACGGGCACCAGCCGGTCGGGCCCGGAGCCGTGCCTGCACCGCCGTCGGAAGAGGACGCGTCGACCGTCCAGGTGCACCAGACCCAGGTGCTCCCGATGGGCCAGTTGCCCATCGGCCGGGCGTCGGTCTCCGCCCCGCCGGCACCGCAGCCGACCGGGCAGCCAACCGAGCGGCCAACCAGGCGGCCAACCGAGCGGCCAACCGAGCGGCCAACCGGGCGGCCACCGACCGGCCACGCAGCCGTCTCCAGCCCGCCGGCACCCCTTCCGCCGGTGCCGCACCCGCTGCCTCCCGCGCCGCAACCACCGGTGAGCGGCCGGACCACCGCGCCGAGCAGCCCGCCGTACGGCTACGGCCAGCCGCAAGTCCACCCGACCCCACAACCGCACCAACCGCCGTACCAACCGCCGCCGCCTCGCCGGCGCTCCAAGACCCCGTTGGTCATCATCGGGATCGTCCTGGCCCTTGCGTTGGCGGCCGGCGCCGGCATCGTCGTCGTGTTGAGCCTGAACCACGACAAGGCCAACACCGCGACGCCGCCCACGCCCCAACCGACGTACTCGACCAACCCCAGCTCGACTGGCACACCAGCGCCTTCGGTCAGCCCGGTGAGCCTGTTCCCCGGCTATCTGGTGCCGGTCCCGGCCACCTGGGAACGCAAGGACAGCGGCGACCCGACGCTGATCGGCTACGGGCCGCTCAACAACCCGGACAGCCAGAAAATCCGGATCTCGTTCTCCAACCCCGGCGGACCGGGCACCTCGTCGGCGCTGAAGGTTTTCCAGGATGGCAGCGAGGCTCGCGCCGACGCGGCGGCCGGCCGGCTCGAGGTACTACATTCCGGGCTTTCACGTACTCACCTTGAAGGCGACCTCGTTCGCCGGCCGCTCCGATGGCGCGATCTGGGAGTTCACCTGGTCGAACAACGGCGTCCAGCGGCACAACCTGCTCTATGGCGCGATTGGCCAGAACGGGAAGTCGTACCAACTCTCCTACATGGCCAACGAATCGGATTTCGCCACGTACCTGCCACTTTTCCAGCAGGTGGTGGCTGGCACCAAGGTCAGCCTCTGACCGTCACCGGCCGTCCGGCACGATGGCGGGATGGCAATGCAGACTGACCTGCGCGCGGCCGCCGCCGCGTGGCGGGACGACGACCCAGATCCGGCTACCCAGGCGCAGCTGCAGGCTCTGCTTGACCAGTGGCCGGACAGCGAGGCCGAGCTCGCCGACCGGTTCGCGCAGCCGCTGACTTTCGGTACGGCCGGGCTGCGCGGAGTCCTCCGAGCGGGGCCCAACGGGATGAACCGCGCGGTCGTACGGGCCGCCAGCCGCGGCCTGGTGTCCTATTTGGACAGTGCTGGCCCGGCTGGGCCAGTGGTGGTCGGGTTCGACGGACGGCACGGATCGCGGGAGTTCGCCGACGAGGCGGTGGCCGTCTTCACCGGCGCCGGCCGGCGCGCACTGCGGTTGCGGACGCGGCTGCCCACACCGGTCCTCGCGTACGCGGTGCGGGCGCTCGACGCGGCCGCCGGGGTGATGGTCACGGCCAGCCACAATCCCCCCCCCGCGGACAACGGCTACAAGGTCTATTTGGGCGGCGAGGACGGCCGCGGCGGGCAGATCGTGCCTCCTGTCGACGCCGGCATCGAGGCCGCCATCCGGACCGTCGGCCCACTCTCGGCCGTGCCGTTGGGTGATGCCGGGGAAATCATCGACGACACCCTCGTCGAGTCCTATGTGGACGCCGTCGCCGCGCTGGTCGATCCGGCCGCACCAAAAGGACATCACCGTCGCGTACACCGCGATGCACGGTGTCGGCGCCGAGACTTTGTTGGGGGTATTCAAAAAAGCCGGCTTCGCCGAGCCAGCCTCGGTGCCCGAGCAGCACCATCCGGATCCGGATTTCAGCACCGTCCCGTTTCCCAACCCGGAGGAACCCGGCGCGATGGACCTGGTCCAGGCGCTGGCCGCGCGGACCGGAGCGGATATCGCGATCGCCAACGACCCGGACGCCGACCGGTGCGCCGTCGCGGTGCCGACGCCGGCCGGTTGGCGGATCCTGCGCGGCGACGAGGTCGGCGTACTGCTCGCCGACCATCTGCTCAGGCTCGGCCGGACCGGCACGTACGCGACGACCGTGGTGTCGTCGCAGCTGCTCCAGTCGATCGCCGCGGCCGCAGGCCAGCCGTACGCGGAAACGCTGACCGGCTTCAAGTGGATCGTCCGGGGCGGCGATGAGACCGGCGTGCCACTCGCTTATGGATATGAGGAAGCGCTCGGCTATTGCGTCGCGCCCGACCTCGTCCGCGACAAGACGGCATCTCCGCCGCGGTCCTGATCGCCGACCTGGCCGCCCGACTGAAGGCCGACGGACGGACCCTGACCGACCGGCTGGACGAGTTGGCGGCGGCGTACGGCCTGCACCGGACCGACCAACTGTCCGTACGCGTCACCGATGTCGCCGAAATCGCCACCATGATGGCCCGACTGCGGTCGAACCCACCGTCAACGCTGCTGGGCCGCCCGGTCACCGAAATCACCGACCGACTGCCCAGCGCGGACGTGCTGACCGTACGAGCCGAAGGCGTCCGCGTCGTCGTCCGCCCTTCCGGCACCGAGCCAAAACTGAAGGCCTACCTGGAAACAGTCGAACCTTTCGCCCCCGACGCCGGCCCCCGCGCCGACCGGTCACTGGCAACCCTGCGCACCGAAATCGCCACCGCCCTGGGCCTCTGACGCACGCCCACGTCAGTGGGCGCAGGTGACGGTTTCACGTGCGGTCCTGGTGGCGACGACCTTGCCGTCCACAGTGCCGTGCAGGTGAAGGTGGCTTCGGCGACGATGATCGACGGGTCGGACAGGTTGGCGACCGTCAGCGAGAGCCGGGCGACGCCGTTGGGCGGGTCCTTGATCGTCACGGTCCACGGAATGTCCGCGTCGGTGACTTTCTGGACGCTCGCGCCGACGCCGATCTGGTACGAGATCTCGCCGACCGAGCCAGGTTCCTTGGCGGTGACCGAAAGTTTGACGGTGTGCGGCGGGCCAGCCGCCGCACAACCGGCGGCCAGCAGCAAAGCCGTCACCACAGCCAGCGACAGCCGTAGCCGCATCTAGACCGCGCCGAACTGCCGGTCGCCGGCGTCGCCGAGGCCCGGCACGATGTACTTCGAGTCGTTCAACCGCTCGTCCACGCTCGCCGTGACGATCCGGATCGGCAGCTTCGCCTCGGCCAGCGCGGCGAGCGCCTCGGGGGCCGACAGCGCGCAGATCACCGTGATCTCGCTGGCGCCGCGAGTGGTCAGCAGCCGTACGGCGTGCTCTATGGACCCGCCGGTCGCGACCATCGGGTCCAGCAGGAACACTGGCCGGCCGGTGAGGTCGGCCGGCAGCGACTCCATGTATGCCCGCGGTTCGAAGGTCTTCTCGTCGCGCGCCAGCCCGACGAACCCCATCGCGGCCTCCGGCAACAACCCGAGCGCCGCGTTCGCCATCCCCAGCCCCGCCCGCAACACCGGCACCAGCAGTGGCGGGTTCGCCAGCCGGTATCCGGTCGTACGCGCCACCGGCGTGTGGATCTGGTACTTGTCGACCGGCAGCGTACGGGTGGCCTCGTAGACCAACATGACGGTCAACTCAGCGAGCGCGGCTCGGAAGGTCGCCGAATCCGTCCGCGCGTCCCGCATCGTGGTCAGCCGCGCGGCCGCCAGCGGGTGATCCACAACGAGGGTGTCCAAAGCAGCATCCACAGCACGCACGCTATCCGACGCCCTCGCTGCCCCCACATCAGGCAGCCTGAACTGCTCTTAGGCGGCCATCCGATCGCGTACGCCAGCAGCGGCCGCATAGATCGACAGCATGGACGTCACATAGGCCTGCGGGGTGTGCGCAAGCACCGCTCTGCGGGCCCGGTCCGCCAACGCGCCCGCCAGCACCGGATTCGCCAGCAGCCGCTCGATCGCGGCACCGAAACCGGCAGTCGTCGCCGGAGCGCACAGCGCCGCGCCGGCGAGCGGGCCGGCGGCCAGCAACTCAGCGTCCACCATGACGCATGGGAGGCCAGCGTGAGCGGCCTCGGACAACACCAAACCCTGGGTGTCCGTACGCGATGCGAAGGCGAGGACGCCCCCGGACTGGACGGCGGCAGCGTACGCGGCGGCGACGCGCTGCGGGGCCAGCTCGCCGGCCAGGACGACCCGGCGGCCGAGGCCGCTGGCGCGCAAAGCGGCGGACAGTGCCTCGCGGTCGTAGACCGTCCCCACCAGCACCAGCCGAGCCCGCGGCTCGGCGGCCAGCACCCGAGCGAAAGCCGGTAGCAGCAGGTCGATTCCCTTCTCGGCGGTCACCCGTCCGACGGACAGCACCAGCCGGTCACGAGTCGACACCCCATGCCGCTGCCGGAACGCCATCACCTCCGACGACCGTACGGTCCGCCCCTCGACCCCGGTCGGCAGCACGTGCAGCCGATCGGCGGGCACCGGCAGCCGGACCCGGTCCAGGATCGCGCGGGTCGGCAGCACCACCGCATCGGACTGGCCGAAAAGCAGCCGCAGACCTTCGTCCACCAGAGCGCGCCGCGGGTTGTCTCCGACCGTACGCATCGCCGGCCGCCGGCCGCCGGGAGCGAGCCGTCGCCGGTACGCCGCCACAGCGAGCTGGAGCGCGCGCGTCGGCACCCGATAAGCATCGGCGTACGCGTGCAAGTCCGTGTGGTACGTGTGCACCAGCGGCACGCCCAGCCGGGTAGCCGCATAGACACCGAGCAGGCCGATCGGCCCGACCGTGTGGACGTGCACCAGGTCCGGTTCCCAGCCGGCGATCGCGTCGGTGTGCCGGCGACCGGGCAGCGGCGCGAGCCGCAGCTGACCGACGCCACACGGCAGCGATCGGAGGGTGTGCAGGGACTGGCCGGGCTCGGCGACGGCGTCCCGGTGCCGCGGCACCACGACCAGGCTCTGCCGGCCGGCCGCGCGCAGCTGCCGGTCCAGGGTCTGCAGGCTGGTGACGACCCCGTCGCGGCGAGGCAGCCAGGTGTCAGTGAAATGGGCGATCCGGGACGGTCCCGGGAGAGCGCTGTCGCGCATCTGGGCTCCAGTGAGGGCACAGCCAAACAATCGGACAAATCACACCGTAGGGGCACCGCCGCCCGGTCGTCGCCCGCCCTGCCGGTTTCGCACCAAGACTTTCCCCAGACTTCACCGGGCCCGCGACGACTCTTCGCCGAGCCGCCGCTGGCCGCATCCGGCCAGTCGCTGGATGGGGCCGAAGCCACCGTTCGTCAGGTCTCAGGAATAGTGGTCCAGTCGACAGACCGCCGCGATGGGAGTCTTGGACGCACCTTGGTCGTTGAGAGCGGCACAATGTCCCGCACTCGATGTCGAGTGCGGGACATTGTGCTGCTGTCGACGCCGTGGCGTTTTCGTTGCGAACTAAGCCGCGTACGCCTTCTCGCCGATCCAGGTGCCGAGGTCGTACGTGCTGATCGAGTACTGCTGCGGCACGTTGCTCCAACTCCCGCCACCGGCGCCGCCGCCGGCTGGGTCGCCGATCACCGCGGTGTCGCCGTCGTCGGCGTAGCCGACAATCGCGACGTAATGGTAAATAGTGCCACTCGGGTAGCCCGGCGGCCGCCAGCCGCTGACCACGTTCGCCACCAGTCCGTAGCCCCGGTCGACGTCGTAAACGATGTCCTGTTTGAGCAGGTCACGCTGGGCCTGGGTGGGCGGGTCGCTGACTGCTTTTCGCTCGTACCAACCAGTGTTGAGGAAATGGTTGAGCGCCGAGACGACATTCGCCGTGTCGTCGGTCCCGTTGCTGGGTGGTGCCTTCCCAACCGGCGATGGTGTCCTGGGATGGCGGCGACATCCGAGCGCTGAGCACCATCCGGGTCGAGCCGGGGCCGCAGTAGTAATAGGTCTGCTGTCCTTGCCAGGTGTACGAAAGCGTCGTGGCGCCAGCGGGCGCGGCGGACAGGACTCCAGCCGGGGTAATCGCGAAGGCGGATGCCGCACTCGCGCCGAAAAGGCTCAGGCATAGCCCCATCAACACGGCCACTGCCGCTGTGATTCGTCGCATCATCAGTTTCTCCCCATTTCCCTGCAGGGTGAGCACGCTTCGTCCAGAATGAGGCTGGATGCGGTGGATCCGCCGCATCTTTCAGCGCTGGCCGAAACAGCGCTGACGCCCGGAGGCGGTGAACCGGCTTGTTGCGCATCTGGTTCGACAGCGAAGACCTCGGTCGGCTGCGGGTGGCGCGCCAGCCCCACCAGCTCTGGGAGACCGTGCTCAGCCTGCAGATGCTGAGCGGGCGGCAGGGTGGCCCGGCGTTCGCGAACTGGCGGCAGCGGACCGGCTCCCGGCTCGCCAACAACCCGTCGTACGAGGCGTTGCGCCAGCTCAGGCCACTGATACCGACGGCAGGCTACTTCCCGGACTTCCTCACCCCCGCGGACCCGAACGGCTCGTTCTCGGACGCCGTTTCCGCGGTCGTACGGACCCCCCGCGGCCAGGTCTCGCAGGAGCTGGAGCTGCTGGCGTCCAGCCGGTCGCCGGACCAGCGCCGCGACCTTCCGACCGAGTACAACCTGGACAAGCTCGCGGACGCCCTGGCGCACTATCACCACACGGCAGTCGGTCCGTACGCACAGCGCCTGCACGCGCTTGTCGACGCGGATCGTGCCGTACGAGCGCGCGCTCTGCTGGACGGCGGCGCCGAGGCCCTGTTGGAGTCGCTGGTGCCGATGGCGCACTGGCGGCCGCCCGTGCTGGAAGTGGAGTATCCGCTGGACCAGGACCTCCAGCTCGGCGGTCGCGGGGGTTGCTGCTGGTGCCGTCCGTTTTCTGCTGGCACTATGCGGTCACTTTGCTGGATCCGAGCCTGCCGCCCACGCTGGTCTACCCAGTGGAGCAGGAGACGGGGTTGGACGCGCGCGTTCCGAGCGGCGAGGACGCGCTCGCGCGCGCTGGCTGGTCGGGAGCACCCGCGGGGAGGTCCTACGACATCTGGACGAGACCGGCTGCAGCACCAGCGAGTTGGCCCGCCGGCTCGGCATCTCGCTCGCCGCGGCTCGGCCAGCCAGCACGCGTCGGTGCTGCGCCGCGCAGGACTGATCGTCAGTCGACGCGCCGGCAACACGATGCTGCACAGCCGTACGCCACTGGGCACCGCCCTGCTCTGCGGCAGCTGACAACCAAACCAGGCCCCATCGGCGTCCCAGGAGTACGCCGATGAAAGGGTTGATGACGTGACAGGCAACGACGGCAACCGCGCCAACACGACAGCGATGGGCGAAGCGAATGTCGTGGCCCGCCGTGCCATCACCGGGGCGGCCGCCGTCATCGCCGTCGTCCTGCTGGCCGGTGGCGCTTTCGTGGCCGGCCACTCCCTTGGCCGGCATCAGCGAAAGCCACCGGCGAACCCGTCGGCGCCGATGACAAAACCTGCTGCCACCATCGCGCTGCCCGCCATCGGGCCATGCGCCGCCGGCAACTGGAATTTCCTTGACGGAGTGGCCAAACGCAGCAGCAGCCAGTTGGCACTGGCGGCCGCGCCGCGGATGGTTGGCGATCCGGACCCGACCTACGCTGATCACGATTTCAACGAGGACGGACAGTCGGAGTCGATCCGGGAAATCACCTGTCAGGTGGTTGGCGGGACCGACCGAGTCGCCGCCATCCTGGCCCTGACCAGCACCGGATTCCACTCCGCGGGAGTGCTCGGCGACAAACCCATCACCACTCACACAGCCTCGGCGTCTGCTCGCGAGTATTTCTCCGCATACGGGATCGTCGCACCAACCGGCCATTTCGAAGTGATGGTCCGCCGCGAATGAGGCCTATTCGTGGGACAAAACCGCTCAGTGCTGGTTGGCTGGCGGGTAATACCGCAGCTCGATCGTGTTCTTGTCCGGGTCCTGAACATAAAGTGACTGCGCCCGGCCACGGGCACCGAACCGGGTACCCGGCCCGTCCACCACGGTGAAGACTCCGGACTCCACTACTTCGTGCCAGTCCAACGGTTCCACTACCAGGCAGAAATGGTCCACATTGGACTCCTGGCGAGAGCCGGCGATGATGTCGATGATCGTCGTCGGGCTCACCCGTACGGATGGAAATGGCGCCTTCCCCGCCCGCCACTCGTCCACTCGCTCCGGCTCCATACCAAGCTTGTTCAGATAGAAGTCCAACGATCGCTCCACGTCCGCGGCGACCAGCACCAGATGATCGAAATCAATAACTCGCACTTTTCCTCCTCTTATAGGGATGTTTCCAAAGGTTGGCCGGTACGACGCCACCGGGTGGCGCCGCCAGCCAGCGAGCGGGCCCGCCGGCCGTGCTCGCGAAGAAGCCGCACCGCCTGGGGCGACGCGACACAGTAGGGTCCCTGGCAGTACGCGACGATTTCGCGATCCACCGGCAGGTCGTCGAGCCGGTCACGCAGCTGGCGGCCCGGGACCGAGATTGCCCCCGGCAGATGGCCGGCGGCGTATTCGGCGGCAGATCGCACGTCCACCACCAGCACCGCCGGATTATCGAGTTGGCGCTGCAATTCCTCGGCGGTGACCGGCGCCCATTCGGCCGGCTCCTCGAGCAACTCACCGACCGCGTCCCGCAGGTCCGCCAGCCGGTGCGCGGCGAAATCCTGCAGCTGCCCCAAAAATGTCGACACGTCCCGGTCCGCCAGCCGGTAGAGCACCCGGTTGCCGTCCCGGCGGGCCACGATGAGGTGCGCCGCGCGCAGCTGCTGAAGCTGGGCTGAGGTGTTCTTGAGCCCCACCCCAGCATCGTCAGCCAGTTGCTCAACGCTGCGTTCGCCCTGGTCAAGGAGGTCGAGCAGGCGCAGCCGTACGGGCGACGACAGCGCCTTCCCGACCCGCGCCAGCTGCGCGTAGTAGACCGGCTCTTCGACGAACTCGCTCACGATCACTCCCTACCGTTCTAACGAACTATAGAATAGCCGTTGAGAGTCCACAAGGGGGGTCGGCTAATGTCTTCCGGGTGCTCCGCGTCGTCCGCGGCCTCGCCAGCTATCCCCGGCGGAGCCCTTTCACCACCGCGTATGTCGTTGTGCTGTTCGCTACCCATTTGTGGGTCGACTGGTTTCTGACACCCCCGACCCGCGGCCGGCTCCTGCTCGCAGTGAGCACCAACCTGGGTAACCTGCAGCACGATCCCATCGGTTCACTTGTCGGCAGCGCGCTGTTTTTCGACGGTATGCTGACAGATTTCCACTCGCTTGACTTCGCTGGCACGCTCATCACACTGGGCGCCGGCGTTATCGTGTGCCTGCCCTGGCTGGAACGCCGCTACGGCGCCCCGCGCGCCTTCGGCCTCTTCGCCGCCGGGCACGTCGGCGGGACTTTACTGACCGCACCGGTCATTTTGCTGGCCATCGCACACGGCGGATATCCGGACAGCGTCCGGCACGCGTACGATTTCGGGATCAGCTATGGCGCACAGGCCGTTCTCGCCACCAGCGCCCTGCTGGTACGACCAATTTTCCGCCCTTTCGCGGCCGCCGCGGTGATCGCGTGGCCACTGATCGGCGCCGACTGGAGCGGTTTTCCTGCCAGATTTCGCGACCTTCGGCCATCTCTTCGCCGCCGCCATCGGATTCGGCTGTGGACTCACTGTTCTGTTGCGCCGCAGGCATTCCCATCCGAAGCCAGAACTGACAAATGTCACCGAAGCGAGGTGACGGTTTCGATCTTGTCGGCGGCGGCGAAGTGCCCCAGAATGACATGGCTTGAGGCGACTTTCGTCTCTGTTGGCTATTTTCCCGGGTCATTCTGGAGGTATCTTTCCATGGCTGCATTCGTAGCCCGCCGTACGCGTGCTCTGCTGGCCGCCGGACTGGTGGCGAGCGCGGCGCTGTTCCTGTCCGGCCCCGCCGCCGCCGCACCCACGCCCGCTGCCATCGACTGCCGCGCCGTCCACATTCCAGTCTCGCTGGCCGCCGGTCAAACCGCCGACTACCAAGTCTACGGCGAGCTCTGCAGCCCGGCCGGAACTCACCCGGACGTCGTCCAACTGCTGCTGCCCGGCGGCACGTACAACCACGTCTACTGGGATTTTCCCTATGATCCGGACCGATACTCGTATGTACGGCATGCCGTGCCGGCCGGCTATGCCACCCTCGACATCGACCGGATCGCCACCGGCCAAAGCTCACGCCCGAACAGTCTCCTGATTAACACCGACGTCAACGCGTACGTGGCACATCAGGTCGTCCGGGCGCTGAAATCCCCGCAGCTGGGTGCGTTCGACAAGGTCATCGCGGTCGGCCATTCGTACGGATCGATCACCGCCATGGTCGAGGCCGCCACCTTCCACGATGTGGACGGCGTGATCGACACCGGCATCTTGCACAAACTGGCGCCGACCGGCGCCGCCCAGATCCCGCTCTATCTCAACGAACCCGCGAATATCGACCCATCCGGCCGATTTACCCAACTGCCGCTGGGCTTTGTCACCACCGAGCCCGGGACCAGGAAGAGCTTCTTCTACAACGCTTCGAACGCCGACCCACAGGTCGTCGCTACCGACGAGGCGACGAAAGACACCTTCACGGCTGGCGAGTTGGCAACTTTCCCGCTGGTGCTGGTGAACGGGACGACGTCCAATATTCACGTACCAGTATTGGTGGTCATCGGCGGTAAGGACATCATCTTCTGCGGCCTCGGCGGCTCGGACTGTTCCTCCTCCGCCCGCGTGCAGGCGCAGGAAAAACCGTTCTATCCAGCGGACGCGTGCCTGGAAAGCTATGTACTTGCGAACTCCGGCCACGACGTGAACCTGCACCTGAACAGCACGGACTGGTATGCCCAGGCGCTTTCCTGGGCCAACCGGCATTTCGCTGGCGGTCGCTCGTCCTGCTAGCGGATAGGGCCGATGTTCGGGTCGGTGTAATAGCCAGGGTCCGGCTGCTGCGGTGTTTCAGCCGGACCCTGGTTCGCTCGGGCCAGAGTTTCGTTGGCGTGGTCGAAAAATGAGGTCGCCCGGTTCGCGTCCACGGATGGCGGTGGCGCGGACGTTGACTGCTGGCGGAGCCTTTTCAGGGTTTCTTCGTGGGTGAACAAAGCCTCGCCGTGGCCGGCCAGCATGCTCTCGTGACGTACCAGACTCTGGCCCTGGACCTGCAGGGCGTTGTCGTGACTCTCGAGATGGTTCTTCTGGTCGCCGACAATGGTGGAATTCGCCTGAGTGACGGTCCAGATCATGTCGAACTTCTTCGCTAACTCCTCGATTT
The DNA here is from genome assembly GCF_010993775.1 of Fodinicola feengrottensis. Taxonomy (GTDB): domain Bacteria; phylum Actinomycetota; class Actinomycetes; order Mycobacteriales; family HKI-0501; genus Fodinicola; species Fodinicola feengrottensis. The sequence goes on along the minus strand of NZ_WOTO01000032.1, from coordinate 16,682 downwards.
TGTTGAAGAGCTCGACATTTTGCGTACGAACCGCATGATTGGACTGCTGCAGGGTGGTGTTCTGCTCGCGCGCATGTTGGCATAGTCGGCCAGCACCGCCGCGTTGTTCAGCCGCAGCTGCGCGTTGGCCGCCTCCAGGCTCGCGGCCCGCTGCTCCAACGCCGCGATCCGCGGCTCGTCGGCACCCGCCCGGGCCGTTTGCGGCGAATCCTTGGCCCGCTCGTCAGCGGTGGTTTTGCCGGTCTCCGACCAGAAACTGGCGCCGGCCTTGGCCGTGACACTGCCGCCGAGCACAAAGGTGGCGACCGCCTTGACGCCCGCCGGCAGGTGCGAGGAATTGAGCACGTACGCACCAACGCCGGCGATGCCAAGCGAGGTCACCGTCCCGACGAGATCGAACCAGGCTTTCCGGGCACCAGCGGTGACCGCGGTGCCAGTAATCTGACCGCCGCGCGCCACCCGCGGCCAGAACGAAGGCTTCCTGGCTCGGACTTTCGGAATCTTGGGGCTCTTGTGGTAGCCAATCACCGGCTCGCTCATATCGGCTCCAGCACCCCCATATGAGATGCGACAATCATCGGGATGGCCGCGGCGAACAGGTAGCCCAGTTCCTCCGCCGTCTGATAGGGCAGTCCCGCTGGAATCGCTTGCGCATCGTCCTGTACGGCGTCCCAGATGCTGGGATACCCGTGCGAGACAGTCCAAAACGTATAGACCTCGTTGACCACTTCCAGTAGCACTTCGCCATTGCGGCCGATGCGGAAGATCTCCGGGTGCTCCTGAGTGTTCCCGATGCCCTGGCCGGTGGGATGCAACTGGTGGCTCTGCAAAACCTTGATCGCCGACGGCGTACCGACCTCGTACTCGACCAGCAGGCCCGTCGCCACCAGCCGGTTGACAATGCCATTCGCATCTCGACCAGTCCGTGCGGCCAGTTCGATCAGTCGATCACGACTGAACTCCCCAGCTGCGTGGGACTGGACGTCGACATGCGCCAGCTGCCAAACCTCGTACGCGTCGAAGGGCAGCTCTGCGGAGTTTCGGCGCTCCGACACCTCGTAATACTCCGGCCCGCTGTCTGGCGCGGCATCCGGGTCGTAGCGGGGGCCGTTGTCGAAGCCGACGGGGACGATGATGGCAGCCACCGGGGTTCCAGCCTCCTGCTGTGCGTCGAGCGCGTCACGTAATGCTTACGGTAGCAGCGGCCGGAAGCGGTCAGCAGTAGTTTGCCCGGAAAGATCCCGGTGCCCCGGTCGGGGGCGACCGTTGTCCAGGAATCAATGGTGGTCAGGTTGCTTTTCGTACGCCGGGAAATCTTCCCGGCCGCTTCCCGATCATTGTCTCTGGTTGCCCACTGGTGGCGGGCGCACGATGGTGAGGCCACATCCGCCTGCGAAAAGGAGATTTCATGACCGCGCCCGTGGACGAATACGACCTTGACATCCGGCTGAGCGACCCGCTGATTCTCACCGACCACGACATGTCCCTGACCACCACAGGTCCGCGTGGCTGCGAGAACACCGGCTGCTACACCTGCGGCAACACCTGCCCAACCGTCCGCACCAGCTGCTGCCCATAGCGAACGCTTTCCATGACCGAGCAGAAAACGACCGGTTTCCGCTCGGGAAATCCCGCTGGAGAAGGAAGAGAATGACCGAGGCAGGGGTGGTCAGGGAGTGGGCGCCGGCGGTCTCCGGCGCTCTCGCCGACCGGGCCATACACACGGCCACCGAGGTCGCCCGTCGGCTGGTGCCCGCGAACGTCCTTACCGAGCTGGAAAAACAACCGCTCGTGCTGCACCTGGAGGAAGTCGACACCGTCACCGGAGTGGCCGTCCTGCACGGCGAAATGGACCGGCTGGAAGGCGGCTGGGCGGACCGCGCGCACGAAAAAGCCTGGTCATCGCCAAGCAGCAGGTCGAACGGGCCGCCATTTCCGCACCCGGCCCGTTCGGTGGCCTCAGCAGCGTGGCGTACGCGGCTCGGTCGCTCAGCCGCGACGGCCAGCGATACCAGCGGCTGGTGGCCGTTCTCGACGACCACATCTCGCAGACCGTGGCCGTCCGCGCCCCCAAAGATGCTCGAAAAGCCGTACGGGCTGGCATTTCACACATACGACGTCATCAGCGGGTTGGCTGGAGCCGCTACGTATCTTTTGCAAGTCAAGGAAAACACGCTCGCGAAGAATGCACTGAAGGACACTCTGACCGCGTTCGTCGCGATTTCCGGGGAACGCGACGGTGTTCCGAACTGGTTCACCCCTGCGCAGGAGATGTTTCCCAACACCCCCATTGGCGAGCTGTATCCGAACGGTACGTTCAACTGTGGCCTCGCGCATGGCATTCCAGGCCCGCTCGCGCTCCTTTCCCTGGCAGCCAGCGAAGGTGTTCTGGTGCCCGGTCAGGTCGAGGCGATCAGCCGGCTCGGGCACTGGATCGCCAACCGGCGCAGCGACGACCGTTGGGGGCCCAACTGGCCCATGGGCGTTGGACCAATAGATGCAGCTGGCTCGTACCCGAAAGGGCACCCCACTCACAATGCCTGGTGTTACGGCAGCCCGGGCGTGGCCCGATCACTGTGGCTGGCCGGAAACGCGGTGGACGACGATTCGCTGCGGGAAATCGCCGTCGAGGCGATGATGGCGGTGCGCCAGCGACCATGGCGGGACCGGGCGATGGGCGACTCTCCCGGGCTGTGCCACGGAGTCAGCGGGTTGCTGCAAATTGTCCTGCGCTTCGGCCATCAGACCGGCGACCCGCGCTTCGCCGATTTTTCCGCCGAGCTGACCGAGTATTTGCTGCGAATGTACGACCCGGCCCTGCCGTACGGCTTCTCATCGCTGGCGGAGGGCGGAAAATACTCGGATCGGCCGGGCTTCCTGGACGGTGCGTCCGGCGTGGCGCTCACCCTGCTCTCCGCCGCCGCCGACCAACCACCAACCTGGGACCGGCAACTCCTGCTCACCTGAGGACCTCAGCCGGTTAGTCCGTGCCGGCGTGGATTTCTTCCAGCGCGGAAACAGCTAATTCGTCGCCGCCGTCCGCCGCCAGCGTCCACTGCTCGATCGCCTCGGCCTCGCGGCCCTGATCCCACAGCACCACCGCGAGGTTGTTGATCGCGTTCAGCTCGCCCAGCGAAACCGCCGTCCGCAACACTTCTTCAGCCTGGTCGAGATCGTCGAGATCCTCGTGGTAAAGATTCGCGAGCGGAATCATCGACTCCACTTCGCCGGCCCCGAAACCGGCCCGCAAAACCTGTTCCGCCTCGGCCAGCCGGTCCGTCCGGATGAGCAGGGTGCCCAAATCCGCCCGCGCATCGGGTTGGTTCCCCGCGATCGGGCGCAGCACCGACTCTGCCTCGTCCATCCGGTCTTCGTTCAGCAGAAAAGAGCCGAGCGCGGCATCGGCGAATTCACAGCCGCCGGCAACCGCGTCCCGGTAAGCCTTTTCGGCGCTGGCCGCGTCGTCCTGCTCCTCAAAAATGTAACCGAGCAACAGCAGGGCGTCCTGGTCACCGGCGGCGATCGCCGAGCGCATCGCCTCGATCGCCGCATCGGTGCGGCCCATTTTGTCCAACACCATGCCAAGATTGCGCCACGCGTCGGTCTCGCCGGCGTCCAGGGCGATCCGGTACGACTCCGCCGCCTTGGCCAGATCCGCCGGGTCTTCGGTGGTCTCATAACGTTCGGCGAAAGTATTGCCGAGGTTGAGATGCATGGTCAGATCGCCGGCGTCGATCGCCCGCCGGAAGAATCGCTCGGCGGTGTCGAAATCGCCCTCGTCGTACGCCGCGTTTCCGGCGTCGACCAGATCAAGTTCGGCATCCGCGGCTGAGCCGTCGTTCTGCGTACCACTCATCACACGTCTCTCATCAGGCCGGCAGCGGCCCGAACACTATCACCCGGCCGACAGCCTACCCGCACCCGACAGAGCGGCCAGCAACTGCCGCTCCCGGGCCGCGGACAGGCCCGCACGACGCTCTCGGTCCAAGCCCTCGGACCGCTCCCAGGCGAGCAGATCGCGCAGGAGTTCCTCGCGGGTTCGGTGCCGCAGTCCCGCCGTCACCGCGGCACCGCCGGCCCGATCCTGAAAACCCTCCCACCCGTCCTCGTTAATCCACATTGGCAAGGATTCTGGCCCCATGAATTCGGCAACACCCTGGTCGCTCAACCATTTCTCCGGCGCGGTCACCACCTCGCCGGTGTGGCCGCCGATCTTTCGGGACAGCGCCAGCCATTCAGCAAAGGTCAGGGCTGGCCCGACGGTGTCGTACGCGCCGACCGTGCCGCGTTCGGCGCAGTCAACCAGCCAGCTGACGAGGTCCCGTACGTCGACCACCTGCGTCGGGTTGGGTGCGATATCGGGGACAAGCAAGGGATTCAGCGGCTCGCGAGCGCTGCGAGCCACCCAGTAGCCAGTCCGTCCACTGTGGTCTCCGGGACCGCCGATCAAGCCGGCGCGCGCGATCAGCGCCTTGTCCCCCACCGCTTCGCGAACCGCCTTTTCGCAGGCCGCTTTCGCCTCGCCGTAAAGCGACCTGTCGACCTCTTCCAGCTCGGTCGGTGGGAGTAATTCGGCACTCTCATCGGCACCTCGGACAGCCTGCGAAGCGTACACATTCCCGGACGACACATACGTCCAGTGCCGGGTACGCTCGCCGAGTGCCCGCAGCGCACCACGAACCATTCCGGGCTGCCAGGAAACCTCGACCACCGCGTCCCAGTCGCGACCGGCGACCGCGTCGTACGCTCCCTTTTCGTTACGATCCGCGCGAATCAGCGTCGCACCGCTGGCCACCTCACCGCTTTCGCCGCGCGCGAGGCACGTCACGTTATGCCCGCGACCCATCGCCTCCCGTGCCGTCTCGCGTCCTACCCAGGCCGTGCCACCCAACACCAAAACGTCCATGCCAACTACTGAAGCGGACGTTCCCAGCAGCAGCAAGGCAGTTCGCTCCTAGCGCAGGAGACTTACGCTAAACGCCGATCGGGTGCCAAACCGTTTTGGTTTCCAGGTAGGTGGTGAGGCGGTCGATGCCAGGCTCTTCGGTCCAATCCGGTTCGGCCGCGGTCCGACGCCAGACCCGCTTGAGGGTGTCCGCCGCGGAAACTTCCAGCGACACCGCCAGTTCCTCCGCAACGCCGGTCAGGTCGAGCGCGTTGACGTCGGCATGCGAGGCCAACCAGGGGGCGATTTCGGCCGTACGGCCAGTGAGGATGTTGACCACTCCACCCGGCACGTCCGAGGTCGCCAACACCTCGGCCAGCGTGATCGCCGGCAGCGGCCGTGATTCGCTGGCCACCAGCACGACCGTGTTTCCGGTGGCGATCGCCGGCGCGAGAACGCTGACCAAACCGAGCAAAGACGACGACTGCGGAGCGAGAATCCCGACCACTCCGGTCGGTTCCGGCGTGGACAGGTTGAAAAACGGGCCGGCGACCGGGTTCGCGCCGCCAACGATCTGACCAATCTTGTCGGTCCAGCCGGCGTACCAGACCCAGCGGTCGATCGCCGCGTCCACAGTGGACTCGGCCTTCGACCGTGAAACGCCCTCGGCCGTAACGACGTCCTCGACAAATTGGGCGCGCCGGCCTTCGGCTATTTCGGCGACCCGGTAAAGCACCTGGCCGCGGTTGTACGCCGTCGCGCCGGACCAGCCGGCGACGGCTTTGCGAGCGGCCAGCACCGCGTCGCGGGCGTCCTTGCGGGAGCCCAGCGCGGCGTTGCCGGCGAACCGTCCTTTGTGGTCAGTCACGACGTAGCTCCGCCCGGACTCGCTGCGTGGGAATTTTCCTCCCACATAGAGTTTGTACGTCTTGCGTACGGCCAGTCGGTCAGACATTGAGGTAGGCCTCCAGACCGTGCCGGCCACCCTCGCGGCCGTAACCGGATTCCTTGTATCCACCAAAAGGTGAGGTCGGATCGAACTTGTTGAACGTGTTCGCCCACACCACTCCGGCACGCAGCTTGTTCGCCATCGACAGGATCAGGCTGCCCTTCTCCGTCCAGACCCCGGCGGACAGCCCGTACGGCGTGTTGTTCGCCTTCTCGACCGCCTCGCCGGGCGTACGGAAACTCAGGACGGACAGCACCGGCCCGAAAATCTCCTCGCGGGCGATGCGATGCGCCTGCGTGACCTCGGTGAAAAGGGTGGGCGCGAACCAGAAGCCGCGGTCCGGCAGCTCGCACGGCGGCGACCACCGATGCGCGCCCTCGTTCTCGCCGATCTGCGACAGCTCACGGATCTTTTCCAGCTGGGCGGCCGAGTTGATGGCTCCGACATCGGTGTTCTTGTCCAACGGATCGCCGACGCGCAGCGTCATGAGGCGTCGCTTAAGCGAGTCGAGCACCTCGTCGTACACACTTTCCTGGATCAACAACCGCGAGCCAGCACAGCAAACATGGCCCTGGTTGAAGAAAATGCCGTTGACGATGCCTTCGACCGCCTGGTCGATCGGTGCGTCGTCGAAGACGATGTTGGCGGCCTTGCCGCCCAGCTCCAACGTGACTTTCTTGGCCGTACCAGCGACCGAGCGGGCGATCGCCTTGCCCACGTCGGTTGAGCCGGTGAAAGCGACCTTGTTGACGCCGGGGTGCTCCACCAGCGTACGGCCGGTGTCGCCCGCGCCGTCACGATGTTCACGACGCCCGGCGGGAGGTCGGCCTGCTGGCAGATCTCCGCGAAAGCCAACGCCGTCAACGGGGTGGTTTCGGCTGGTTTCAGGACAACCGTGTTTCCGCACGCCAGCGCCGGCGCGATTTTCCACGCCAGCATCAACAACGGGAAATTCCACGGAATCACCTGCGCGGCGACGCCCAGCGGTTGGGGGGCGGGACCGAAACCGGCGTACGCCAACTTGTCCGCCCAGCCCGCGTAATAGAAGAAATGCGCGGAAACCAGCGGGATATCCACGTCCCGCGATTCGCGGATCGGTTTGCCGTTGTCGATCGACTCCAACACCGCCAGCTCGCGGGCGCGCTCGGCGATGATCCGGGCTATCCGGAACAGGTATTTCCCGCGTTCGGCGGGCTTTAACTTGGACCAGACCTTGTCGTAGGCGGTCCGGGCCGCCTTGACGGCGGCATCCACATCGGACGGTTCGGCCTCGGTGATCTCGGCCAGCACCTCCTCGGTGGCCGGGTTGACCGTCTTGAAAGCGGCGCCGTCCTTGCCGGAAACGAACTCACCATTGATAAAGAGACCGTACGACGGCTTGATGTCGACGATCGCCGTCGACTCCGGCGCCGGTGCGTACTCGAATCGCATGGAAATCAGTCCACCGTCACATAGTCGGGACCGGAGTAGTGCCCGGTCGCCATCCGCTGTCGTTGCAGCAGCAGGTCATTGAGCAGGCTGGACGCGCCGAACCGGAACCAGTCCGGGTCAAGCCAGTCCGGGCCCGCGGTCTCGTTCACCGTCACCAGATAGCGGATCGCGTCCTTGGACGTACGAATGCCGCCGGCCGGCTTCACGCCCACCTGGCGGCCGGTGGCGACCCGGAAGTCACGTACCGCTTCCAGCATCACCATCGTCACCGGCAACGTCGCGGCCGGCGCCACCTTGCCGGTCGAGGTCTTGATGAAGTCGCCGCCGGCCAGCATCGCCAGCCAGGAGGCGCGCCGCACGTTGTCGTACGTAACCAGCTCGCCGGTCTCCAGGATGACCTTCAGATGCGCCTTCCCGGCGGCCGCCTTGATCGCCGCGATCTGCTCGTACACCAACAGATAGTCGCCGGACAGGAACGCGCCGCGGTCAATCACCATGTCGACCTCGTCGGCGCCCGCCGCCACCGCGTTCCTGGTGTCCTCGAGCTTGATGTCCAGGGACGTACGACCGGAGGGGAACCCGCTCGCGACGCTCGCGGTGTGGATGCCGGTGCCCTTCAGCTCGGCCACCACCAGCGGCACCATGTCCGGGTAGACGCAGATAGCGGCCACCTGCGGACACGTCGGGTCGGTCGGGTCCGGATGGCGCGCCTTGGCGCATAGCGAGCGCACCTTGCCGGCGGTGTCCATGCCCTCCAGCGTGGTCAGGTCGATCATCCCGATGGCGAGGTCAATGGCCTGCCTGCTTGGAATCGGTCTTTATGGACCTGCTGGCCAACATGGCCGCCCGCTGCTCGGCCCCGACCTGGTCGACGCCTGGCAGGCCGTGCAGGAAGCGCCGTAGCGACGCTCCCGAGGCGGACACGTCGGCAAGCGTGTCGCGGCCCGAGGGACGTTCACCAGTAACAGTGGTCATGCCGGCGAGTCTAGTTGTCCGACGGCCGGGGTTCGGGGTGCTTGGTCTGGGCCGTCCCCGTACCCGCCTCCGACCCACGCGGAACGGTCCCGATACGCTCGGCGCATCGAGTGTCGTCCACCCATCGGAGGGGCAGTGGCTTTCTGGAAGAAGCGGGGGAAGGCCGATGAGGACGCCCCCAGCGAGGTGAAGGCCTCCGCGGTCACGACGACGGAGAACGTCGCCGAGATCGAGTCCGAAGCCAACTCCCAGGTTTCTGACGCCGCAGAGACCAGCGCGGACTCCACTGACGACGCGGACGCCACCGACGGCGACAGCAAGGCGGACGCCACCGACGACGACGTGGCCGCTGCGGACAGCGTCGACGCGGACAGCACGGAAGAAGCTGACACGGACGAGGCTGACTCGCCAGACAAGGCCGAGGCCGACGACGCGGACGTTCACGACGACTCCGATGAGGACTCCGCCAAGGAGGACTCGGACGACGAAAAGTCCGACGACGACGAGGGCGCCGCTGCCAAGGACGACGACTCGGACTCCGAAGACTCGGACGACTCCGACGACTCAGCTGAGGACGACGACGAGCCGGTCGAGCGCAGCGAGGAGACCGAAGCGCTCTGGGCGGCCGCCAACATTGACCCCGTCGAGATCGTGCTGCCGTCCGGCACCGGCTTCACCCTGCGGCACTACCGGGTCGTCACCGACGATGAGGGCGACGAACTCGAAGAAGCTGTTTTCCTTGCCCACAAAGGCAAGTTGCAGCTCTTCAAGTCCGCCGAGGGGCTCGTTGACTACGTCAAGGGCGACGCGGAGCACGACCTCAAGGACGACTCCTGGGCCGCGCTGGTCGAGACGATCAAGGCCGAGGACGTACAACCGCTGGGAGAGGACGAGTACGAGCTGGATCTCGTCGTCCAGAACCTGCGCGGCGGCCACGACGTGTGGGACCAGGACCTGCTGATCGGTGCCGGCGAGGTGACCCGCGACATCGCGTTCGCGTGCCAGCTCGACGACGTGCTGTCCGCGCTGGCCCCGGACACCCCGCTCGACGACCTTGACGACGCATTGCGGGCCAGCGGTTTCATCGCCCGCCGCAAAGTCCGCAAGATCAGCCCGGAGCGGGCCGCGATCGCCTGGCGCAGCCTCATCGGCAAGGTCGACGCCGCCGTGAAGTGGCACGACTGAGTTCAACCGGAGCGGGCGCCGTCTTCCTTGGCCGATTGTTGTCCAGGAGACTGCGCCCGTTTTGTTTTTTTTCGGCTGGGCAGCAGGAAAATCAGCACGCCACCGGCGGCCAGGTGCATCAGACCCAGCCAGGTACGCGTACTCGCCGCGATTCCAGGACCGATCAGCAACCCGAATGACAGTGCCAGCACCACGACCGCGGTGATCGTCCAGATCGTACGAGCCCGCCTGGTGAGTTTTTCCAACCCGGCGAGCAGCCCCCAGCCCAGCAGACCAGCCACCAGGGCAATCGCGACGACCGCCGGCCAACCGATGTCCAGCGGCGGCCCGCCGGACTGCCCAGGAACCACTAGCCGGGCGCCGAAAACCGCGGTAGCGAGCAGCCAAACCGCGACGGGCGCAATCACCGCGAGACCGACCGCGCCGAGTCTCATGCCTTTCATTCTTCTCCCCTCGCCAATGCACCATAAAGAAAGAAATCCACGGTCTCCGCAGTGGTCGGCGCAAAACCGTCGGCTGGCCGCGCCATCGCGAATACCACCGAGAGGAACAGCGCGGCGGACTGCCGTACCGGCAACCGCAAGCTGTCCCGCTCCGGCTCCATCAGGTCGGCCAGCAGGTCACGCGACCGGCTGAGCATGAGCATCTCCTGTCGGCCTCCCGGCGCCCCTCGACGTGTTTCGCGGTGGCCGGAAGTTTGCAGCGCCCCGACCACACTGGCGACTCTGGTCAGGTGCGCCCGCATCGCGTCCACCGCCTGGACCAGCCGGGCCGCCAGCGGCTGGTCCAGCGGGATGGCCGCCACCTCGGCGAACACGTGGTCGGCCCGTACGGCCTCCGCCACGCAGGCCGCCAGCAGCTCGTCTTTATCCACGAAGGCACGGAAAACCGTGGCCTCGCCGATGCCGGCAGCGCGGGCGATCTTCGCGGTGGTGACCGCCGCGCCGAACTCGCAGACCACCAGGGCAACGCGGCTCGTACGATCATCTCCCGGCGCTCTTCCGTCGTCATGCCCGGAGCCCTCTTGCGAGCCGGCGGGCCTGCCATCTGTGTTTCTGCCATGGGTCCCATCGTACGGAGTGAGGACTCACTCCGTCAACCGATCACCTCCTCGCGTTTTCTGTCAGTCCCCCTCCCTAGCGTCATCACCCAACGGAGGGAGAACCACGAATGGCCACCAACACCCGACCAGGTCCGGTCTTCGACAACGCCGCCAAACTGCTGAGCCCAGGCCACCGGGCGGAGCTGTGCCGCTGGCTCGGCACCGCCACCACCGGGCCGGTCCGGATCCTGGGCGAGGACCTCGAGGCGTACCCGAAACGGGTCGACTACCTGCTCGAGGTCGGTCCAGGGCGCCTTGCGCATATCGAGTTCCATACCACGTCACCGCCCAACCTGGGGCTGTCGATGTTGATCTACCTCGCCCGGCTGCTCGACAAATATCCGGGCCGGCGGGTGGAGCAGCACGTGGTGATCCTGCGCGGCGGAAGCCCACCGGAAATCTGGCGCCAGGACGGCGTGACGCTCGTCTATAAGTGCCACATATTACGAGAGATGGACGCGGCCGAACTGCTCGCCCGGCCCACCACTATGCCCTTTGCCGTGCTGGCGAAGGCGGCGACCAAGGCCGAGCGAAGGGAATTGCTACGGAAGTCATTGGCATTAATTCGGGAATGCCGCGACCCGGACCAGGGCAAGCTTGCCGACATGGCCAGGGTGTTCGCCGGGCTACACTTGTCAAGCGCCACAGTGGACAGGATCTGGAAGGAGTCAGGAATGCCGATCGACATGCACGAGTCCAGCTTCGTCCGCGGACTCCTCGCCGAAGGCGCCAAGAAGGGCAAAGTCGAGGGCAAGGTCGAGGGCAAAGTCGAGGGCAGGTACGAGGAACGGTTCAGCACCATTTCCGGGTTGCTCCGGATGAACTTCAGCACCGACCCCGCCATCGACGAACCCGCCCTCGACGACATCGCTCGCCAACTGGCCCAACACGACCTCGTCACCACCGTCAACGCCATCCACCACGCCAAAACCCTCGACGACCTCAGACATCTCACCTGAGAGAAGCGGCGCCCACCCGGGCGCCGCTTTCTCACGTACGAGGTGCCACCAACCGCGCGTGTACGTCCGCGCCGGCGTCGTCCGGCCGCGCTTCCAGCAGCGCGAGCCAGGTGGCTCCCGGAGCGCCGCTCTGCACCAACGTGCTGACCAGTCCAGCCGCGGCCAATCGTACGGCCAATCGGTCCGCCACCGGCGACCCGGCGGAGACCACCCCCCCACCGATCAGGACCACCGGCTGACCGGTTTCCGGGTGCAAGGATTCCAGCAGTAAAGCCAAAGCTCGCGCAGCGTTGTCCACAATAGACAGTGACACTGGGTCGCCGCAGACGGCAGCGGCGGTCACTATCGGGGCGAGGCTGGCGAGCCAGATCGGTGGCCGCTCGTAGACCGCGTTGAGGAGCGGGTCGCGCTCTCGGGTGCAGTCCAGTACGCCGATGATCTGGTCGGTCAGCTTCGTCGTAGGCCCACTCCCGTCGGTATCGGCGACGGCGGCCCGTACGGCTTCGCGGCCGAGCCAGAAACCGCCACCCTCGTCGCCGAGCAGCCAACCCGCACCGCCGACGCACCGGAGAAGACGGTTGCCCTTCACCTGCACCGGTCGCGCCGGTGCCGGCGATCAGACCGTAGCCGTCCGGCTCGGCGGTGCCGCTGCTGAACGCGGCCTCCAGATCGGGCCGCAGCTCCACCGGGCCGCGTACGCCGGCGTCAGCCAGCCCGCCGAGCACCAGCCGGCCGAACTCGGACGACGCACTGCCCCCGGCGCAGCCCATCGCGACGGCGCGTACGGCCGCGGCCGGCTCGTTCTCAAGTACGCCAAAACATGCGTCCAGAACGTTGCGCGCGGCCTCGGCCGCACCGACGCTGACGGGGTTGCCGGCGCCAGCGCCGGCTACCGCGCGGACCTCGCCGTCCAGGGTGGCAAGCATCGCGCGAGTGTTGCTGCCGCCGACGTCGACGCCGATAACGGTCTCGTCCACTTAGTGTCCTGGGTTCGCTAGAAGGGCCCGCGGTGGATGCGGCCGGCGTAGTGGTCTTCCAGCTTCTGGTTGTGCTCGTCCGCGTCCGGGATGTTCGCGGACAAGTAGACCGGTGGGGTGCCGCCGTCCGCGACCAGCCGGGCCAGCGCTTCGGCGACGACCATCTGCGCGGCGGTCGCCGAGGTGACGGAGGAGATCCCGCAGGCCTTGCCACCGCCGGGCAGGTCGAGGATCGCGTCCCCGTACGGGGCGAGGTTGTCGATCACGATGTCCGCGATCTCAAACAGCCGCTTGCCGCTCGGATGCCGGGACTGGATCGCGCTGGAGTGCGCCACCGAGGTGATCGCGACCAGCGGCAGGCCGGCTTCCTTCACCGCGAGCGCGAACTCGACGACGGACCCGTTGCCGCCGGAGTTGGAGATCACCACGAAAGCATCGCCGGGGGCGGTCTTGACCAGCCCAAACAGCTGCCGGCCAGTGGCCGGGTCACGCTCCAGCAGCGGGTCCACGCCGGTCGGATCCATCCCACCGATGAACACCACATCCCGCAGCGACACCTTGTTCGTACCCACCAGGCCACCGGCCCGGCCGGCGATCTCCATCGCGCGCAGGCCTCCGAGTGGCCGGTGCCGAAAGCGTGCAGCACGCCGTCCGCGCGGGAGACCGCCACCACGACATCGGCCGCCGCCGAGATGGCCTCGGCCTGTGTACGAGCCAACTCCCCGATCCGCCGGACCGCCTCCTCGGCAAAGGTCCGGCCGTTGAGGCCGAGTGGTTGTTCGGTCACGCGCCACACTCCCTGATGTCTGTTGCTGGCCCACTGTGCGCCGGAGAAAACTCTACCCAGGCCTGGCCGTACCCGATCGTCCTCAGTGAAAACCCCTAAGACCGGATCCGGTCGGAATCATCCACGCGGGCGACGGCATTGCCGATTCGGCGAGCTAGCTTGGAATCAACAAAGGAAAACACCGCCGAGACGAAGGAAAGTCACATGTCATCGCTGCGTAGACCACGAGATCGACGCTGGATCGGCGGTGTCTGTTCGGGTCTCGCGGAGCGGTTCGGACTCTCCGCCAACCTGGTGCGGTTCCTGTTCGTGCTTTCTTGCCTGCTACCTGGGCCACAGTTTCTGGTCTACATCGTGCTCTGGATTGTCATTCCGAGCGAATAAAAGCCGGGTGACAGCTGATCACACCCACTCAGCAGTGGTCAGCTGTCACCCTTTTACGCGTCGCTCATCAGCTTCGCGTAGCCCGGCTTGATCACGTCGTTGATGATGGCCAGCCGTTCGTCGAACGGGATAAAGGCGCTCTTCATCGCATTGACCGTGAACCACTGCAGATCCCGCCAGCCGTAGTGAAAAGCGTCCACCAGCAGGGCCATTTCCCTGGTCATCGAGGTGTCGCTCATCAGCCGGTTGTCCGTGTTCACCGTCACCCGGAAATAGAGCTCGCGGAGCAACCCGATCGGGTGCTCGGCAATCGACGCCACCGCGCCCGTCTGCAGGTTCGAGGACGGCGCCATCTCCAGCGGGATGCGCTTGTCTCGTACGTACGCGGCCAACCGGCCCAGCCGGGCACCGCTGGCGCCACCGGCGGCCCCGGGGGGGGTGATGTCGTCGACGATGCGTACGCCGTGGCCGAGCCGGTCCGCGCCACACCACTGCAACGCCTCCCAGATGCTGGGCAGCCCAAACGCCTCGCCGGCGTGGATGGTGAAGTGCCCGTTCTCGCGCTGGATGTGCTGGAACGCGTCCAGGTGCCGAGTGGGCGGGAAACCGGCCTCAGCACCGGCGATGTCGAAACCCACCACGCCACTGTCTCGGTACGCGATCGCCAGCTGGGCGATTTCCAGCGACCGGGCCGCGTGCCGCATCGCGGTCAGCAGCGCACCCATCCGGATCTGCCGGCCGGCCGCCGCCGCGCGCGCCGTGCCGTCCGCGAAACCGGCCAGCACCGCCTCGATGACCTCGGTCAACGCGAGTCCGCGCTCGACGTGCAGCTCGGGCGCGAAGCGCACCTCGGCGTAGACGACACCGTCTGCGGCCAGATCCTCGACGCATTCGGACGCCACCCGGGCGAGTGCGTCTGGCGTCTGCAGCACACCGACGGTATGGGTGAAGGTGTCCAGATAGCGGACCAGCGAACCGGAGTCGGCGGCGTCCCGGAACCCAGCTCTTGAGCGCACCGACGTCCTCGGTGGGCAGGTCCTTGTAGCCGTGTTCGGAAGCAAGCTCAGCGACCGTGGCCGGCCGCAGCCCACCATCGAGGTGGTCGTGCAGCAGCACCTTGGGGGCCGTACGGATTTCGTCAGCAGTCGGCCGGGATGGCTGCCGGGGAGACGTCGTTGTCATTGCAATACGCTACCGAACCCGCCAGACGTACGATGACCGACCCTGGCGAAAGCGTGATGTGCGCACCACTCATCGGATAGTGTCACGACCGGCCCGCCTCAGCGGCCAAATCCCATCACCACGAAACGGGGCATTGTGACCGCGCAGCCAATGGCGAATACGCTGGAAAGACCACCGAACGACGTTCTGACCCGCGCGCATCAGGAAAGTCTTGGCCGGCACATCGCGACTTTTCACCCCAAGCGGCGCACCGTAGCCGTCATAGCGATGATAGTGATGGGACTCGCTTCACTGGTCATTCTCGTCGGCTTTTACTTTCTCTGGCTGGCTTTCCAGAGCTCGTTGAACCCCAGACAGGCCGCTAAGCGGGTGTACGTGTTCGACCACGGATTCATGACCGTCAATCACGCAGGCCCTGAGTCGACCTATCGTTGGGACCGGATTTCCTCTGTTTACCAGGAAATCACCGTGAATTATTCCAACGGCATCAAAACTGGCACCACCTACGTCTACACGATCATTCGCGACGACGACGTGCAGACCAAGCTCACCCATTTCTATGACGACATCGCGCGGCTTGGCCGGCTGGTCTGCGACCAGGTCGCCCGGACCCATCTGCCCGCGGTGGAAGCGAAACTGTCCCGTGGCGAAAAACGTACAGTTCGGCGACGTCAGCATCGGCCGGCCGGGAATCGCCATCCGCAAGGGCATCGTCCCGTGGCCCGAGGTGGAGGCCGTGAACGTACGGGAGGGCTACGTCTCGATCAAGCGGGCCGGCAAGTGGATGGCCGCCGGTGGCACGCCGGCCAAGAAAATCCCGAACCTCTATTTGTTCCTCCACCTCGCCGACCGTTTTCTGGGCGTACGCGGCTAGGGCGGGTCTCCTCATTCCAGGTGGATGAGGAGACGCGCCCTAAAGAATGTCGCCGGGTTGGTAGGCCGCCGCTGCTGGGTCGGCGGCCACCAGCTTCGCCACCAGGTCAGCGAAAGTGGCCACCTGACGCTGCGCGAGGCCGGTGAAGGAAAGCGGCTCGCCAACTGCGTCGCGGACCTGGGCGGCAGTCAGCCCGAGCCGCGGATCGGTAGCCAGCCGGTCCAGCAAGGCCGAGCCGTCGGTGTCACCGACCTCCCGCATGGCCAGCGCGGTCGCCACCGCGTGCTCCTTGATGACCTCGTGCGCGGTCTCTCGGCCGACGCCGGCGCCCACCGCGGCGACCAACAGTTTCGTGGTGGTGGCAGATACCGCCGCACTTCGGGCAGCGGGGAGCCGACGCCGATGGTCACGGTCAGCCGCCGTCCAACGGAAAAATGCGTCTGGCAGCGCGAACGACCAGTCGCCCTCGTTCCACTGGTCGCCGGCGAGCGCGCCGACCATGGTCAGGTAGCCGCGCAGGATGTTCGCGAAACCAGTGATCCGCTCGGACGACCGGCTGTTCATCTTGTGCGGCATCGCCGAGGAACCCACCTGTCCGGCCTTGAAACCCTCGGTGACCAGCTCGTTCCCAGCCATCAGCCGGATGGTGGTGGCCAGCGACGCCGGCCCGGCGGCAGCCTGCACGAGTGCGCTCACTACGTCCAGGTCCAGCGACCGTGGGTAGACCTGCCCGACGCTGACCAGCGAGTCCTGGAAACCAAGGTGCCGGGCGACGGCCGCCTCCAGCTCGTCAACCGCGGCGGCCGGCGAGCCGCAGCTGCAGCCAGCATTGTCCGCGCTCGTACCCACCGGACCTTTGATTGCCCCGACAACGGATAGCGCGCGATCAGCTCGTCGACTCGGCGCAGCGCCAGCAAAAGCTCCTGCCCCGCGGTCAGCGAAGCGTTTGAACGAGCGTGGTTGCCTGCCGCCGGCTACATTGTGGCTGCGAC
>NZ_WOTO01000030.1 GCF_010993775.1 Fodinicola feengrottensis | reverse complement strand
GACGCCCAGGTCGTGCTCGGGTTCGTCGACGTGTCCGATCCGGATCCGGAGCTCGCGGACGACGTGACCGCGCTCGCGGCCAGCCTTTTCACCTTGTACGAAGGACGATATCTGCTCGTCACGACCCGTGGAATTCTGGAGGAAACGACGTCGGGTTTCCAGCAGCTGCCGTTGTTGACCTCGCTCAGCCAGCGACACATGTGGGCGCATGTGGGCCTCGGCGTCGGCCGTTCGGCCGCCGAAGCCGAGGCGCTGGCCCGGCGCGCTCTCGCGCGTTGTCGCACCGCCGGGCCGTTTTCGGCCTTCGTGTCGCTGGGAAACGGCGGCGACCTGATGCTCGCCGGTGCCGGTCATTCCGAAGCGACGCCCGACGAACCGATTTCGGTCGCGGTCGCGGCGCGGCGATCGGCTGTCGCGCGGAAATCTCGACCGACTCAAAGCGATGCTCGACCAGCACGGCGACGACGGTGTGACCGCCGGCGACATCGCCGAAGCGCTGGACGTGGAGCCACGTTCGGCCCGCCGCACGCTCAAGCGACTGGAACGCGCCGGCGTCGCACAGCCGGTTGGCCGGGTCCTCGCCGGCACGTCCGGCCGGCCACCGGTCATCTATCGCGTACGCCTTAAGTAGCAGGTCCTGTTGGGTTTCGGCGCTGCCGTAATTGAGCCCATGCGAACCTCGAGTAGACGCTGATAAAGCTTGAACTTAATTACGGTCGTGCCATAATCGAAGAATGACGCTGGCGATCGATGGGGGCACGCCCGTACGGGAGGCGCCTTTCCCGTCTGTGATGGACGCTTCCGGACGGACCTTCGGCGCGGACGAGGCGGCCGCCGCCGCCCGAGCGGTCGCCTCCGGCGTGCTGTGGCGCGTGACCGGGACGGAGGTCGCCGCGCTGGAGCGCGCGATTCGCGGACTATGTCGGCGCCGCGCACGCCGTCGCGAGCACCTCAGGAACGGCGGCGCTGCATCTGGCCGTCGCCGCGGTCGACCCGGCCCCCGGCGACGAGGTCATCGTGCCGCCGATCACCGACTTCGGCACGGTCATCGCGGTCCTCGCGTGCAACGCGGTGCCGGTCTTCGCCGACGTGGATCCGCTGACCGGCTGCCTGACCGCCGAGTCGGTCGCGAAATGCCTTTCCGAGCGTACGCGTGCGGTCATCGCGGTCCATCTTTTTGGCGGAGCCGCGCCGATCGACGAGATCGTGGCGCTGTGCCGGTCGCGCGGCGTCGCGGTCATCGAGGACTGCGCGCAGGCCTATTTGACCGTCCCGGCGGGCGGCGACACGATCGCCGGCCGCCGCGGCGCCATCGGTTGTTTCAGCCTCCAGCAGTCCAAACACATCAGCGCCGGCGACGGCGGATTGACCGTCACGGACGATCCCGACCTCGCCCGGCGGATGCGGTTTGTTCGCCGACAAGGGCTGGCCGCGCGACACCGGGGAGCGTACGCACCTGTTCTTTGGCTTCAACTATCGGATGAACGAAATGGTCGGCGCGGTCGCCCGGGTCCAGCTCGGCCGGCTCGCCGAGGTGGTCGCGGCCCGGCGTTCGGTGGCCCGGCGGCTCGTCGCGGAGCTGGGTGAGCTCGCCGGGCTGCGGCTGCCAGCCGAGGTCGACCAGCACAGTTTCTGGTTGTTCCCGATGATTGTCGACCCGGATGTGCTCGGCGCGAGCAACGCGGGCTTCGGCAAGGCGCTCGCGGCCGAAGGAATTCCTGTGACGGCCGGCTATCTCGACCGTCCCGTCTACCTGACACCGGCGATGACCGAGCGGCGGACGTACGGCGGCTCGGCCTTCCCGCTGACCTGTCCCCCGGCCAGTCGCGAATTCACCTACCAGGCCGGCGACTGCCCAGTCGCCGAGGATCTGATCGGCCGCACTTTGCTTGTGCTGCAATGCAACGAGCGCTTCACCGACCAGGATGTCACCGACATCATCACGGCAGTGCGTAAGGTCCACGGGCATTATGCGAAATGACCCGATCGCGATCGACTGCGATGTCCTTTGCGGCACCTGGCCGGCTCGCGCCGAGCTGGATTTCGGCTGGCCTGCCGTGCGAGCCAGACTTGACACGGCCGGCATTGGCGAGGCGATGGTCTGCTCGGGCCGCGGCGCCTGGTTCGACGATGTCGAAGGCAACACCGAAACCCTCGCGCTGACCGGCGCTATCCCGGTCGGCACGATCAACCTGCGCAACGCATTGCGAGCCGCGGCGATCGTCCACCGACTCGCGAACGCTGGCGTACGGGCCGTCCGGCTTTTCGGGCCGTTGCAAGGTGGTGAACCGCATTTCCCGGGCTATCGGCACGTCGTCGACCAGATCCTCGACGCCGGAATGGTGCCGCTGGTCGAAGGCGATGTCCGGCACTGCTGGCAGGCCTTCGCCGACCGCGGCGCACGAGTCGTTTTCCTGGACGTCCATGCTTATCACGTCGCCGACTTCATCCTGCTCGCCACCCGCGAACCGGGATTCGTCGCCTCCACGCGACTGCTGAACGCGCCGGACTCGATCGAGATCGTCAACGACGAGGTCGGCGCGAGCCATCTCGTTTTCGGCTCCCGTACGCCCCTGCACGACACGTCGCCCGCGGTCCTGCGGATGCGCCGAGCCCGTCTGGGCGATGCGGACTGGGCCGCTGTCACCGGAGGCACGATGCGCTCGCTGCTGGAGAAATCGTGAAGAACCATCCGGTCATTGACGTTCACGCCCATTGGGGCCCATGGTTCTTCGCCATGGACATTGGCTCGGACTCGGAAAACCTGCGGGTCATGGACGAATGGGGCATCACACTGCAGGTCGTGTCGGCGTCCGAAGCCGTGACGTACGACGCGCCCGGCGGCAACGCGAAACTGGCCCGAGTCCTGGAAAAGCAGCCGCGGCTGCGTGGATATGTGGTCTGCAACCCCAACGACCTGGCCACCTGCGAAGCCGACCTGCGGCGTTTTCTCCCGCTCGCTCGACTCGTTCGTCGGGGTGAAGATCCACACCGGCTATCCACGCCGGGAGATCACCTCCCCACAGATGCGGGATCTTTTCGCCCTGATGAACAACTTCGACGCGGTCGTCCTGATCCACAGCTGGGGTCCGGACGTGCTGGATCTGGCGCGGTTGGTGGACACCAACCCGCGGCTGCGGGTCATCGCCGCCCACATGGGCGCCGACCGTTGGGATCTCGCCGCCCAGGCGGCGCGCGACCGCGACCGGCTCTACCTGGAGCCGTCCGGTTCGGTCACCGATGCCGGCCAGGTTGCATATGTGGCCGCGCGCGTACGTCCGGAGCAGCTGCTTTTCGGTACGGACGCGACGCTGATCGATCCCGCCGTGTCGTTTGGCCTGGTGCAGGACGCCGGCCTGACGCCGGCAGTTGCCGAGGCGATGTACTGGCGCAACGCGGCGGAGCTTTTCGGGCTGGGCGGCGCGGTTCAGGCCGTCTCGTCGTAGGCGGCATGGACCTTCGCCCGCTCTTGCGCGGCGAGGCGCCCACCATGCGGATCGTAGGCGGACCTCGACGGGAGGATGCCTTCGCGCTCGGCGACCCACAGCATCCGCTGCACGTATCCGTCCATTGGCGCCCGAAAAGTCGCGTCGGCGAGCCGTTCCAGCCGTTCAGAGGCGGCCAGAAACCCAGCCGCGTCTTTGGCGAACCACGTTCGCATCAGCTGCCTGGAGACGTGCGTCGCCGCGGCGGCGATGCCGACGAGCGCGGCGTCAGCGCCCCACATCAATGACGGGCCGAACATCCGGTCCTCACCGGTGATGGCGAGTCCACCGCCGGCATGGATCGCGGCGATCGCGTCCTGGCAGGCCATCGCGTCGTAAAGCGTGGCCAGCTTGACACCGGCGACCTCGGGCCTTGCCACCAGCTCGATCAGCAGTCCGGGATCGTACGGGACACCGCGCCGGCCTCTGGATAAAGCAGGAATCCAATGACGGGAAGACCCACGCTGGCCGAAACCTCGACGTGCATGCGGATCGTACGCGCGGATCTGGTCCGCACGGCCCGCAAACTCGGCGCCGGAAAGACCATCAGCGCATCGGCGCCGCCGGCGGCCGCGTCCTCGGCGAGCCGCTGGACGCTCACAAGCTCATCGGCGAAATCGCCGACAGCATCGGGCCGTGGACCGACGGCGGCGAGCAGCGGGCCGTCCGTACTGGCGCGAAAAGCTGCCAACACCGCCTTTCGCTCCACATCGGACAGTTCCAACCCACGTGCCGTGTGTGCCCATACACAAACGCCATCGACGCCAGCCCCGATTGCTGCCGCATAGTTTTCCAAATCCTGCTGGACAATCCGGCCGTCTTGGTCACGCGGCGTCGCGGGCGCGGCGATCAGCCGGCCGCGCAGGGCCGACGCAAACGCTGCCGAATCCACGCGCACCTCCAGCCATCGAAAACTCCTGCGCATCTTCGCATGCGCTGCCGTACGGGCGAAACGTCCAGGCTGGGGACGGACCGACGCGCCGTCCCCAGCCTGCCGGTCAGGATGGCCAGTTGTCCTGGTGGACCTGGTGGTCACTGGCGAGCCAATACCAGTGGTGCATTTTCCCGGCCGGGTCAGTGCCGAAAACGTGCTGTTCAGCGCCCTGGAAATTGAAGCCCGCCGGATCGCCGACCACCGTGTCGGGTGTTCCGATGGCGGCGGTCGTCCAGTCGTCGGAGCCGATCGTGCCGTCCTGGTGCACGATGAGGTGTGCGAGGTGATTGTTTGCGAGGTTGCGGTAGAAAATGTCCCGCTCGGTGCCGTAGACGAACTCGAGCGGATTGCCAGCTGCCGAGACGCCGGTCAGCGCCGTGAGGTCACGCCAGCCGGACGCGCCGGCGACCTGGTCGTACGACCACATTTGCAGGTGGTCGTTCTTGTCACGGATGACGACGTCCTGGACATTCTCCCCGAAATCCGCGCCGTACGGCCGCGCGTCAGCGGTGAACTGGCCACCAAGATCGCGATATTGCAGGTGCGCCGCGCCAACCGGCCCCGGATCGCTCGGCTGCCACCACCACTGATGCAGCGCCCCATCCGTACCGACGGCGAAGACGTTCTGCGTCTTGCCCCACGCGTACGCGATCGGGCTGCCGGCGATGTCGCCTTTCCAGTTGTCGGTGGAAACCGCGTTGGTGCTGCCATCGAAAAAGAAGTGATGCAGCTGGTGGTCGGTGCCCATGGCGAAGACGTGTTGTGGCTGGTTGCCGTACGCGAATCCGGCCAGGTTTGCGGTGATCGCGGCGGTCGCGCCGCTTTTGGCCGTCCAGTCGTCATGTGACCAGACATTGGTTGTCGGGTCGTACGAGACGTGCTGGACGTGCCCGTCGGTGCCGATCGCGAAGACGTGGATCTGGTTGCTGGCCACAAAAGCGACCGGTGTGCCGGTGACAGGCGCGTTGGTCGCCAGGGCCGCTTCCTGGACCGCAGTGTAGCCGGCTTTCCAGTAACGGCGCCGAAGTTGACCGTCAACGACGAAGAAAACCTGCTGCGAGCCCAGGTAGACCAGCGCTGGCGCCCCGGTCATCGAGCTCGCACCGAGGTCGCCGGCGGTCGGCGTCTGGACCACCCCCGGCGAGCGACCGATCGCGGCGAACAGCGCCCGCGCGGTCGCGATGGTCGTCGTCGGCTTCGCCGTCGCCCAGCCACGCTCGGCCAGCGGACGGTCCAGAGTCAGCAAGTCCTGCTCCAGTGCGGCTGGCGCTTCGTGCATCGCGCCGTGCCAGGTCTCCAGCTTGATCCCGTCCAGGTTCGGGCTGTCCGCCGCAATCGTTAGGTTGCCGTTGAAAACCCGTGGATCGAAGGTGGTCCAGAGGTCGGCATCGGTCGCGTTCAACGCGCCAGGCTGGTGCTCGTTGAAGTAGAGATGGTTCTGGTTGGCGTTGATGAGATGGTGGCCCTGGTTGATGAGCTGCTGGGGGGTCAGGCCGTAGTTGATCCAGTGGTCGATGACGACGTCCGGGTTGACCTGCACCGCCTGGGTGGGCACCAGGTCGTCGTTCCACATCCACATCTGCTTGCCGTGACTTTTCGCCATTGCGTCGATCTGGTTGAACAGGTCGTCGTAGAACGCGCCGGCCGGGTTGGTCTCGTTCGGATATTTCGCTTTCGCCGCCGCGTAAAGATCCGGCGCGTTCGCCGCGCTCACCTTGTCGTTGCGCAAGTAGTATTCGGGATATTCGTCACCACCGGCATGCCAGTAAGGCGCCGTTTGCAGGCTCATGTAGTGCTCGATCTGGTCGGTCGCCCATTTCACCGCGTCCGGCTTGGTGATGTCCAAGGTGGTCGGCGACGAGATGAGCTTGCCGGTGGTGTCGGCGACCCGCAGCTGGAACTGCGCCGGCACGGTCGGCGTCTTCGGCGGCGCGTTGTAATGCGTGGTGTTGAACCAGCCGACGAAGCTCACGTGATACTGGTTCGCGACCTGCTGGATCTGAAGGATCTGCGCGTCGGTAAGCCCGGACAACGCCGAGCCGGTGGTGAGGGTGTTCAGCTTCACGTACGACATGTCCCGCACCAGGTTCACGAACCAGCCGGCCGGAAAGCTGTCCAGGCTCAACGAAATCCCGCGCACCTGGTAGCGCGGCCAGTCCGCGATCGTGGTCGCCGGCAACGTACGTTTCTGCCGCAGCATCTGCAGAACCGTACGGGTGCCCCAGAAAGCGCCGGTCGGGGTCGGCGCGCTGATCGCCAGCGCCGGTCCGATCGAGATGCCATAGCCTTCGGTCCCGAGCCGGCTGTCGGTGTTTCCCAGCGTGATCGAGATGTCGCCCGGTTGAGCGGTCGACGGTGCGCCAGTGACCACGGCCGGTGTGCTGCCGTCCAGCAGTCCGCCGAGGTCGGCGGCGAAAGTACGCGCGTCGGCCGCCAGTGAGCTGGTGGCGGTGTCGTTCACGACCACGCGGCCCGTTTCCGGTCCAGGCAAAGCCATTGCCGGTGGCCGCGGTCGCGGACTGCAGGCTTGGCACCGTCTGCGGCAGGCTCGTATCGGCGGCCTGGGCCGCGCTCAGGCCCGAACCAACCATTGCGACGACGACACCGACCAACAACACTTTCCCCATCCAGCTGGCGAGTCTTCGTGCTGACATGCCTTTCCTCCCAAGCTCAACGATGGTGGATGCCGGCGATATCAAAGCGCGGCGAATGCGGCGTCGACAGCCCCTAAGGTCTCGTCGACCTGCGCGGGTGAGTGCGCTGTCGACAGGAACCACAGCCCACGTGGCACGGTGTTGACACCTCGTTCCAGCAGCAGCTCGTGCAACCGCGCCATCCGCGGCCGGTCGCAGGCGGCGAAGTCACGGTAGTCACGTACGTCCGACTTTTCGGTGAGGTAGACCTGAAAGACCGACCCGGGACCGGACACGAGCACTGGTACGCCATGTCGTTCGCCGGCCGCTCGAATGCCGGCCATCAACGCCTGGCCGGCCTGATGCATAGCCGGATAAACAGCCTCTCGCCGTTCGTCCAATATGGACAGTACGGCGGCGGCCGCGGCCATCGCGACCGGCTGCGAGTTGAAAGTGCCGGCATGCGCGACCCGGCCGTCGGCGATCGCGGCCATCACCTCTTCGCGGCCGGCGATCGCGGACACCGGCATGCCGCCGGCAATCGCCTTGCCGAAGGTGGCGAGGTCAGGCGTCACCCCGAAAAACTCCTGCGCGCCGCCGGCGGCCAGCCGGAAACCGGTGATGATCTCGTCGAAAACCAGCAGCGCGCCCTGCGCCGTACACAACTCCCGCAGCCCTTCCAGGAATCCGGGCACCGGCATGATCGCGCCGGTGTTGCACAGCAGCGGCTCACAGATCACCGCCGCTATCTGCCCGGAAAACCGCTCGAAGCAGTCGCGTACGAGCCCCAGGTCGTTGTACGGCAACACAATGAGATCGGCCGCGGAATGCGGGGTGAGGGAGGCCGCCGAGCCAGGCACCGCGTTGGGCTGAGAGGCCTGCCCCGCCAATGCCAGATCGGGATGCACGCTGTACAGCACCGGGTCGAGCCAACCGTGATAGTTTCCTTCGAATTTCACGATTTTCGGCCGGCCGGTCAGGCCGCGCGCCAACCGCAGCGCACCATGCACGGCCTCGGACCCGACCGTGTTGAAGCGGACCAGCTCCGCACCGGGCACCATCGCGCAGATCCGCTCGGCGACCTCGGCCTCCCACTCGTGCTGGGCCGCGTACGCGACACCGCGAGCGACCTGCTCGCTGACGGCTTTGACCACCGCGGGAGCCGCGTGGCCGAGAATGTTCGGGCCCTGCCCAAGGACGTAGTCGATCAGCCGGTTGCCGTCCACATCCCAGAGCTCGGCGCCGGACGCGTGGTCCACGAACATCGGCGTGCCGGCCGCGCGCCGGGCGTCGCTGGAGACGCCGCCGGCGACGCTGCGGCGGGCGCGCGCGTACATCTGCTCGGGACGGGTACGGGTCGGCATGTGCTTGGCTCCTTCGCGAAAAACTCAGCCGGACAGGGTTTCCGGCGGGATCTGTCCGGCAGCAGCCGGAACTGCAGCCTCGGCCGGCCGCCGGCGGGGGACGGCTGGGCCGGCAGCGGCCAGGCCAGGCCCGCTTCCACCAGCTGCCGCAGCATCCGGCGGCCGGTCCGGTCGGTGACCCGCAACGCCGCGCTCACGTCCTCCACGTCGACGACCAGCGGCTGGTCGGCCCCGGGATGGACGGCGATGATCCGTTCCAAGACGTGCGCCGCACGCGACTGGTCGCCCGCTGGCGCGGCGTTCATGTGCGGAGCAGACGCGGAGAGCACGACCTGTGTCTCGCCACCGTCCACGTAAATAGCCACCTCACCACGCCGTTCCAAGGCCGCGTCCAGTCCCGCGTACGCATTGGCCTCGGCGTCGCGCGCGGTGTGCCCGACGCCGATGCCGACGACCGCGAGCGGGAGGCCGAGCTGTTGCCGCGCGGACGTGACGAACGGCGCGTGTTGCAGATGCGAGGTCAGCGCGTCGAGCCCGCCATAGGTCGTGATGAGCCCGAACTGCCCATCGCCGCGGCAGGTCACGGTCGCGCCGACCTTGCGTGCCTCCTCCAGCAGCATCCGATGCACGGACAGCGACGCCTCCTGCTGCCAGTAGCCGCTGTTGCTGGCCCGCGAGCCCTCGCTGATCATCTGCACCGCCAGCATGGCGATCTGCTGGCCTTCGAGCCGGGTCCCGCGGCCAAGCAGCACCGCGGTCTCCAACGCCTCGCGTACGGTCGCGGGCGTCGGCCGGATCCGCATCACCGGGAAACCTTCGGCGCGCAACTGCTGCTCGACGGACAGGATCGTGGTCAGTGCCATCGTGACCGTGCCGGACTTCAGCAGTGGCCGGTGGAAGTCGCCGAACTCCTGCGCGGAGGCCGGATCGGAGTACGGCAGGCAGTGCACGCCCGTCGACGGGACCTCGATCTCCGCGTACGCCGCCTCCCAGACCGACTCGCGGCTGAGCGAGTCAATGCTGATCCGGGTCAGGTCGAGCCCGTCGTGGACCCGCCCACGCAACAACGTCGAATAGAGCGCAGCGCCACTGAGCCGCACATAAGACGCTGGTACGGACACATAGCCAGCCTCTCGGGCCAGGTCGTAGTGCATTGGCCCGGGAAAGACCGCCGCGTCGATCCGGTCGGCCAGCCGTTCATAGCGATCGCGGGCTTCGGCCAGGTCGTTGTGTCCGCCCGGCAGGAAACGTACGGCGCGGCGCGGGTTGCGCGCGAGGATCGCCTTGCCAGCCACGACCATCGCGCGTACGGACGAACGCGGTCCAAAAAGGCCTACCGCCATGTCCGGCGTCCGTTCGCCGGCCACCCGCTGCTCTCGGTCCTCAGTCACGAGCCTCTCCCGTCGCCACCAACGTCTGGTTCCGGCTCGCCGGCCAGCCGAACAGGCGTGCCGCGTTGCCGCCGAGCACCGCGGTGGCCGCCGCCGCGCGGCCGTCAGCCCGGCACCCACCACCCGCCCAAGCGACATTCGCTGGTCGATGAACGGAAAGTCGGAGCCGAACAGCACCCGGCTGGCGCCCCCACCTGCTCGACCAGCCAGCGTACGAGCGGACCGGTCATCGACGAACCGCAGACCTCCAGGTAGGCCGCCGGATGGCGGCGGACGACCGGGACGGACGCGGCCATGCCCGCGGGGCTCACGCCGCTGTGCCCGAGGATCAGCCGGACACCGGGGTGGCGCACCAGCACCGCGTCGACCACCTCCGGGTCGTCGTACGGCGACGTGTGCCAGGTGTGGGTCAGGACCGGCAGTCCACGGTCGGCGGCGTATTCCCCCACAGCGGCTCGTACGCGGCACCGGTCAACGGGTATTCATGCAGGTCAGGATGCACTTTGACGCCGACGAACCGAGGCTCGCCGGCCAGCCTCCGCAGCTCGCGCTCAGGCCGCTGCCACGGGTTGACCACCGCATAGCCGGCGATCCGGTCGGGAAAAACCGGTCGGCGGCCCGCAACGTCTCGGAGTTGCCGCTGTGCGCGTCGTACTGGATCGCACGATGCGACGACAGGACCGCCACGCGTACGCCCGTACGGCGCATAACGTCGACCATCGCGCTGGCGTCGGAGTCGGGAACGAAGAACAGGGCTGTACGGCCCGAGATGCGCGATGGACGCATGGACGTCGATGACGTCGACTCCGGTCAGCGGTTGGCCGGCTCGCATCGCGGCCAGCAGCGGATCGGTCATGTCAACCCCTGGAACAGCCGTACGGCGTTGCCGTGTCCAACCAGCTGGCGGTCCGCGTCGCTCAGCCCGGACCAGCTCAACCGGGCCACCGCCTCGGCCGGATCGCGGACGGGCGTACCGGTCCCGAACAGCAGCCGCTCGGCGCCCCACTGCCGGACGAACCACTCCACGCCCTGGTGGCTGGCGAAGTTGACCATGTCGGCGTGCAGGTTGGGCCGGCGGCCGAAGACCGCCGCGAGCCGGCGCAGGGTCCGGTAACCGAGCGCGGACACGATCACCGCAAGCCCTGGCCAGCGCCCGGCCAGCGCGTCCAGTGCCGGCCAGCCGATCTCCGGAAGACCGACTGTCAGCGGCAGCCGCTGCGCGACCAGCCGCTCATAGAGCGGATCCATCGCGGCATCAAGAGGGTCGAAGTCGTGGGTCGCCGGATACATCCGAACCGCGATCGCGCCTTCGAGGTCGACGGTCTCGCCCGGCGTCGGCGGCAGCGCGGTCATGCACGGATGCAGCCCGGACGTGCCGGCGACCGCCAGCGCTTCGGCGTTGCCGTGGGCGGGGGTCGTGCCAGACCGACGCGGTCGAACCGACGACTGCCTGCCCGATGCCGAGCCGGCGCATCTGCTCGGCGAGTTCGTCGACGTTCTGGCCACGCACGTACGCGCGCGGATAAGCGCCGACGGACGCGTGCACATCGATCAGCTCAGTCATGAGACGTCTCCGCGGGGCGGCGGACGACTCCGGACGGCGTGACGGTGTCCGTCCCCGTACGGATGCACGACCCGGACCTCGTCGCCAGCCGCGCTGAACGCCCAGGTCCCGGCCGCGGCGGGCACGATCACAGTCAGAAATTCCCCGCGAGGACGGCTGACGGTCAGCGTGTGCAGCGGCCCGAAGTCCGCCGTCCTGGTCAGCGGGTCAGGAATGCGGGATCGGCCTTCGGAAAAGGTGACAGTCGCGTCCTCGGCATCGGCGACCCACACTCGTACGTCCCCGGCGCGCCAGTCGTGCCACGGCCGCGGCGCGTGCAGCAGCAGGTCGTACTGGCCGCCGCCCTCTATCTCGTCGCGTACGACGAGATAGGCCGGATCGGTTCGTACGAGCACAAACCGCCGCCGATGCACGACGCCGTTTCCGCCTCGCCGGCCGGCGGCGAGGACCGTGGCCTCGGGCGACTCAACAAAGGTCTCGACCACCGCATCCCGGTCCGCGCCCACGTCCTGGCCGTCGACGACGACCGTGTTGTGACCGCGCGCGGACTGGAACCACGACTGGTAGTCGGGCACGTCGTAGTCGGGCGGCCCGCCTGCCTCCCACAACAACGGGCGGCCCCAGCCGTCCATCACGAAGTCGAGAACGGCGCGATGGGAATGCGACTCCAGCTCATGCTGGACGTACGGACCGCAGTTGACAACGACACGTACGTCGTCGTGCGCGCGCAGAACCGCATAGCCACTTTCCGCTAACAGCACGGAATCCTCGCCTCGATGCGGCTCGTTCCAGACCACGCCGGAGTCCTGCGGCGCCGGAACCCACCCCGCGGAGGTGGTGAGTTCGCGCAGCCACTCCTGCATCGCCACGACCTTCGGATGGTCGCCGAGACCCGTGTGCAGGTAGCGCTGGTCGACGGCGACCGCGAGTGTGGTGGCTGTCAGGCACATGTGGTGATATCCGGGCGATCGCTCAAAATGACCGCCATCGGCAGAGAAGTCCTGCTCGAGATGTTCGACCAACCGTGCACGGCCGCGCTCGACCCACTGGTTTGCCTCGGCGAGCCGCGGATAAACCGCGCCGACGTGCATCAGCTGGGTGGCCGACACGAGCTGCCAGTTGCCGTGCCGGAAGGCGTCGTGTTCGTCGTACGCCCACCTGGCGCCACCGACGATCGTTGCGAGGACCTGGCCCCAACATTCGTCGGAGAGCGGCATCAGGCTGTCCAGGGCGGGCAGCAACATCGCTGCCCGTGACCAGGTGCCCAGCGAATACCAGATCAGGTCCAGCCCCGGCCACTCCCCGACCAAGCCGTCGCGTCTTTCGTACCAGCTGGTGAAAAGGTCCTCGAACGACCGGGCGTAGGACTCGTCGCCAGTCCTCGCCCACGCCCGTACGGCAGGCTCCAGCCAGCGCAGGTAATGGAATCCGTAGCGGACGGACCGGCCAAGCCCGGCGCCGGTGACGTCCGGCGGAGCCGTACGCAGCAGGTCGGCCGCGGCCAAGGCCACGTCGTCCGCCGGCGCGGCCGGCCAGAGCGCCTCGTTTTTTTTCGTCTTGGCGACCCATAAACGCAGCGAGGCCAGATCGGTTGTTCCGGCGGGCTCGCCAAAAGCGCGTCGATCAGCTCGGCCGGCCCGATCCCGGTGATGCGGTCGTCGATGTGCCGCGGCTTTTCGGGAGCCGTCATCGCACGTCCATCGGCTGGCGGGTCCGGATCGACTCGACTCGTGCGCGGCCTCCAGGACCGCGGTCACGTCCCGCGAACTCTCGACCGTGATCAGTGGTTGCGCGCCGGTCAGGCAACAGTCGACGAAATGCCGGATCGCGTCGCGATACGCACCGGCCGGAATGCCGTGCATGACGCGCTGCAACAGGTTTCGCGGATAAGCGTACGCCTTTTCGGTGGCAAGGACGACGTTTTCCTTCTGCCGGTCGATCTGTACGACGCCTTGTTCGCAGGCCAGCGTGACGTACGAGTCGACCATCGTCGGGAAGGTTTCCGGATAAATCCAGGCGGATTCGAAGGTCGCGGTCGCGCCACCGGAATATTCGGCCTATCTGGATCGCATCCGGCGTGTCCACACCGAGGTCGCACAGACGACCGTACCGTGCGGTCGCGTACACGCGGACGACCCGGTCGTCGATGAGCCAGTTCATCAGATCGATGTCATGGCTGGAAAGAAACCACGCGCAGGTCGTCTTGTCGGCCCAGCTCAACATCTTCGTGGGGGACATATATCGTGTCGTCCTTGCGCGCATAGCCGACCACGGCCGCGCCGAGGTCCGCGACCAACTCCTTCGCCTGCGCGTACGCCGGCACCCAGCGGTGGTTGAAAAGGCACATCGCGACCACCCCCGCGGACCGAATCGCGGCGACCGCGCGGTCGGCCTCCTCGACCGAGGTGGTGAACGGTTTTTCCACCAGGATGTGCTTTCCAGCCTCGGCCGCTCGCACCATCATGTCGCCGTGCAAGTGGTCTGGCGTGGTCAGGACGACCGCGTCGACGTCGTCCGCGGCCAGCAGGTCGTCCAGGTTCTCGGCCACTCGCGCCGGCGGCGTTTTCTGGGCCGCGGCGAGAGACTGCGCGGCATCTCGCGTTCGGCTGGTGACGGCCGTGACGACCACGTCCCGCTCGCCGGACAGCGCGAGCGCGTTGCCACGGCCCATGATTCCGGCGCCGACGATCCCCATCCGCAGTTGGTCGCTCATCAGGTGGTCTTGGCCAGTGCGGAGTTCCATTGCGCCGCCGCGTCCGTCAGCGCCTGCGTCGCCGTCTTCGAACCGGTCATGTAGGCGCGTACCTGCTCGTCGAAAAGGTCGCGCAGATTCTCGTCGTTGCTCGATCCGAGCGAGGCGTCGACAATCTTCGGGAACGTCTGGACCAACACCTTTCGCGCCTGGTCGGCCGGTGTGTTGCCGGTGATGTTCGTGAAATACGGGTCTTGGAGCGTCGCCAGCGCGGACGGGTAAATCGACGTGATCTTGCAGAAGGTGAGCTCGTTGGTCGCCGAGGTGACGAACTTCAGCCACTGCGCGGCGGCGGCTTTGTGCTGCGAGGCGGCCGGAATGCCGAAAACCTGCTGGCCCGTCAGCAGCTGCGCGTGCCGGCCGGCCCGGTCACCGCCGGCCCGATCACGCTGTCGGCGTACACGTCCGGCGAGTTCTTCTGCAGCCCGATCAGATCGGTGGAGGTGGCGGACGGCAGGAAGGCGATCAGCTTGTTCGACAGGTTCTGCGCGTACGAGCGGGGGTCCTTGCCGAGCACGCCCGGCGCGATCGCACCGCTGGTCAGAAACTTCTTGTACTTGGCCAAAATCGCCGCGGCCTGAGGTGTGTTGAACGCGGCCTTCTTGCGATCGGGCGAGATCAGCTGGACCCCCTCACTTTGCATGGTGAAGCTGTAAGCCATCACGTTCGTGCCGTAGCCACCGGTGGTGTCCTTGACCTTCTGCGCGAGCGCCAGCGCGGCGTCCCAGCTGGTCGGCGGCTTCGCTGGGTCGAAGCCGGCCTTGGTCAGCACCGACCGGCGGTAAATGCCAAGGCCCGCGCCGCCGTTTGTACCACGGAATCGCGATCTGCCGGCCGCTCTGGTCTTTCAGCGGGGACGCCAGCGCTGGAGCGTAAGCGCTGAGGTCCTGCGGGCTGAAGAACTGGCTCAGGTCGGTCATGTTGCTGGCGAACAGTCCGGTCGTGAAGGACGTGAAGTTGACCGCGTCGGGCACCTTGTTGCCGGCGATCGCGGCGAGCAACTTGGTCGTGATGTCCTGCCCGGGCACGTCGACCCACTTGATCTTCACGCCCGGATGCGCCGACTGATAAGTGCTGATCAGGCGGTTGACGTACGCCGAGTAGTTCTTCTGCACGTTGATCGTCCACCACTCGACCTGGCCGGAGTACTGCGCACCGGCGGCACCGGCACCGCCCGCACCGGCCTGCTGGCCGCTGATGCATCCGGACAGCAGCAAGACCGCCGCCAGCAGGGCGGCGCCGAGGGCCGCGAGCCTGCGCAAGCGCGTACACACCATCAGAACTCCTCGATCTGCGATGTCCGAAACCACTACTTCGGACACAAGTGAATGTGGCCTTTCTTGGCCCGTACGTCAACCCTGTTCGGTGGATTGTTTTGCCTTTGAGCATGGATAGGCCTTGACAGGCCGTCGGACGACGGCCACCCTTGCGACATCTGATCCGGAAACAAGGTTTTAGGACATCTGATGGCAGCGGCTGGACTTATCCCGCGCGTACGCCGGCGCTCGCTCGGCCCGCGGCACGTCGTGGGCCAGCGGCGCTGGACGCCCTATTTGTTCATGCTGCCCGGCTTGGTGCTGTTCGCGCTGATGTTCGGCTGGCCGGCCTTCATCTCGCTGCAGATGTCGGTTTCGTCGTACCGGATCGTGACGCCGGTCAGTTTTGTCGGACTGCAGAACTTCGTCGGGTTGGCCGGCGACCCACAGTTCCATCACGCCATCGCCAACACCTTCCTGTTCATGGCGATGTTCCTGCCGTTCGCGGTCGTCCTGCCGCTTTTCCTCGCGATGCTGGTCAACCGGCCGCTGCGCGGCATCCACGCCTTTCGCGCTGCCTATTACCTGCCAGTCGTCACCAGCATGGTCGCGGTCGCCGTCGCGTGGCGCTATCTGCTCAGCCAGGAAGGGGTTCTGAACTGGCTGCTCTCGTTGGTAGGCCTCGGCCCGATCGATTTCCTGCTCGACACGCACTGGGCGCTGCCGGCGCTCGCGATCGTGGAAGGCTGGAAGAACATGGGCCTGTTCATGGTCATCTACCTGGCCGCTTTGCAAGGCGTGCCGCGCGAGCAACTGGAGGCGGCGACCGTGGACGGCGCCGGCGCGGCGCGGCGACTGTGGCACATCGTGCTGCCCGCGATCCTGCCGTACGTCACGGTGACTCTCACGCTCGGCATGCTGGAGTCGACTCGGTCGTTCGAGTCGATCTACGTGCTGACCAGAGGCGGACCGCAGGACAGTACGCTGACGCTCGGCTATTACATCTGGCACATCGCCTTCGAAAAATATGATGTCGGCTATGCGAGCGCGGCCGGTCTGGTGCTGTGGTTGATCATGATCGCGCTGGCGCTGGCCAACCAGCGCCTCACTCGGCGGCGAGACGCCTGATGGCTGTCACGACACCCGTACGCGCGCCGGAAAAGCCCCAGCCAGCGGCGAAAACTCCGGTCCGCCGGCGTCGCCGGCAGCTGGGAACGTACGTCGTGCTGGTCCTGGTCGCCTGCGTTTTTGTTGGACCGTTCCTGCTTTTGCTTGCCACCGCACTGAAACCCAGCAGCCAACCAGTCTTCTCGTTCCCGCCGGACCTCATCCCGCGACCACCGGTGGTCGACTGGTTCGTCGAAGCGTGGACGACGATTCCGTACAGCCGCTTCCTGCTCAACTCCGTGCTCTACGTCGGCGTGACCGTGCCGCTCTATCTCATCGTCTCGGCAATGACCGCCTACCCGTTGGCCCGGATCAGTTTTCGCGGCCGCCAGTTCTTTTTCGTGCTTTTCCTTTCCACCATGTTCCTGCCTGGCGAGCTGATGCTGATCCCGCGTTTCCTGGTGATGCGCGAACTCGGCCTACTCGACAGCTATGCGGCGGTGATCCTGCCGGCAATCCTGTCCTCGCTCGGCGTTTTCCTGCTTCGTCAGACCTTCGCGGCGATCCCGGACGAAGTCATCGAAGCCGCTCGCATGGACGGCGCGAGCGAATGGCGAATTTTCCTTTCCGTCGCGTGTCCGATCGCCCGGCCGACCATCGCCGTGCTGGCGATCCTGGGTTTCATCTCGGTCTGGAACAGCTTCCTCTGGCCGTTGGTCGCGCTGGACGACCAGTCGAAGTTTCCGATCGCGCTGGGCATCGCCTATCTCTCCGGCGTCAGCGGCGCCGACGTACGAGGGCTCGCCGCCGGGACCGTGCTGTCCCTGATCCCGGTGATCGCGGTCTTCGTTTTCCTGCAACGCCACATCCTGTCCAGCATGGCCGGCGCGGTCAAAGGGTGACGGCCTCCCAGAAAGCCGACTGTTACCAAGGAGGGGAACCACAGATGGATCAGAGTTTCGGGATCTCCCGGCGTGGCTTGCTCGCCGGCGCGGCCGGGCTCGGCGTCGGGGGCTGGGGGTTGGCCTCGGCAGCGCTTCGCCGGCGGCCGCCGCCACGTACGACTACACCTCCCGCACGAGTTTCGACACCTTTCTCGCGGATTTTGAAAGCTCCGGAGCTAAAGGTCAGGCCACCGACAACAACGAGTTCGGCTACCTGGCCTGGGGGCAGGCATACGTCCTGCTAGGTCTCGTGCGAATGTACGAGGCCACCAAGGGACACCGGCTATTTGGACCACCTGATCCGCAACATCGATCAGGTCCTTGACCAACGTGACCAGGTGCGCGGGGTGACCGACCACCGCGGGATCTCCGGACCGGTGTGGCGGGCGGCGACTCAGTACAACGCCGCCCGCGCCACGCTGATGGACAAGAACGGCAATCCGCTGCTCGACGTACGCACGGCCCAGCGTGCGGTGAACAATCTGGCGAGCATCGAGGTGGTGCACAACGGCGAGACCGACACCTCGCCCTTCACCTTGATCTTTCGGGACAAGACAAACGCGGCGACCACGTTCAGCAACGTCAATTTCGACACCGGCAGCGCCAACTACGTCTTCAAGGTGATTTACAACCAGTACAACGACAACACCCGGATAAGCGTCCGAGACGTACGCCCGAGCCACGCTACCGCGGTCGGCCTGCCGGTTGCCGCAAAGACCACCCTCCAACCCGCCAACTACGTTTATCCCGTCCACACCGGACAGATCTGCCACCCGATCGCCAGTTTCGTCAGGATTGTCAACGCCGACCCGACACTCAAAGCCAATACCCAGTACAAAGCCAAGGCCGACAGCTATCTGGCGGCGGTCCAGGCAGCGGTCGCATTCCATGACTACGAATACTGGGTCAACGCCGACGGTTTCGGCGCTTACCAGTGGCTGAAGGAAACCCCGGTGCCGGCGGACGGCAGCAACATGCCCCTCAACCAGTGCAACACCTTGGGCTCAACTTACGCGGAGCTCTATCGGATCACCGGATCGAGCGCTTATGCACTGCGCATGAAACAACTCAAGCTCTGCTTCCGCTCGGCCATGACCCAGGTCGGCACCGGAAGCAGTATCCGGTATTACTGGCCGTACTGGGGTCCGCGTGCGGCCGCGTACAACGGCTGGACCGCGACTGGTTTCACCGCCAAGGACATCTCCAGCTTCACCCAGACCAAGCCAGCGGAAAAACAAATCGAGGACATCAGCCACGCCGCGCTGAACCTCGAATTCGCGATTGACACCTTCCGTACCGGCCTGCCCGCACCCGACTCCGCCTTCTCGCTCGCCGACATGCAGCGACTGGCCAACACCTACCTGCTCTATATCAAGTCCGGCGCCACCACCGCCCACCTGAACATCAACGGCACCGGCACGGCCGGCGCCGGCTTCATCGACCAGATTCCCCGGTGGATCGGTATCGCCGAATGGAATCCGGCCGTCTACACGCATGCGCTCGCGGTCACCCAGGCGCAGGCGTTCCAGCCCGACCAGGGCTCACACGTCCTCGGTTTCGCCTACTGTGTTTACGGCACCATCAAATTCGGGAAGAGTTCATGAGATTCGTACGACTGGGTGAGCCCGGACGAGAACGCGACGCCGTACTGATCGACGATCAGTACGCGGCGTGGCTTTCGCCTGGGGACGGCGATCTGCGATCGCGCGCGGCGGCCGCGTCGGGTCGAGTCGCGCTCGCCGACCATCGGATCGGCGCACCGCTGCGGCCGGGGAAGATCGTCTGTGTGGGACTGAACTACGCGGATCATGCCGCTGAGGGCGGCCAGCAGGCACCGGAAGAACCGATCTTGTTCATGAAAGCGCCGGACACCGTGGTCGGGCCGTACGACGACGTGGTTATTCCCATGGGCGGTGAAAAAAACCGACTGGGAGGTCGAGCTCGGGATTGTCATCGGCAGTCAGGCGACCAACGTGTCCAGTGCGGCCGCGGCTGCGGCACACATCGCCGGCTATGTGCTCTGCAACGACGTGTCCGAGCGCCATTTCCAGGCTGAGCGCGGTGGTCAGTGGGACAAAGGCAAAAACTGTGCCACCTTCTGCCCGCTCGGGCCATGGTTTGTCACGGCCGACGAGATCGCCGACCCGCAGGACATCGCGCTGGGCCTGGAGGTCAACGCGAAGCCGTACCAGAAGTCCACCACCGCACAGATGATCTTCTCGGCCACCTATCTGGTCTGGTATGTCTCGCGGTTCATGACGCTCTACCCCGGCGACGTGATCAGCAGTGGCACACCCGCCGGCGTCGGCGCCGGGCAGAGTCCACCGGTCTTCCTCCGGCCTGGCGATGTCATGCGTGCCTGGGCCAGCGGCCTCGGCGAACAACGTTCTCGGCTGGTTTCCGTGTCTTCGTAACGTATGAAGGCGAAAGCCGCCGCACCGGCTCGACGCGCGAGTCCCGCCAACCGAAAAGGAAATCGTCACCACATGACCCCGCATGACCGCATCGCCAGCGCGGCGGCCGAGGACCTGCGCCACCTGAACTCCCAGGTCCTGCCGTGGTGGTTTCGACAACGGCAGCGACGACACCCGCGGCGGCGTTTTCACCTGCTTCAGCAACGACGGCGAGCTGGTCTCCACCGACAAGTACACGTGGAGCCAGGGTCGCTGGGCCTCGGTGACCGGTGCCATCGCGGTTTCCGCCAAGGCCGGCATGCCTTTGTACGGCGGCGAAAAGGCGGCGGAGCGATCGGCCCGTACGGCCGATTTCCTCCAGGCCAACGCGATCCTGCCGGACGGCAGCACCAGCTATCAGCTGACCGCGGACGGCGCGCCAGTGAAGCAGCCGGACGGCTCGCTGCACAGCAGCGTCTACGCCGACCTGTTCGTCGTCCTCGGCCTCGCCGGTGCCGCGCTCGGCAACGCCGGCGACTCCCGCTGTCCACAGTGGACCGCGACGGCCAGCCGCGTGCTGGACTCGGCCGCCAGCGCGTACGGGCCGGTGCCATTCGTACCGAGCCCTATCCGGTGCCCGAAGGTATGACCAGCCTCGCCGTCGGCATGATGATGCTGAGCGCCGCGACGGCGCTTTTCCGCGCTACCCAAGACGCTACCGCCAAAGACGTGATGCTTTTCTGGGCGGACGAACTGGTTCGCGGCGCGGCCGACGATATTCCAGCGGAATTCGAACCTGTCACCGCGGCCCGCCCGGTCGACACCCTGATGACTCGACACCGGACGCCGGGGCATGTGCTGGAAATGCTGTGGTTTCTCGTCGACGCCGCCGACGCGCTGCCCGAACTTCACGACCGGCTCGGCGACTGGGTCGTCGACCGCGCCCTCAGCTCGCTCCGGCTGGGGGGGGGACGAGATCGACGGTGGGCTTTTCCGGTTCGTCGACCGCGACGGCGGGCCCCCGACCGGCGACCGGATGGGCGTCGCGTACGAGGACCTGGTGGATCGTACGTGGTCGACGAAACTTTGGTGGCCCCACGCCGAATCGCTCTATGCGACCGCGTTGCTCGTGGACCGGTACGCGTCCGACGAGCTGCTGGCCTGGCATGACCGGATCCGCGACTACACGTATGCGACTTTCCCAGCACCGCAGGGCCGGGAATGGATCCAGGTCCGGGACCGCCGCGGCGCGCCACTCAATCAGGTCGTCGGCCTGCCAGTCAAGGACCCGTTCCACGTCCCGCGTGCGTTGTTGTTGACCGCACGGCTGGGAAAACAGGGTTCGTGATCTCAGCCAGCACTGTTGGATAAAGCGGCGGCGAAGGGCGGCCGACTAGATCTCGCCAAGGTGGATGCGTACGAGGTTGTTCCCGCGGATCGTGTAGAGCGAATCCGAGGCCTCGTCGTACGCCGGTGCCGGCTCGTTGAACCAGACTCCCGCGAGCCCACTGACCAGCGTCTTCGGGCCGTTGACAGCGAGCCGGAAGACGGTGTCCCGGGTCGCGCCGTAAAGCTGTCCGCCGCGCTCGAAGAACATTCCGCCGCTCTGGTCGGCGGTGGCGTACGTTCTGAGGACCTTTCGCCGAACGGGGTCGGCGACGAATATCGTTCCGCTGTTCGTAAGACCATAGAGCAGCGGGCCTCCCATGATGAGGTCGTCATAGCCCAGAGCGCCGGGAATGGCATTCCAGAGCCAAAGTACGGTCCGCGTCCGCAGGTCGAAAGCGGCCAGCGACGCCTCCGTCGCGACTGGGTCGATGCCGTCCGTGTACGTGTTGCCGCCGAGATAGACGACCGGTCCAGCGACGCCGATCGCGCTGACGGCCTGGTGCGGAATTACCTCGTTATAGCGCTCAACGGCGTTGGTGCGCAGATCGAACAGCGAGAACGCGCCGCCCGACTTCCCGTAGTCGATCAGCGTGCCAATCCCAAGCTCGCGCCCGCCGGGCATCAGCCGCATCGCCATTGGCCGGTTCTGTTCGCCGCCGATGGCGGCTTTGCGGTCGACCGTGCCGCTCGTCGTCGGGTCGTACGTGTCGACGAACGCGCCTGGATAGATCGCCATGTAGAGCCTGCCGTCGACGGGCAGCGCCTTCTTGGCTTCGCCGCCATCGCGGACACGGGTCAGCTTGCCCGTACGCAGGTCGTGCACGCCAAGGCTGAAATTGCCGGCGACACATGCCTGCGCGACCTTCTCGTCGTGCAGCACGGCGACGGATTGAACAGGTTCCGGTCCTGCCGGAATACCAGCGGTGACCAGATCGGTGATCGTGTGCGTGCCGGTCGCCGGGTCGATGGACCACATCTCCCCGCTGCCCGCGACGCCGACCACGCGCCCGCCGACGGAGAAGACACCGCGCGTCTCGTCGTTGGCGATCGGGTCGCCGAGCTCGGTGAGCGTGCCCGCGGCGATGTCGTAGTCGTAGACCGATCCGGACGCACGGGTCGTCAGCAGCACGTGGCCACCGTTGATCGCGACCGAGTCGACGACGCCCTGGCCGGTGTCGACGACCTTGTACTGGCTCTCGTCGCGCCGGTTGATGATCAGCAGGCGGCCGGTCGGTTGCGTCCCGGCGACGAGGTGGTCAGCGTTCGCCGCGAGGTCGTAGACGAAGGTCT
Source organism: Fodinicola feengrottensis (assembly GCF_010993775.1). Taxonomy (GTDB): domain Bacteria; phylum Actinomycetota; class Actinomycetes; order Mycobacteriales; family HKI-0501; genus Fodinicola; species Fodinicola feengrottensis. Next base: position 85,394 of record NZ_WOTO01000030.1, on the reverse strand, counting down.
CCTCGCGGACCTCCGGTGGGCTGATGTCGGTTTTCTGGCCAGTGCTCGGGTCATACGCGACGATGTGCGCCGACGCCCCGCCCGTGCCGGCGTAAATGGTTCCGTCGGGGGCCGCCGCAACCGCCCCCGACATACAGCTGACCAGCGACGACGGCGCCGAGATTGCGCGCCTGTCCGGTGTCCGGACTGACCGCGAAAAGCTCGCCGCCCGGATACGTCCCGGCGTACAAGGTGCCGTCCGGAGCAGTGGCCAGATCCCAGATGTACTGCTCGCCCGGCAACTGGACGACGCGGCTCGCGGTGTTGGTCGCGGGGTCGTACCGGTCAATGTCGGCGGTCGGATACATCCCCGTATAGACCTTTCCGCCGGACATCGCCGCCGCCCAGCCACCAGTCCCGGCCGGAAGCGGAGCCGACGCCACCACGCGACCGGTCGCCACGTCATAGCGCGCCACGACGGCCGGCGTCACGCCCCGCGTGACCAGGTAAATACTGCCGCCATCCTGCGTCGCGCCAGTGATCGGCGACGACAGGACGCCGGTGCCGAGGTCGTCGATCCGAGGTCTGGACGACTTCCCCGGCAGTGGCCCTGAAGCAGGCGCGGCGCCAGCTGCGATCGCCGACGCCGACGCCGTGAACCCGACAACGAGCATCAGGAACATCCGCGCACCTTCTTTTTCGGTCAGGACCGTAATGGAGTCGAACGTTAGTAAACGCACCCGTACGACTCGAGTCAACAGCCGAAGCAGCTGCACCCAACACGCGCTCGCGAAAACAGCTGGCAGGCGATCAAGTTCCCGCAGAACCGTGGAGGACTTCCTACGCGGCGATGTCACCGCCGAAGAGATCGCCGCCGCTCTCATTGGCATCTTCACCGGCGGAGTCAGCTGCGCGGTGCATTGCATTGCAAAATCCACGAGAATCTCTTCGTCGTGTTGCGTGGTTCAGCACATCCGTCGCGTACGTCCGCCCAAGCATTCCATCGTGCTCGAAAGGCTTGTGAGGATCCGATCCGCAATGTCACCGTCTACAGCCATGAGTGAACGTTGGGTACTGGCGTTCGACGCCACATGTGGCACATGCACCAAAATCTCGACGGCGGTTAGCCAGGCGTGCGGCGGCAGGCTGAAAATCCTGCCGCTGTCGCGCGACGACGTCCGCGGATGGCGGCAGGAGGCACTCGGCGAGAATCCGCCCTGGGCACCGACGCTCATCCAGCTGACGGACGGACGGCCGCGTGCGTGGACCGGCACGAGGATGACAGCGCGGCTCGCGCGTTTGCTCGGACCACGCTCGTCGATGCGCGTCGTGCGGGCGCTTGGGCAGCTCCGCCATGAAACGCTGACTCCGCGTCCGTCAACCGCGGTGGGGCGCCGACAGCTGCTGAAGTTCGGCGCCGCCGGGATCGCGGTGGCGGTGGAATGATCCTCACCGGCCGTACGCCGGCGTTTGCCGAACAGGCCAACACCTCCGCGCAGGCCTGGGTCGCGGCGCATCGCCACAACCTGCCGGCCGAGTACGACGAGGTCATTTCGTACTCGATGGCCTACCGCAAGGCGATTTACCAGGCATTGCCCGCAAGCGCACGCAGCCGGCTGTGGGTCACTCAAATCGACCGTTATCGCGCCTCCCACCCGAGTCTGACCGCCGAGCAGTCCGGCGTACTCGATCGTGTTCGCACCATCGCCGCGACAGAGAAATACTTCTCGAACGACCGAACCTCCGCGACGCCCGACACGGTGGTCAAGAATGTTGAAGCGGATGCCGAACGCGTCCTTGGCCGGGACCAGACGCGCACGCTGCTCGCGACCCTTGGTCCTGCGCCCGCTTACGCACGGGTGCAACCGCACAGCCCATCCGAACCCGATTGCAACTGCAGCGTTGACAGTCCTTACTGCGGCCCTTCACCCAACTACTGCTCCCCAGCCGGTGACGTGTACGACTGCCACGTGCATGCAGCGGACTGCGGGTTCCTTTTGCTCTACTACTGCGACGGCACGTGCATAGATCCAGTCTGAGAGCCGCCGGTTCCCAGCAGGATGCGCGCCTGGCTGGAAACCTCCGTCCATAGCAGAATCCTTTGCGCGGGTGGGAAGCGCAGGTGGCCGGACGCAGTCGACCAGCTCGTTGACGTCGTACTAGCCGCCGCCATCGGTATAACGAATTGACCTGAATTAGTGTCAAAGTCCGGGTGGCGCGGAAGTTTGTCGAATCAGTAAAAGATCGATAAAGCTGCGCACCTGGACCCTAGGATCGCCGCATGGGGCTAAAAACACTGTTGCGAACGACCATGGTGCTCACGCTTGCTTTCACAGGTGTGGCAGCGGCCGGCGCGAGTACGGCGCAGGCAGCGCAGAACAACGGCCAGCAGTTGCTGTACTTCAACCACACGTACGGGGTGCTGGACCGCACCACCGCCGACGCCATTGAGCATTCGACCTACCTGCGTGATTTCGCCAGCTTTGAGGTGCGTACGACGACCGGCAGTCAGGGATCGTGGACTGGCCGTTACGTGTACGGCAAGAACACCTACCTCGAGCTGTTCGGTACCGGTGACCTACCGGCGCCGGACAACCAGTTCGGCTCGGCCGGAATGGGTGTCTCGGTCGAACGGACCGGGCAGCTGGCCACGGTCGTCGACCGGCTGCGTGCGGACGGCATCGCGAACCCGCTGACCTTTACCCAAACCCGCGACTTCGGCGACGGCACTGCGCCGGTGCCGTGGTTTGACGCGGTGTTCACCACTGACCAGTACGACAAGTTCGGCGCCTGGGGAATGGAATACAGACCGGAGTATTTCGCCGACCCGCGCGCCAACAAGACCGAGCCCGCCGAATTTCCCGGCGACATCAGCCGCGAGCGTTACCTGTCTGACGACTACAAGAACCACCTGATGCGCGACGTCACCCGCGTCCATCTGGCCGTCACCGCGCGCGATCTGGCCAATACGACGCCGCTGCTGAAAGCCGGCGGATTCACCATTCGTACGGTTGCCGGTGGTGTGATCGCCTACTGCGGCGGAACCACGCTGCAGTTCGACTCCGTCCCGGTTGGCCAGGCGGGCCTGCGCGGCGTCGAGTTCTCTCGCTCAACCGCTCGGTGGCCTCCGCACACCGGGAGCAGCTCGGCCGGTCCACCCTCGTCGTCGGCCCGGGCAGCCAGGCTTTCTGGACGTTCCCCAGCTCCGCGAGCTGACGCCGGCCCAGCTCGGCGAGCTGCGCGACGCCGCGCTCGGCGCCTCGCTCGGCGCCGAGCCGAACTCCTGAGTTGCGATCGGCTAGACGAGGCTGCGCAGTGCCGTGTCGTCTTTGCTCTCAGGTTGGGGAAAGTACACGTACAGCACGTGCCCCTGGGGTCCGGCGAGCGCGAAGGTTTCGAAGCTGAGGAGCAGGACGCCGATGCCGTCGACGCAGCAGCCGTTTGTCGCCTATCACGCGCTCGTACACGTCATGGGAGTCCCACAGCTCGCGGAAAGTCTCGCTGCGCTCGCGCATAGCCGCGACAAAAGGGTCGAGCTCCGCGCGGCGCGCGGCCGCGGTGGTACGCAGGCCAGCGACGGCCTGCCGGGTGATGTCCTCCCAGTCCGGGTAGACCTCCGGCGCGCGCGGATCGAGGAAGGTGAACTCGATCAGGTTGTGTCCCGGGCTCCACGCGGGGTTGACCCGAGCGGCCAGCGCGGTGCCGGGCAAGTACGTCGCGGTTGGGGGCGACGACGAAGGCCGGCAGGTCGGCCCAACGCTCCAGCAGGCGCAGCATCCCCGGTCGCACGGTGTGCTCGGGGACGGCGTGGGCGTCAGCTGGGGCCAGCGCTGGCGTCGCGAGGGACCACAGATACGCCCGTTCGGTGTCATCCAGGCGCAGCGCTCGGGCCACCGCTTCGAGGATCTCACGGGAGGGATGCCGGTCGCGGCCCTGCTCGATCCGGGTGTAGTAGGACGGGCTGACCCCTGCCAGCAACGCCAGCTCCTCGCGGCGCAGCCCGGTGACCCGCCGTCGCGTGGTGTCCACGACGCCGGCGGAAGCGGCGTCGATCTTCTCCCGGCGGGTACGCAGGAAGGAGCCGAGCTGGTTGTCCTCGCGTGTCATCCAGTACGACTTTACCGCTGCTCGCGGGCTTGATCCTGGTACGACGCCGCGGAAGCTGACCCTGCGAGAGCCACCCTCAACAGGGTGTGGCACGTCCGCGGAGCCGCTGGTGTCATGGAGGCATGGCAACCGAAACAGATAAATCGCCGGTGTGGTTGATCACCGGATGCTCCAGCGGCCTCGGCCGCTCGCTGGCCGAGTACGCGCTCGACCGGGGTGACCGGGTCGCGGTCACCGCACGCGATCGCGCGACCGTGACCGATCTCGCTGCCAGGTATGGAGACCGGGCACTGGCGCTGTCCCTCGACGTCACCGATCCCCCGTCGGTGACCGCGGCCGTCCAGGCGTGCGAGCAGACGTACGGATGCATCGACGTCCTGGTGAACAACGCCGGATACGGCTACCTGGCCGCCATTGAAGAGGGCGAGGACACCGCCGTTCGTGCCTTGTACGAGACCAATGTGCACGGCGTGGTGACGGTCCTCAAAGCGGTGCTGCCCGGCATGCGGGCCCGCCGCTCGGGGCGAATCGTCAACGTCTCCTCCTTCGGCGGCTTGGCGGCCTTCGCCGCGACCGGCTACTACCACGCCACGAAGTTCGCGCTGGAAGGTCTGTCGGAGTCGCTGGCCGCGGAGGTCGCGCCGCTGGGCATCGCGGTCACGATCGTGGAGCCGGGCGGTCTGCGTACGCAGTGGGCAGGGAAGTCGATGCAGCAGTCCCCCACCCGTCTGGACGACTATGAGCAGACCGCGGGCAAGCGCCGCGACTCCACGCTGGCTGTGTCCGGCCATCAGCCCGGTGACCCCGTGCGGGCCGCCGCGGCGATCGCCACCGTCGTGGACGCCGACGTACCGCCTCTGCGGTTGCTGCTCGGTTCCGACGCTCTCGCCGGCGCCCGCGCCCGCCTGGACCGGACGCGACGCGAGACCGACGCGAACGAGGCGTTGACCCGCAGCGCGGACGCTGAGCCGCTGGCGGCGGCCGGCTAGGCGGAACGGGTTACCGATCCACGGACAGATCGGTGAGCAGCTCGTCGAGTCGCCGCCAACTGGGCGAGCTGGCCGGCTCGGACGTGCGGAGCATCCGGACGATGATCGGGTCGACCTGTACTGGGTGGTCCGGACCGGGCGGCTGGTTGAGCAGCCAGCGACTCGTACGGTCGGCCAGCGCCGGCAGCCGCGGGTCGTCGGCCGGCCAGTCGTACGCCGCGTCGTACGCACGGTAGATCTCGCGGAACTCGGGATCGGCCATCGCGGTCAGCTTCTCGGCGACCCAGCTGGCGGCGTCGTCCGGCGAGACGGTGTGCATCAGAATCCAGAGATCGCGTTCGGTCCGTACGCCACGCTCGCTGAGGCCGAGTTCCTCCAGCTGTCGCAGGTAGTCGGCGATTTCGGCCGACACGAACAGCTCGTCGCCGGCCCGCAGGCGCAGCACCCGTTGCCTGCTGAGTTCCATCCGCCGGATCTGTGCACGCAACGCGCTCTCGATGTCGGCGATGGCCGCGGCGAACTGCTCCTCGTCCGCGGCCAGCAGCTCCTTCACCCGGGACAGCGGCACCCCAGCCTCAGCGAGCGTGCGGATCTTGATCAGCGCGATCGCGTGCTCGGCGCGGTACCGCCGATAGCCCGAGGCGTCCCGCTCGGGCTCCGGCAGCAGGCCGCGCTCGTGGTAGTGGCGGACGGCCTTGACCGTACAGCCGGCGGATGCCGCGAGCTGGCCGATGGTGATCATGCGCCTCGCAGTCCCTCTCCCTCGTGTCGCCGCCCTACCATGCCACCGGCAGGCGCAGCACACCGTAAATGTCGGTTCCTTGGCGCAGCGGCACCGCGTCGGCCGGTACGGCCAGGTGCAGGTCCGGGAACCTGGTGAACAGCGCAGGCAACGCCACCTGCAGCTCGGTACGCGCCAGCTGCTGGCCCAGGCATTGGTGGATGCCGTGGCCGAACGCCAGCTGGCCGGTCGCCTGCCGGCGTACGTCCAGCCGGTCCGGATCCGCGTACTTGTCCGGGTCGCGGTTGGCGGCGGCAAGCGAGATCGCGACTGTCTCACCGGCTCGGATGAGCTCGCCGTCCAGCTCGACGTCGGCGATCGCGTACCGGGCGCCCGTGTGCGCGATGGTCAGGTAGCGCAGCAGCTCCTCGACCGTGCTCGCGGCCAGCTCGGGCTCCGCTCGCAGCGCCGCCGCCTGGTCGGGATGGCGCAGCAGCGCGTACGTGCCGAGCGAGAGCATGTTCATCGTCGTGTCGAAACCCGCGCCCAGCAGGAACGTCGCCACCCCGGCCAGCTCGGTGTCGGTCAGGTCGCTCGCCGTCAGCTCGCTCGCTCAGCATGTCGTCGGTCGGGACGGCCCGCTTGGCCACCACCAGCCCGGCCAGGTAGTCGATCAGGGTCTGGTACGCCGCGTATTGTTCCTCCATCGTCGTATCGACCCCGGACAGGACGCCGATGTGGCTCTGGAACGACGCCCGGTCGGCGTACGGGACGCCGAGCAGCTCACAGATCATCAGCGCCGGCACCGGCTGCGCGTACGCCGCCACCAGATCCGTCGGTGAACCGTGCTGCTCCATCGCGTCGAGGTGGTCTGTGCAGATCTCGACGAGCCGGTCGGTGAGCTGGCGCATCCGCCGTACGGTGAACCGCCCGACCAGCAGCCGGCGGAACCGCGTGTGCTCAGGCGCGTCCATCGCGGTCAGTGTCCCGGGCGGCGCCGGCGGCGGCGTCCCGATGTCGGCGAGTGGATAGTGGCCAAGCTCGTGGCGGGAACTGAACCGTGGGTCCGCCAGCACCGCGCGCACCTGCGCGTGTCCGGTCACCAGCCAGCCCAGATGGGCCGTCGGGGAACAGCATCCGGCGTACCGGCCGCTCCCGCAGCTCGGCCAGTCCGGCGGGTGGGTCGAACGGGCATCGGGGCGACCGTTCGGTCGGCAGTTTCACCGCGTCCATCGGAAATCCTGTCTGTGTCAGCTGTCGGAAGTACGGCGTCGGCCGTACTCCCGACATGCTCGAACCCTGCCCCAGGGGCAAGGTCAAGCCAACACAGAACAACCGCCTCAGGTCCAGGTTCCCACGCCGCTGCAGACCTCTTGTCCGGACACACCATTGTCTGACGGCGGCGTGGCCTGCCCGCATATCTCAAGCGTATTCTGAGGCGTTCCGCCACCGCTTGCATCCGGAGTCCATTGTACGTTCTTGGACGCACCAGTTCCCGCGATGAGGTTATAGTTGCGGTCATACAGGCCGACCCAACCAGCCGGGAAGCCTGTCACCTGCCCGTGGAACCAACCGTTCTGGTTGTCCTGCCACATATTGATCGTCAAATAATAACCGACATTCGCGATCTTCACCGCCGATACGCCAGTCCACACCCGCGTATAAGTGTCAGCGGGTCGGAGCTGTGCCGCGGCAGCACCATTTGGTCCGACGGCCACCAGTCCCACTGCCAGCGCCAGTGAGATAAAACCAACCATAAGCTTTCTCATCAAGACACCTTCCATCCAGGATTGGACTAAGCAACCTGCTCGGCGTACAGCGCCCACGGCGCGTTATTGGGATTGGTGTCCTGCACACAGAACCAACTATTGTTATAGCCGTTGTAGTGAGCGACCCCGTACTGATTGCACAAATCCAAGGTCGAGAACCCGCGAACGTATGCGAAGTTGTCGGGCGAAAAAGCGGATACCGGCATTACCGCAGCAGCAGCGGCCTCCGTCGCACCGAAAACCGAAGCGCCCGCCAGGACTCCTACACAGATGCATTTCATCAGCGTCGTCTTCACGTACTCATCCATTCCCTAGTCTCTTGGCCAGGCATATACCTCATACTTGACCGGCCTGGTGGTAGCGATTACTCGCTATATCAATCCGTGCCTGGCTTACCGCGCATCGAATTGTTCGAGGTCCGTCGGTCATTACGGCTGTGCGATCAGTTACGCCAGCAGGTGACCCCGCCGACCGGAGTGACGCCACCGGGAACCTGCTGCCAAAACTGCTCACACACCAGGTCGTTGGTGTACGTCTGACCCGGTCCCGGGTAAAGCGGCGTCCAGGCGCCTGCCGGCCAGAGCTGGGTCGGCGAGTCGTAGTGGTATCCACGCGGTCCGGTGAAGTGGAAGTGGCCCTTGAATCCGTCGTTGAGCAGCTTTGCCTTTAACCGAGGGGACGTAGTCCGTGCAGGCGTTGATGTCCACGTAAATCTCGGTCGAATCGCCCGTCTGGGTGCCGGCCAGGCACCAGTTCGGACTCGCGACCCCAGCGTTGGCGGGGGCGACGAACCCGAACCCGACCGACGTCACGGCGACTCCCACCGCAACAGCAACAAAAGAAAGAAACGCTTGAACTTCACGTTTGCGAACCTTTCGGAGGTGGTTGGGCCGACGCTTTGTCTACCGCACTCTGGTTGTTCGGAATCGGGGCGTGAGCGTCGAACGACAAACCCCGAACAACCGATCCGCGCGGGGCCCGGGGCGGGCACGGCAGACGGCCCAGGCAGGTCCGATGAGGAATTGTCATGTTCCGGGGGGCGAGCAGTGCCCGGCAATCTGCCAGTGGAGCTTGGCCGTGGCCTCGTCGTTGTCCAGTTCGGCAGCTTCGTGACTGGTCACTTCAGCAACATCACTGACCTGCTTCAACCAGGTACGCAGCGACTGCTGCACGGTGTGACAAGTCGTGGATAGAGCGTATATATGGCGCCTAGTTACGGCCTGCAGACTCAAAAAGCTGGGCACTACTAAGCCGGCGGTGTCGTACTGGACAAACGTCGTGGAGTGGGCGAGGGGCGTGACGGATGTGAGTCCGGTGGCGCCCTGCAGGATGTACCGGCAGGGAGCTGGGTTCGGCTTTGTTTCGCCTGGCTTTTTCGTCGAGAGTGGGGTTTTGTCCCACTCTCGACGTCGAGAGTGGGGTTTTGTTCGGCACTCGACAGGTGCGGCGCCGTGGAGCGGTCAGTCGATAGCGCGCGAAGGCCTCGGCGGCTCGGTGCCGTTGGCGCTGGTCACCGGCCTGATGCTGCAGTGGCTGGTGGATCCGGCCACGGCCCCCGTCCAGCGAACAGGTAGCCGCCGAGCTCACCGCCCTGCGCGGCCGTACGTGACCCTGCCGGCTCCGTCAGGCAATGATGACGGTCTTGCCGATCAGCCGGCCCTGCTCGACGGCTTCGTGTGCGGTGGCGATGTCGTCCAGGGCGTACCGGGCGGCGATCGGATGGGTGAGGACGTCCCGCTCCAGCAGCCGCGTGACGTCGTCGACGGCCGCGCTCAGCTCCGCCTCCGGCATGACGAAAACCAGCACCAGCCGGATGGTCACCCCCCGGCGCATCAGCGAATAGAACGGCAGGCCCGGTTCGGGCGTGGCATCGGAGGCATAGCTCGCGATCACCCCGTTGGTGGCGATCACGGCCGAGGTGAGGGGCAGGTTCGCGCCGAAGGCGACGTCGACGACCCGGTCGACGCCGCCGCTGGCCAGGTCGAGGATCGCGGTGGCGGCGTCGGGCTCGCGGTAGTCCACAACGTGGTGGGCGCCGGCTTCGCGCGCGGCGGCTTGCTTGCGCGGCGTACTCGCCGTCGCGATGACCGTGGCGCCGCCGTGCCTGGCCAGCTCGATCGCGTAGTGCGCGACGCTGCCGGCTCCCCCCGTGACCAGAACAGTGCGACCGTCCACGGGCCCGTCCGCGAACACGCACCGGTGCGCCGTCAGGGCCGGTACGCCCAGGCACGCGCCGGCTTCGAAGGACGTGTTGGCCGGCAGGCCGATCGCCTGAGCCGCTGGTACGACCACGAGTTCGGCGGACGTGCCGTACGACTGCCGATGGTTGGCCGAGTGGATCCACACCCGCTCGCCGATCCGCCCGGCCGGTACGCCCGGACCGACCCGGTCGACCACCCCGGCGCCGTCGTCACCGGGCACGACCCTGGGCGTACGCATCGCCCGATTGCCGGCGCCGGAGCGCCGTTTCACGTCGGCGGGGTTGATCCCGGCCGCCGCGACGCGTACGCACAGTTGCCCGGAACCCGGCTCCGGGTCGGGAAGTTCGCCGACGACGAGCACGTCACCGGCCGGCCCGTTCCGCTCATACCAGGCCGCTTTCACGACTGTGGCAGGAAATCAGACAGCGCGGCGGCGACCCGCTCGGGCTGTTCGAGCGTCTGCATGTGCGGGGTGCCGGGCAGTTCCTGGTACGTCGCGCCTGGGATGCGGCGGGCGATGCCGCTCATGATCTCCGGTGTGGTGGAGACGTCCCGTTCGCCGGCCAACACCAGGGTCGGCCCGCCGAAGTCGGCCAGTTTTCCTTGTACGTCAAGGCTGATGAACGACCGCCAAGCCGCTGCCCAGTCCCGCGGGTTCCCGCGCAGCACCCGCTCGCGGGCGTACCGGACGCCCCAGCCGCCGACCGCCAGCGCCTCGGGGGTGAACCAGCGGGTCAGCGACGGTACGACCTGCGCGCGCATGCCGTCGGTCTCGCCGGACCGGGCGCGACTTTCGAAGGCGTCGAAGGGATAGTCGGTGGTGGAGAGCAACGCGAGCGACGCCACCCCGGTCCGGCCGCCGGACCGCGGCGGCCTGGACGATGCCACCACCGTAGGACAGACCGACCAGGTGTGCGCGCTCGATCTTCAGCGCGTCGAGCACCCCGAACAGGTCGTTGGCGGTGTCGGCCATGGTGAACGGGGTCGGCGAGCCGGCGGCCCAACCGTGACCGCGCACGTCGTACGCGTACACCCGGCGGCCGTCGGCGAGCTGGTCCAGGACCGGCTCCCACATCCGCCAGTCCAGGCCGAGCGCGTGCACCAGGACGACGGCCGGTCCACTGTCGCCGCGCTCGGCGACCACCGTCTCGTGGTCGCGCAGCTGTACGCGACGCAGTTCGGCCGGTCGCGCTATGCCGGCCTCGGCCAGCACCTCGTCGACGACCCGCAGCGCGTTGAGCGCACGGGGAAATCCGGCGTAGACCGACACGTGTTCGCACAACGCGCGGAGCTCAGAAGCCACGATGCCGTGGTCCAGCGCGGCCCGTGTGTGTACGGCGAGCTGCGGCTCGGCTCCGCCCAGCGCGGCCAGCACCGCGACGGTCGCGAGTTCGCGTCCGGCCCGGTCGAACTCGGCCTGGGACAGGGTGCCGCCAAACGCTCCCTCGACCACCGCGTCGTACAGCTGGGGTGAGCGGCGCCGCACCTCGGCCAGCGTCTGCCCAGGTGAGCTGCCCATCAGGCCTTTGAATTCCGACTCACCACGTGCGTATCGATTCACTATCCGCTCCCAAGTCCGGTCTGTTGACTCCAGCCTGAGCAGCACGCAGTGAGATGTCCAAGAGCTTATAGAGCTGATGGTGAGTCGGAATGCTTATCAAGATGCTGGATGGCGAAATCGAGGAACGCGGTCAAAGCCGGCGCCGGCCGGCGTTCCGCGGACCAGGCCAGGGCCGGCGACCAGGTCGGCGCCGGCCGCAGCTGGATGACTTCGACCGGCGGGCCGGCCTCCTCCGCGACCGTTCGGGGCATGATCGCGACCGCCAGGCCGGCGTTGGCGACCATCCGGGCGGTGCCGTACTCGCGGGCCTCGAAGCGGATCTGTGGCCTGGCGCCGGCCGCCGCGAGGGCCGCCACGATCGACTCCCGTACGGCCGAGCCGGGGCTGTAAAGCAGCAGGTCCACGCCGTCGAGGTCGGCGATGCGTACCTGCTGCCGGCCAGCCAGCGGACCATTCGCGCCGGTGACCAGGACGAGTGGCTCGCGGCCGAGCGGGTGATAGGCCAACCGGATGTCGTCCGGGCTCGGCGGCGCACCCAGTGTCGCCGCGTCGAGCTGGCCGGCGTGCAGGTCGCAGACCATGGCGCTGGTGCTCTCCTCCCGCAGCTCGACCACGATCAGCGGATACTGCTCACCGAACCTGGCGAGCATCCGGGTCAGTGCCGCGGCCAAGCCGCGGGCGGTGCCCAGGCGCACCCGGCCGCGGGTGCCGCCGGCCCAGCCGGACATCTCCTCGTCCACGGCGGTCAGGTCGGACAGGATCCGCTCAGCGTGCGTCAGCAGCGCCCGGCCGGCGGCGGTGATCTCGACCCGATGGTTGTCCCGCTCGAACAGCGTGACCCCCAGCTGCCGCTCCAGCTTGCGGATCTGCTGCGACAGCGCCGGCTGCGCGATCCGCAGCTGCGCGGCGGCGCGAGTGAAGTGCAATTCTCGCGCCACCGCACGGAAATACTCCAGCTGCTGCGAACTGATCATTGCTGGATGATCTCACCACCAGCTCCATCATGTCTTAGACATATCGCAGCCCGTCGGGAAAGCTCACCGTCGAGGAACGCATCCGCGAAACCCAGCCGGCCCAGCAAGCGTGAAGCTCTCGGCAAGTCCGCCCATAGCGTCCCAAGCAATCGAACGACAACCCCTCGCTCAAGGAGAGCATCATGGCCGCGACCTACACCTTCGACATCTTCTCCAGCCTCGACGGCTTCGGCTCATTCAACGGCGGCAACTGGGGCGGCTACTGGGGCAAACAAGGCCCGGAGTTCCTCGAACACCGTCTCGCCTTGTACGGCCAGAAGCAGCGGATGGTGTTCGGGGCCAACACCTATCGGCAGTTCATGAGACTCCTTGGCCCCAGCACCAAAATGCTCGACCCAGTGAACACCCGAATGAGAAACCTACCGACAACGGTAATCTCAACCACCCTCACAGGACCCCTCGACTGGCCAGACGCCACCCTCGTGAACGGCGACGCCGTCGACATCGTCGCCAAACTCAAAGAACAGTCCGAGGTGCCGTTGCGCTCAAACGGCAGCCTGTCGATGAACTGGGCACTGATGGCCGCCGGGCTAGTCGACCGCATCCAGTTGACCGTTTCCCCGTGATCACCGGGCAAACCGGAACCGAACCAATTCCACGGCGCAGCCGACTTCGACCTCGAATTACTCGAAAGCCGCACACTCGACGGCCACACCCAAGAGCTCACCTACCGGCCAACCGTGCACATCTGAGTTCACATAGCCACCTTCATCTTCCGGAAACGTGACCGTTGGTGCGGTGCTCGGGTACGAAATCACCGAGCACCCAACTGGTTCACCGCGTACGAGGCGATGGCCTACGGCTTGGCCGACGAGGTGATCGGCGTTCCGGTCGGGGCCTCGGAGTCCGGCACCCCTGCGTAGTCGGGCAGTTCGACGCCGTTGATCGCACGCTCGATCAGCTCCATGTCCCACTCGGGCTCCGTACCCGGCTCAGTGGCCGGACCGGGGAGGAGGCTGCGCACGTGCAACCGACCGATCTCCTGGTTGGCCTCGACGAACGAGCGCATCCGCCGCTCATAGCCGGCGAACCCGGCCGCCGGGTCCCACTCGGCGCAGGCCAGCTCTCCGGCCAGCAGGTACGCGCCGACCAGGGCCAGTCCGGTGCCTCCCCCCGACATCGGCGACGAGCTGAACGCCGCGTCTCCGAGCAACCCCACCCGTCCGCTCGACCAGCGGTCCATCACCACCTGCGCGACCTGGTCAAGATAGAAGTCCGGAGTGTCGTCCAGATGCGCGAGGATGCGCGGAGTCAACCAGCCAAAATCGGCCATCTGCTCGCGCAACAGGCCCTTCTGCGCCTCAACGTCACGGTAGTCAACATCGAAATCGGCCGCGGGGAAAGAAAGCATCGCCATCGCACGGCTGGCGTCCGGAAGCGGCCGCAGGCCGGCGGAGCGCCCGGACTCCTGGTAGTCGAGCAGCCAGCGACCCAGCTCGAACTCGTTGGGCACACTGTAGAAAGCCAACACCAGCCCGAGATGGCGGATAAACCGCTCACGCGGCCCGAAAACCATCGCTCGCAGCGACGAGTGCAGCCCATCCGCGCCGACCACCAGATCAAAGCGCCGCCGGTCACCGCCCGCGAAGACCACGTCGACCCCGTCGGCGTCCTGGCTAAGCTCGGCGATCCGGTCGTCGAAGACGTACTCGACACCATCCCGAGTGTCGTCGTAGATCACCCGGGACAGGTCCCCGCGCAAGATCTCGACCTCCGAGATATATCCGTCGCCGCCGTCGTCCTCCGCGCGGAAGGTCTCCAGCACGTTCCCGTCCACGTCCACTGTGTACGCGCCAGCGGTGTCGGTGCGCGCCGCGCGTACCGCCGCGTCCAGCCCCATCCGCCGAATGACCTCCTTGGCCACCCCGCGCGCGTCCACCGCCTGCCCACCCGGACGCAGTCCAGGGGCCCGCTCGACCACGGTCACCTCGGCTCCGCGCCGACGCAGCCAATGGGCCAGCGCTGGCCCCGCGATACTCGCTCCCGCCACCAACACCTTGGTACCGCTCACTGCCGCGCCTCCTTTTCTCGTGCACCCTCGACACCCTGGCCAGAGGTTGGCGTCAGATCGCCCTGCTTGCGGACTTTACTTGTCCGCTGGTACGTAACAGAGTTCGAGGATTCCGGACGACGAGAAGGTCGTGCATTTCACCAGGCGCAGCCGTACGGCCGCGGCCAACTCGGGGAACAGGGGCGCGCCTTTGCCGGTGACGGCGGGGAGCACCCACAGTCGGTATTCGTCGACCACGCCGAGCTTGATCAGCGAGTGCTGGAACTGGGTGCCGCCGGCGGCGACGAGATCCTTGCCGGGCTCGGCCTTGAGCTTGGCGATCTCCTCGGCCGTGTCACCGCCCGCGATCCGGGTCTCGGGCCAGTCATCAGCGGTTTTGAGGGTCCGGGAGAACACCACCTTGGGGATCTCGTTCATCGCCTTGGCGGACGGGTGAACAGAGGCGGGCCAGTAACCAGCCATAGCCTCGTACGTGTTCCGGCCCATCAAGAAGGCCCCAGCCTCCCACAGTCGGGCAACGAAATACTCCTCCTGCTCGAGGTCGTCAATTCCCATCATGACGTCCCGGATCCCATTGTCCCCGTCAGCACTTTTACCATCAAGCGAAACATAAAATCCCAGAATCAACTTACGCATCCAGTCCTCCAACTGATTGTTCCCGCGCTGGGACGATCCAGTGCGGGCCGGCGCCCCTTTTGTGAGCGCTCAGGTGATTCCAAGGGGCTTTGATCACGTACATCTGGTCGTCGCGCCGCTTGTACGACCCCTTCACGACAACGTCCGACCTATTCCTGCGGAATGCCATCGGTACGCCCGCGGAAATCCGTCTGTACCGATAAACGCGAATCGCGGCGTAATGTGCGAGTTGATCACCTCCTGGGAAATCGGCTTAGGGAGCTCGTCGAGGACTTTCGGGCGCTCCATCACGTTGATCCCTTCGGCAATGAATACGCTGGGGCAAGTCTGCATCGCCGACCGGCCAGCGTCGTCACCAGATCTGATGAAAACCGAGGAAGTCGAGCAATGATCAGCTCTGTGCTGATCGGTCGCGGCAGCGAGCGAGCCAGCATCGACGCCGCGTACCAGCGGGCGCGGCGGGGGGGGGCGGTCACCGTGCTGGTGTCCGGCGAAGCCGGCATCGGCAAGTCACGGCTGGTGACCACCGCGACCGCCGACCTGCCCGGCGAGCCGCTCCTGCTGGCCGGCGGTTGCCTGGAGGTCGGCGCGAACGCCGCGCCCTACGTCCCGTTCGTGGCAATCCTGCGCGACCTGGTACGTCAGCTCGGCCGGGCCGGCGTCGACGCGTTGCTGCCGCTCGACGGGTCCGCGCTGGCCGCCTGGCTGCCCGGCCTGACGCCCGCGCCAGCCGGCCGTACGCGCCTGCTCGAGGAGCTGTTGACGCTGGTCAGCAGGGCTGCCGCCCGCCGCCCAGTGGTGTTGGTGGTCGAGGACCTGCACTGGGCGGACGCGTCCAGCCGAGAGGTCTTCGTCTATCTGGCCCGCAACCTGACCGACCGGCCGGTCCTGCTGCTGGCCACCGTGCCCGGCGAACTGGCCTCCGGCCACCCCGGCCGCCAGGTGCTGGCCGAGCTCGGTCGGCGCGGCGACGTCGTACGAGTGGATCTGCCACCACTGGGCCGGCCGCACGTCGCCGAGTTGCTGGCGGCGATCGGCGGGCGTACGCCGGATCCCGTACGCAGCAGCCTCATCCATCGGCGCAGCGGCGGCAATCCGCTGTTCGTCGAGGCGCTCCATGCCACCGAGGACTTCGAAGGCAACCTGAGAACACTGCTGCTCGACCGCGTCGCCGCCCTGCCTGCGCAGGCACAATCCCTGCTGCCGGTCATCGCGGTCGCCGGCACGACCGTGTCCGAAGAGCAACTGCTGACCGTCGGCGAGCTGCCGGAAGTCGATCTGCACAGCGCGTTGCGAACGCTGGTCGACCACGAGCAGCTCGTCGTACGGGACGACGGCTACGCCATTCGGCACGACCTGATCCGCGAGGCGGTCTATAAGGCGCTGCTGCCGCACGACGACCGGCGGCGGCTGCACCGGCGGTACGCGCGGACTGTCGCCGATCCGGCGGCGCTGGCCGAGCACTGGACCGCGGCCGGCGAGCCGGCGCTGGCGCTGCCCGCCGCTTTGCTGGCAGCGGACCTGGCGCGCCAGCAGTACGCGTACGACGAAGAGCTCAACCTGCTCGAACGCGCGCTCGACCTGTGGCCGCGAGTTCCCGGCGCCGAGCAGCTGACCAGGACCGACCAGGTATCGGTCCACGAACGCGCCACCGCCGCGAGTTTTTCGGCCGGCAACTCGGCCGCCGGCATGGCGCACGGCACCGCGGCCATCGCGGGCCTGGACCCCACGGCCGAACCGGTCCGGGTGGCGCGGCTGCTGGAGCTGCGCGGGCGGCTACGCAACCGGATCGACTCGGGTGGCCGGGCGGACGTGGAGGCCGCCGTCGCATTGGTGCCGCGGGGTGTGGCCGATGACGTACGCGGTGAGTTGCTCGCCGCGTTGGCGTTCGTCGCGGCCATCGACGCTATTTCGGCACCTGCCGGCGCGCCGCGACCGAGGCACTGCGGCTGGGGAGCGGTCGGGGACCCGCCTTGCTGGCACTTGGATACGCCGAAAACGCGGATGGCAACGTCCAGCGCGCGTCCGAGCTTTACGTGCAAAGCCGCCAAGAGGCCGAAGCCGCGGGTGACCACCACACGTACCTCACCAGCATGCAATGGCAGACGACCTCGATGGGTGTGGCCGGCGACTTCGAGGCGGTGGCCGAGCTGGCGCGGGCCGGTCAGCGGGCCGCGGAGCGGTTCGGCCAGGGTCGCTCACGAGGAAGCATGCTGGCCGCATGCCGGACCTGGGCCTTGGCACAGCTTGGTCGGTGGGACGAGGCCATCGAGGTGGCGGAAGAGGCGCTCGCCGATGATCCGCCACCTCTGTACGCCGCCGCACTGAGGTCTGAGCCGCGATGATCGCACTCCGGCGCGGCGACCAGGACCGCTTCGCGGACCTTGCCGGCCGGCTGGAGGACTTCGCGAACCGCCATCCCGGCTCCCCGGAGATCGCCAGAACAGTCGGCTATGTCGCCATTTCCGGTCCGCTGGAGCGAGGCGATCTGGACCTGGCAGACCAGCTCGTCGGGAATTTCCTCGCCGCGCCACCAGATGACTGGCCGCTGTCCCCCGACCGCCTGTGGGTCGTACTGGCCGCGGCGCGCACGCAGCGAGCACGGCTGGCCACCCAACCGCGGAACCGGCAGGTGGTCGCCGAGGTCGCGGCACGGCTTCAGGCTCTTCGGTCACTGCTTGCCGGGGCTTTCGGGATCTCAGTGCTACCCGCGCTCCCAGCCGCGCAGCTGGTGACTTTCCAAGCATTGGCGGGAAAAGGGTCACTCAAAGAGTGGGATGCGGCGGCTGCGGCCTGGCGTGACCTCGGCCATCGGTACGAGCTGGCGTCGGCACTGACCGCCGGAGCCGCGGTCGCTCTGGCGGTCAGCAGTCGATCCAGTGCCCGGCTGCGGCTGCGCGAGGCGCATGATCGCCGCCGATCTGCGGGCCGCGCCGCTGCTGTCACGGATCGATGATCTCGCCGTACGCGCACGGCTGGACGAACAGCGGGAGCCGGCCGGCGCGGACTTCGGGCTGACCCGCCGCGAGCTGCAGGTCCTGCGCGTACTCGCGAAAGGCCATTCCAACGCGAGCATCGCCGTCGAGCTGTTCATCTCCACCAACACGGTGGCGAGCCACGTGCAGCGCATCCTGACCAAACTCGGCGTCGGTACGCGTACCGAGGCGGCCGCCCTGGCGCACCGCCACGCACTGCTGGCGAATACTCCGAACAGCCCGGGCAAAAACTAGCCCACCGCGGGTTCGAGGCCTCCAAGTATTCGGTAACCACCACTGAGCCACACCGCACTCCGCGATCGTCACCGTGACCTGCCGACTTCCCGATCCGGTGGTGTCCACTGTGGACCCTGATGCCCAGCTGGCTCTTTCCGTTAGGGAGAGGGCATTCCTGGATGGATGAGCCCCGGTCTCGTAGGCGAAAATGACAGCGTGCACGCGGTCCGGGTAGTCCGAGCTTGGTGAAGATGCGGCTGACGTGAGCCTTCACCGTTCCCTCGGTGAGGAACAGCTTCGCGCCGATGGCGGCGTTGGATAATCCGTACGCGATCAGTTCGAGGACTTCTCGTTCACGGTTGGTGAGGGCTGCCACCGCGGCGGCGGCTGGCGGGGTCGCTGGCCGGCATCGCGTCGACGAACCGCTCGAGCAGCCGGCGGGTGGTGGTGGGGGCGATCACCGCCTCGCCGGCGGCGATCACCCGGACCGCGTGGATGAGTTCGCTGGCCATGGTGTCCTTGAGCAGGAACCCGCTGGCGCCAGCCCGCAAGCCCGCGTACACGTACCGGTCGAGGTCGAAAGTGGTCAGGATGATCACCTTCGGCGGCTCGGGCCGGGCCAGGATGCGGCGGGTGGTCTCGACTCCGTCGAGACCGGGCATCCGGATGTCCATCAGCACGATGTCCGGTGCGGTTCTCGCGACGGTGCTGATCGCCTCGATCCCGTCCGCGGCCTCACCCACCACCTCGAGGTCTTCGGTGTTGGCGAGAATCAACCGGAAGCCGGTACGTACCAGCTCCTGGTCGTCGACCAGCACCACGCGGGTGGTCATGGGACCACCGTGGTGGGCAGCCGAACCCACACTCGATAGCCACCGTCGGGCTTGGGTCCGACCTCGAGATCCCCGCCGAGCAGCGCCGCGCGTTCCCGCATCCCGCGTACGCCATGGCCTGGCTCGATCGGCTCGGTCGGGCCGGTGCCGTGATCGGTGACCTCGAGGAGAATCTGGCTGTCCTCATATCTGAGGCGAACCGCAGCGCACGGATCGGGGCCGGCGTGTTTGACCACGTTGGTGAGTGCCTCCTGGGCGATGCGATAAGCGGATACGTCGATTGTTGGCGGGAGTGCGCGTACGACCCCCGTCGACGCTGAAGTCGACCGGCATGCCGGTGTCCCGGATCCGGTCGATGAGCGAGGGAAGCTGGCGGGTGCCAGGCTGCGGCCGCCAGTCGACCGAGCGATCCGGCGAGTCCTGCAGGACATCAAGGAGCCGGCGCATCTCGGCCAGCGACTGCCGCCCGGTGTCCACGATCGCATCCAGCGCCAGCCGCGTGTCCGGGCTTTCGCTGTCCAGCGCCGCGGCCCCCCCCCCTGCGCCTGGACGACCATGACCGACAGACTGTGTGCGACGACATCGTGCAGTTCCCGGGAGATCCGGGCGCGTTCAGCGGCGACCGCCAGCGCGGCCAGCCGCACCTGGTCCCGTTCGCCGTCCGCGGCGTGCCGCAGCGCCTCCTCCAAATACGCACGGCGATGCCTGGGCGCCTGCCCCGCCAGCCAGCCGAGGCAGAGGATCAGCACCAACACGTCGAACCCACCCCAGCTGGTGGGTACATGCGTACCGTGCGGATCCAGCTGCAGGTTCTTGTAGACAGGTTTGGCGAAGGACACCTGCTGGGAACTGAAACGCCTTGGCCGCCGGACTGACGGCGTCCACATAGGACGACCAACCGAACAGGGCCAGCAGGGCGACCGCGGTGGCCGCCAGCGAGACCGTAATCCGGTGCTGGTCGACCACCGCGAACAGCGCGATCAACACGGCGGCGTCGGCAGGCAGCACCCCCATCCCCACGACATGTGGTAAATCGCCATCGCCACGGTGGACCAGAAGACGAGCACCGGATAACTCCGGCGGCACGGCAACGCGGCGAGCGCGACGGCGGTGGCGATCCACCACCCCCCAGCACGGCCGGCACCCGATCGGCACCAAACAGCACCAGCGCTTTGTCACCCAGGAAACTCACATTCGCCAGGGCCAGCGAGCCGCCGGCGAGGACCACCGCAAGGGCAGCGTCGACGACGAGCGGCCGCCGCACCGTACGCACCGCGTCCATGGCCAACCTCCAGCGCAGGTGATCAGTGTCCCGAGTGTGCGCCGCGGGACACTAGCGAACCACGACCACCACGGCCTGCAGTGATCCAGGCTTGGCCTGCCAGCCCTTGACGACCACGTTCTCGCCGACCGCGAGGGTCGCCGGTTTTCCAGCTGTCGTCACGATGGAGGTCTTGGGCGTCAGCAGCGCGGTGGCGCTCCCGGTCGCGGTCGCGGTCCGCAGCACGACCGCCTGCCCGCCCTTCACAGTCTTGAGAGCGGTCACGACGCCGTTGGCGTTCAGCGGCGCGCCAGGCGGCTTTGGCTTGCTGCCCTTCTCCACGTGACTGGAGTTCGGGGCCGTCGCGTAGGCAGTGGTCGCGATTGCGCCACCGCCGAGGATGCCGACCGCCACCACGGCGACCGCCACCAGTGCCCATCTAGGTGTTCTCATCTGGCTGACACTTCCTTCCGAATACTCGACCGGACCAGTCGCCCGATCGCCAGGTCTACTCTCCGGCAGCGGGTCCTCAACCGGCATCTGTCTCAGGACAGTGATCCCAAGTGGATACCGGCCGACGATCCGGGTCTGAGACCACTGCGGCGAGGGGCCGCCGTTCTGCGGGCGGTGGCGCCGGCTGGCATGGTGGATTCACGCTCAGGGACCGCGGCGGGCACCACCGGCGAGGCCGGGCATCGGAGGCGCAGTGACGACCGAGGTAGCCAGAACAAGTACGGTCACCGCCAGGGTCCGGGTCATGGTGGCCGCCGCCGCCGGGATCGTGGCAGGCGCGCTGTGCACCACCGCTTTTGGCTGGCGGTACGCAATCCTGGTGGGTTGGATGTGCGCCGCCGCCGTTTTCGTGGGTTGGGTCTGGATCACCATCTGGCCGATGGACGGCCCGAGCACCCGCAAACACGCGATTGCCGAGGATCCCGGGCGTACGCTCACCGATCTTCTGGTGGTCGGCGCGGCACTGGCCAGCCTGGCCGCGGTCGGCCTGCTGCTGCTGGCCACCTCGACCGGCAGCCAGAAAGACATCCAAGCCGGCCTGAGTGTCTGCAGCGTCGCGCTGTCCTGGTTGAGTGTGCACACCGTTTTCACCACCCGCTACGCCCGAATCCACTACTCCGACCACGCACACGGCGTTGACTTCAATGAGGACGACGACGCTCGTTACAGCGATTTCGCCTACCTGGCGTTCACCATCGGGATGACCTTCCAAGTCTCGGACACCGATCTGACGACCAAGAACATCCGCCGGACCGCCCTCCGCCACGCGTTAATCTCGTATGTCCTGGGTGCCGTGGTCATCGCAGCCACCATCAATCTCGTCGTAGGACTAGCCAACAACTGAGACCCGCCGTCGCGACCCGGAAACCGCCCCTAACCAGGAAGGTGATTCCTTGGCGACCTCGCGTCACCACGGAAATGGTCTCGCCAATCTTTCCGCACTCAGGAAGACATCCCCGCGGCCCGTTAGCGAGGCAGATCGAGAATAGTTACGCTGTCGCAGCTCTCCGCCAGACGACGGTACCGTTCAATGCGTCCCCGCCGCGGCATCATCCGATCGGGAGGGTGAGTTCCATGCGAAATGCCCTCGCCGCGTGTTTGGACGCCGAAAGCACGGCCATAGTGAATAGGTACCAGGGGCGCGGCTGACATGCCTTCAAACGCCAGACCAGGCGGATGGCGCGATGGTGGCAGTATTGGTGAGCGGCCACACCCTGGGCTATTGCCGCTCCGGCACACTCGTTCCGGCCGCCTTACTGTCCGTCCCCTTCGGCTGAAATTCAGCCTTTCCAGGGCGAGTCGCGGCCCGGACCATGGCGGGTTGCAGGGCCGCGAGCAGCAGGCAGGCAAGCGCCATCGCGGTCCACAAGCCGACCGGCCCGGCATGCTGAAGCAGTTGCGTTCCCAAAATCGGGGCGGCGATACCCGCGATGCCCCAACTGGTGCCGTAGACCGCCAAGTATCGCCCTTTGCCGCCGGGCGGGGCCAGACCAGCTACGAGTGCGTAGGCGCGGCCAACGAGGAGCAGATCGCCCACGCTCCACACCACGGTTGCCGCCAGGTATGCGGGCAGGCCGCGAGCGAACCCGTATCCGGCAAGTCCCAGTGCCAACAATCCATAGCCGACAACGAAGGCGGCGGGCGCGGACATTGTGGAGAGCAGGCGCCAACGCATCAGCGGTTGTCCCGCGGCGATAGTCAGTGCGGAGGTGGTGAACAACAAGCCCGCGTCTGAAGGACTCATTCCGGCCCGGTCCAAGGCGAGCGGGAGCGTGATCATGATCTGGAGGTAGATGATCGCGAACAACGTTCCGGCGGCGAGCATGCGGAGCAAGACGCGATCGCGCCACGGAGCAATCACAGGCTCCGGATCGGTTGTCTTCACTGCTGCCGCGCGACGGTCCGCGGGTAGTACGAGGCGCACGGTGAGGGCGCAGAGCAGGCACGTGAGGGCGTCGATGACGAACAGCCACCGTAGGTCCCAGCGGCCCACGAATGCCGCCAGCAGGCCCGCACCCATACCCGCTGCGGCCAGCGCCACGTTCAGCAGGCCGTACGCACGGACCTGCTCATTCGGTGCCACGACGTCGGCGATCATCGCCTGACTTGGCGGTTGATAGATCTCGAAGACCAGGCCCAACAGCACCGCACAGCAGATGACCATCACCAGGCCATTCGCGGCGGCGAGGCCCAGTTGTGCCACCGCGCACCCCGCCCAGACCAACCACGATCGTCCGGCGTCGGCCGATTCGGTCGGCCAGCCGCCCGCCGACCAGCCGAGAAGGGATCGTGGCGAGACCGAAGGCGGCACTGACGCATCCGGCGACAGTTGCGCTGGCCCCGAACCTCGTGGTGATGAGCACGGTAAGAAACGACAGGGAAAACGCGCCCAGCCGGTTCACTGCTCGCGCCACGATCAGCAGCCGCACCGCACGTGGCAACTCTTGCACGAACCCTCCCGGTCGTCACCAGCGAACCTGCTATCGTCGGTGACGCATAGACACTAAAGGGCGAAGGAGTGACCAGTCAAGTGATGTTCGATGGTCACGTAGCGGCGCTCCTCGAGGTGGCCGTCTCGCTCGTAAACGCGCTGACCGACGGAGCCCGGCAAGGCCGTGCGTACACCGCCCCACAGGGTGACCAACTCCCCCAAGCCGTTCGCGACACGCTGCCGCCCGCCCGTGACCGCGCCGCGGTCGAGCCGAGGCACGCTGTCTATCTCGCGCACGCGAGCCGCCAGATGCGAGCGGTCTTCGACGCCGTGGACAGTGGCCACACCGACCGGGCCGCTGAACTCGTGAACGTCCTGATGCGCACCACCGGCGCTCGCCCTCAACTCGACCGCGTCGACAACGAGCCCTGGCAACTTCACTTCCACGGCACCGACGACAGCTTCTCGGTGGGATGGACCGCGGGATGCGCCGCCGCCCTCGCCCTGGCCATCGGCAGCGATCTCGCTGGCCGCCTCGGAGTCTGCACAGCACCGCACTGCGACCGCGTCTACGTCGACAATTCCCGTAACGCCGTACGTCACTTCTGCTCTCCGACGCATGCCGCGGCCGAGTCAAGGCAGCAGCCTTCCGCGCCCGTAAGACCACACAGGACTGACAGTTTGATCCGTAGCCGCACAGTGTTGTTGACCACGGAACAATCCCGCACTCTCACGAGAGAAGTGCGGGATTGTCAACAACGAAGACGCAGTGCGCGATGTTCTGTTAGGCGGTTTAGTTGTCCGAGATAATGGTCAGAGAGAGAATATCCACCAGGGGCATCTTGCTATAATCACCTTTGGTGAACGCTCTGATTCTGCAGGTTTTTGTGCTCGGGTCCAGATAGGTGAAGGATCCCGAGTTGTTGCCCGCCTGAAAGTAGTCAACATCCGCGATATTCAGCGGGAGCGAGCCCGCGTACGCGAAACAGTACGAGTCGCCATCGGAAGTCGGAACGTCGAACTGGAAGTAGTCAATACCGGATTTACAGTTCATCGCCACAATGTTCGGGCTGGCTGCGGCCGCCTGCGCGTTGCTCGACACGAACAACGAACCGATCATGGTCACGGCGATCGCACTCGCGGCCAGGCAGCCACGTTCCATCTCTTCGACATTTTCGTCTCTCCTGTTCGGTGCCTAGCGGGCCCAGATACGGAACGAGCGGACATGGTCGTTACATACATCGCCAACGTAGGGAATAGGGCCGCCGTCAGCCGGCGACTCCTGGCTGAAACACGGGGATCCTTGGCGGTTGATCGTCGTGTAGATTTCCGCCGCAGTGCAGCGGTCATAACCGCGCATGGACGAGATGCCATTCAGCCAGGCGTTGTTCTCCGCGACATCATCGAACGAATACCCGGTAGCATCACAGGTGCCATTTCCGTGTGTGTCATAGTACGTGAACGAGCCGCCGAGATAGTTCTGGTCGGCGAATACAGTGACCAACGCGGTGTCCGCCGCACTGTCCGGCACCGCCAGCGCGGATTTTCCTGCCGCCGAACAACTCCGCGAGACAACCTTCATCGCTGACCGGCCCGGCGTGACGCGGTCCAAAAACACCGCGCACACAATGCTGTCCGGCCGAAGAAATCGGAGAAATTCTCCCCGTTGGCGGACTGCTTGCCGTTGCGGGGGCAGCCGTCACAGTCAACGCGGCAGCCATACACACTGCCGCGAAAACCAAGCTCACCACCCCAGATCGGGCTCTCATTGCTCTTGATTCTCCTTTTTCCGGATTTCGGCGACACTTTCCGCGCCGAGAGCAAACCTACCCAAAGTCGACCAAAAATCAATCTACATATGTCATCTTTTTCCTGGCTTTTGGTACGCTCAGGAAAGCGAAAGCTCGCGGGTTTCGAACGCAATAGCGCCAGGTCGCTTTCCCGTGCGGATCTTGACAACCACCGGGAAGCCCGAAAGAGCGGATCAGAGCGAGCGATTCGGTCCGGTGGATCCGGTCGTACGCAGAGCAGTGTCGGCGGTGTCGAGAATAGCGGTGAAGGCCCGAATGAGAAGCGGCCGGACCAAAAGCCGGGTGATGGTGGCGGCGAACGGCAACCGGACCTCGGCAGTGGTCGACCACCGCACGCAGGTGCCGCCGGGAACCTCGGTGAACGTCATCCGGCCGCCTTCATGGCGCGATGGCGGGATGCTTCGCTCGACGACATAGTCGAAACCACGCGGCCGGTGGTACGCCGTGATGCGCTCACGGAACCAGCCGATCACCCACGTGTGCAACCGGATCGCACCGACGCCGTACGGCGCACCGCTGCCGGCCCGGGCCAACCGTGCGCGCAGCACCCATCGGCTGCGGGTGTAGTTGGTGGTCGTCGCCAGCCAGTCGAAGACTTCCTCGACCGGTGCCGCTACCACCCGCTCGACGGTCACCTCTTCCACTCGTCGTCCTTTCCGCGGGTGATCTGCCGGACAAGCGCGGCGGTTCGCAGCTTTTCGGGGTTGCGTACGGCATAAAGCGCGCGAATTGCCGCGTCCTCGATTTCAAAGAGCAGCACGTAATCAAGACCCGTGCCGGCGGAAACCTCCACCGCTGGCAACGCGTTGTATCTCGTCACCGCCACTCGTACGCCCGCGGCCGACTTTCCGGCAATCCCCGCGACATACCGCGCGACCTCGGTACGTCCGGTGATCGGCCGGCGGGCGGCGGAGACCCGGCCACCACCGTCGGAAATATGCACGACTTCTGGTGCCATCAACTCCATCAACGCCTCGACGTCACCGGTACGAGCCGCGCGCAGGAAACGGTCGACGATCCGCGTCGCCGTGTCCGGGCTGAGGTCGAACCGCCGTCGCCGGGCCTGGACGTGCTCGCGAGCACGGTGCGCGATCTGCCGGACGGTGGGCTCGGCTTTTCCCACCAGCTCGCCAATCTCCCGGTGCGAATAGCCAAACACCTCGTACAGGACGAACACGGCTCGTTCACTCGGACTCAGTGTCTCCAGAACCAGCAGCATCGCCATCGACACCGACTCGGCCAGCAACGAGTCCGCGCTCGCGTCCGGCGCGGTCCGGATCGGCTCCGGCAGCCAGCTGCCGACGTAGGCCTCACGCCGTCGCCGTGCCGTCCGTCCGCAGCTCATTGATCGCCTGCCTGGTCACCGTCCGCACCAGGTAGGCACGCGGGTTGGTCACCGTCGAGGAATCGATGTGGCACCAGCGCAAATAGCTGTCCTGCAACACGTCCTCGGCATCGGCCACGCTGCCGAGAATCTCGTACGCGACGGTGAACAACAACGCTCGGTAGTCGCCGAAGATCTCCTCAGGTCCCACTCCACCCACCACCTCCGTCCTTACAGACACCGCCCAGGACAGAAAGGTGACATCGACGGCTACTGCGCGATGCCGTCCCGGCCGTGGGTGTTCAGAGTGTGACTGTTCAGCCGCCATTTGGCGTCATTCACGCCGACCAGATTCCCAGCGAGCGGAGCAAAGCGACCGCGAAGACGGTCACGATCCACGTCCAGAACAGGGTGAATCCGATGAAACCGGCAGTGTAGAGCCGCGAGGTCCGCCAGATCCGGGGCGGGAAAACGACGAACTGCGTCAGCCAGCGCATTCCCCAGAAGAGCGTCTCTCGCGGCCAGGATGGCAGTGGACAGTCGACTGGGCGTCAGCAGCTCAGCAGTGAGCACCAGCGGAGCGAATCCCAGAATCACGCAGGTGAGACCGATGTAATAGGTCTGGCTGTGAATCATCTGCCGGGTGAGCGGTCTCGCCGCTGCCAGGTCGGCGGACCAGCCGAGCAGCCGCGGCCAGCCGAAGTTGACTGCTCCCAGGATGATCGTGGCCACGCCCACCAGTTGCAGGTGGAAACTGAGGCTGAAAATCATCGTACGAATCCCGTCACTCGGACCGACGGTGTCATGGCACCTACAGTCACCCACTTAAGCGATCGCTTAAACCCGTCCACGAGCAGCACCGTAGCAAGATTTAAGCGATCGCTCAAGGTACGGTGATCACGCACACAGACCGGTCAAGCGTTGATGAGTTCGTCGGCGACCCAATGCGCGACGCCGACCGGGTACGGGTTGGACAGGCCAAGAACGACGTGCGTGAAACCGGCGTCGACCGCCTCGCCTATCGCTTTTCGAGTGACGGTTGGTTCGTCGTACGAGACGGGCAAGAAGACCGAGCGGGTGATCGAGGCGGGGCGCGGCCGATCTCCGCGCAGTAGCGGTCCAGGAGTGCGCTGCGGTTGACGAGGTCGTCCAGGTCACCGCCCGGGATGTTCCACACGTCGGCGTGTTCGGCGGCGACCCGCAGCGTCGCTGACGAACGGCCGCCAATGACGATTGGCGGGTGCGGGCTCTGGACCGGCTTGGGGTTGCCGTACGCGCCCTTGACCTGCACGTACGTACCGTCGAAATCGAACGGCCGCGGTTCGGTCCACAGTCGCCGAATCACCGTACAGGCCTCGGCAAGGCTCTCCACGGAGTGCGCGAAGTCATGGAACGGGAGCCCATGCCCTTCGTACTCGCGCCGCGCCAACGGGTGACTGGGCCTGGAGCCGGCGCCGATGCCGAAGTTGAGTCGTCCGCCGGACACGATGTCCACACAGTCGTCGTCGCCATCTTGGCCAGCATCGCCGGCGGCCGGAACCGGTTGCTGCTCACCAGCAGGCCGAGCCGCAGGCGCTGGGTCTGGGCGGCCAGGGCCGACAGCAACGTCCAGCCCTCGTAGATGGGGCCGTCCGGATCGCCGCCGATCGGCATGAGGTGGTCGAACAACCACGCGTGCTCGATCTCCGCAATCCCGTCGGCCTCCTGCCAGACGCGGAGAATGTCCTGGTAGTCGACCTGCATGGGTGCGGTCATGAGCCCAAAACTGGGGTGAGACATGTGTCGTACTTCCTCTCGTGGCCGCTCATCTGCCATCATGGTCAAGCGGAACGTTGTCCCGTTTAACGATACGGGACAGTGTCCCGTTTATCTAGGACGAGTCACAGGGAAGTGCAATGAAGGACATGGGCCGGCCCAAGAGGGGCGGACGCGCGGCGGAACGAGGCGGCTTTGCTTGATGCGGCGGCCGCGGTTTTCGTCACGTCCGGTGTGGAGGCGCCGGTACGGGACATCGCGGCCAAAGCCCAGGTGGGTACGGCCACGATCTACCGCCACTTCCCCACCCGCGCCGATTTGATCATCGCCGTCTACCGGCATCAAGTGCAGGCCTGCGCCCAAGCCGGCCCAGCTTTGTTGGCCAGCAACGAAACCGCGTACGCGGCACTGCGGCAATGGATTGACCTGTTCGTTGACTTCCTGGTCACCAAACACGGGCTCGCCGCTGTCCTGCGATCCGACAACGCCGGCTTCGACACGTTGCACGCGTACTTCCTCGACCGCCTTGTTCCGGTGTGCGCCCACCTGCTCGACGCGGCGGCCGACGCCGGCGAGATCCGCTCCGACGTACGAGCCCTGCAACTCATGCGCGGCGTCGGGAACCTCTGCGTCGGCGGCGATCACGACTACGACCCGCGTCAACTGGTCGAGCTCCTCATCGAAGGACTGCGGCAACCCTGAATCCACCGAAGTACCCGCCAGGTATCTTGCACTTCATGCAAAGTAACATCGGACATCTACTTGCACATACTGCAAGCATGGTTAGAGTGGGATGCGTAGTTCGCGAATATTTCGCAGACCGCCAGGAGGTGTCCAGCGATGAGGATCGTTGCCGATCGCGAGCGTTGTATCGGCGCCGGCCAGTGTGTACGGGTCGCGCCGGAGCTCTTCGACCAGGACGAATCCGAGGGGATTGTCGTGGTACTGCGCGAAAATCCGCCGCCTGAGCTAGCCGAGGCCGCCACTGAGGCCGCCCAGCTCTGCCCCAGCCAGGCCATTGCGATCGCCGCGGCCCTCAGCCAGGGAACGGCTTCCTGATGACGGAAAGCACCGCCGTCGCGTTCCCGTTCGCGGCACCGGGGCACCTGCAGCCGCCGGCCGAGTTCGCGGCGCTGCGGGAGGGCCAGCCGGTACGCCGGGTGGCGCTGCCGTACGGCGGCGAGGGTTGGCTGGTCACCCGCTATGCAGACGTGAAGACCGTGCTGGCGGATCCGCGGTTCTCGCGGGCCGCGGCGGTCGGCGCGGGACGTGCCGCGCAGCACACCGGTGCCGGCCCAGCCGGACAACCTGCTGTCGATGGACCCGCCCGAGCATTCCCGGCTGCGCCGGCTGGTGGCCAGCACTTTCACCATGAAGAACATCGAAAGCTGGCGTCCGCGTACCGAGCAGGTGGTGGCTGACCTGATCGATGGCATGCGCGCGAAGGGCGCGCCGGTGGACCTGGTCGACAATTTCTCGCTGCCGCTGCCGGTCACGGTGATTTGCGAGCTGCTGGGAGTGCCGGCGAAAGACCGGCATTTCTTTCAGCATTTCTCCCGGGTCATTCTCAGTACCACCGGCGCCACCGGCGAACAAGTCCAAGCCGCCCGCGCCGAGCTGGAAAACTATCTGGCCCACCACATCGCCGAACATCGCGAACAACCCCGCACCGACCTGCTGTCGCAACTCGTCGCTGCCCGCGACGACCAGGACCGCCTCACCGAGGCCGGGCTGGTCAACCTGGGCGTCACAATTTTGGTGGCTGGCCACGAAACCACCGCAAACCAGATCTCGAACTTCGTTTACACACTGCTGGACACCGGTCTCTGGGGCACGCTCGCCGCCCACCCGGAACGGCTCAACACCGCGATCGAGGAACTGCTGCGATATGTGCCACTGGGCAACGGCGGTGGCCTGGCGCGGATAGCCACCGAGGACGTGGAAGTCGGCGGCACGCTCGTGCGCGCGCGGGGAAGCGGTGATGGCCGCGATGGCTTCGGCGAACCGCGACGACACCGCCTTTGAGAACGCCGACGTCCTCGACCTGGAGCGTACGCGCAATCCGCACGTCGCCTTCGGTTTCGGGGTCCACCACTGTCTCGGCGCTCAACTGGCCCGAATGGAACTGCGGGTCGGCCTCGGCGCGTTGCTGACCGCATTTCCCCACCTGGCAGTGCATGAACAGCCCAGCTGGCGGGTCGGCACCTTGATCAACGGCCCGAGCGAGCTGTCGCTTTCCTGGTAGCCCTCCCCTGCGAACAAAGGACTGGCACATCGTGAGCTCAGCAGTAAACTCGTCCACCTTGCCGGCATATCCGTGGCAGCGTCAGGGTTTCGACCCGCCGATGGAGTTCCAGTCCTTCGCGCCAGTCAACCCCGTCCGGCTGCCCAGCGGCGACACCGGATGGGCGGTCACCGGCCACCGGCAGGCCCGCGCACTGCTCGCCGACCCGCGACTGAGCGCGGACCGACTGAAGGCCCAGGTTCCAGCTGGGCGGATGAACGACCCGGACGCGACCGTCCCGCCGGGCATGTTCATTCTTCAGGACCCGCCGGAGCACACACATTACCGTAGGATGCTCACCGGTCAGTTCACCGTACGACGTATGCAAAAACTCGAACCGCGAGTGGAGCAGATCGTCGCCGAGCAACTGGACGCCCTCGCGGCCGCTGGCTCACCGGCCGACCTGGTCACCCATTTCGCGCTTCCGGTGCCGTCGCTGGTTATCTGCGAACTGCTCGGTGTTCACTACGAAGACCGACCGCGAACATTTCCAGCAGCTCACCAAAACCATGCTCGCCATCGACACCACGAAAGAAGCGGGCCAGAGTGCTTCCGCGGAAATCCAAGCATTTCTCGCTGGTTTGGTAGCGCAGAAGCGGACACGACCCGACGACGCGATCATTTCCGGCCTGATCCAGGACACCGACCTCACTGACGAGGAGCTGACCAATATCTCGGTGCTTCTCCTGATCGCCGGACACGAGACCACCGCCAACATGCTCTCGCTCGGTACCTTCGCCCTGCTGCAGAATCCGGAGCAGTTGCGTTTGCTGCGAGAAAAACCCGAGTTGATGCCCGGCGCGGTGGAAGAACTTCTGCGCTATCTCAGCATTGTCGGGAGCCTCGGCCTCTCGCGCCTCGCGATCGGGGACATCACCATCGGCGAGGTGACGATCCGCGCAGGCCAGACCGTACTCATTTCACTGCCAGCGGCGAACCGCGATCCCGCGCTGACCGAGAATCCCAACGATCTCGATGTCAGCCGGCCGCGAGCGAGCCACGTCGCCTTCGGCCACGGCATCCACCAGTGCCTCGGCCAGCAACTCGCTCGTACCGAGATGAAAATCGGCTACCACCACCTGCTGCGGCGCTTCCCGGATCTCGCGCTCGCATGCGAGCCGCACGAGGTGCCGCTGCGCTCGGACATGCGGATCTATGGAGCACATGCCCTTCCGGTCAAGTGGTGAATACTTGACCGCAGGTGAACCCGGGATCACCGGACCCCTTCCTACTGTTTAGAACGGTGGTGGTGGGTATTCGTCGTTGGGGGTGACGTCGTAGGTGCGTCCGGGGGGGCTGGTCCAGAGGAATCGTCCTGGTGTGGGTTGGGTGACGGTCCAGCCGTGTTCTTTGATGTCGTTGTGGAGTTTGCAGGCTGGTCCGGTGCTGTCGTACGCGGTTTTCCCTTCCGGGTCGCGGAAGGGGGTGGTGTGTGTCGAACTCGCAGGTCGCCGCCGGCCTGTTGCAGGCGGGTCCGCAGCATCGTTGGTCGCGTGCGTTCACCAGGTCCCGTAGTGCTTTGGTGGGGCGGTAGCGCGTACGGCCGTGGTCGATGACCACTCCGCTGACGGGGTCGGTGAGGATTCGGTACCACTCACTGGTTTCATCTCCAGCAAGTTCGCGTGCGTGTTGCGCGGTCATCGGGCCGTATCCGCTCAATATGGCGGGGTTGTCGTCCAGGCCCATGAGGGTGGTGGCGTCGACGCGGAGTTCGATTTTGGTGCGTACGTTGCTGGGGATGCCGAGGCACAGATCGGTCAACGCGTCCGCTCGCAAAGCGTCCATCGTCCGAGCCTCGTCTTTCGTTTTGAGGCTGCGGGCGATGGTGTCGATGCGACGGTAGATCGCTTCCGCTGATTCGGCGGGCAGGAACGCGCCCAGCAGCGCAATCCCGTCTTCGCAGGGTTGCTTTTCTACTCGCCTCTCGGAGACCAGTTTCTTGCGGCGGGCTTCGGCGGCGGCTGGGTCGATTTTGATGACTCCCGCCGGGCCCTGTCCCGGATCGATCGAGGCGTCTTGGAATCGGCGCCGGGTAGGACCTTTTCTTCGACTTTGCGGGCGTCTTCGGGTGAGAGGTGACCAACTTGGTCAGCGAAGGTGAATGCCTTGCGCAAGTCGAGGTGACCGTGAGACATCCCGGCCATGGTGCCGGGGAGTTCGTGGACGAGTTGGTACGCCAAATTCAGTCGTTTCTGGGCGGCGGACAGACTCCAGGTTAGTGATGCGGCGATTTCACCCGGCCGCGTATTTGGAGAAGGGTGCACCTACGGCTGGTCGGGCGTTGGTGAAGCGGTCCATGAACCGCATCTGCATCGCCTGCGTATACGAGATCACCTTGTCCAGCGTCTCGACCGCGGCCAGCGCGGTGTCAGCGTCGGCTCGGCCGTACCGGTCGAGTTCTTCCAGCATCTGCAGGGGAACCCAGCTGGGTGGCATGGTGCGCCACGGCTGTTTGTTGGGGTCGGTGAATTCGGGTCGCGCGTCGTTTTCTGCTCATGACCCGATTTTACTGGCTGCCACCGACAGTCGGGCTGCCAGTTTTCGTTTCTGTGGATAAGAAACGGACCGCGTAAATGCCCCTGTGGAGAACTTCCATTTCAGAGCGCGCGCGCTGGCCCGATACTCAACTGCTTGTTTTCTACGAAGCGGTAATGAAGCCCCATTCGTTCCCACGTGGTGCCACTGTGAAAATCAGACCTGATCCAGGACCTCGTCGGGCGACGTACACCACCGCACCGGTCTTCTTCGCAGCCGCGACAGAGGCGGAATATTCGTCGCTCTTCCAGCTCTGCCCGCCACAAACTGTCGCCCCGGCAACAGGCCCATGTTGCGCAGCAACCGTCCGACTACCACTTGACCAGCCGTATCACCAGCCCATCGGCCACGTCCGGGGAAAGTCCACTACAACACCCCCGGCTTTAGTAGTGCTGAAGCGGGATGCACGGCTCGCCCCCAGCGTTCTGTATCACTGTTCCGTAACATCCGTTCGACTGCTATGGTCGGGTGGTGCCTCGAGTCAAGCAACGCACTGACGCCCTCCGCGAGCGGGGGGTGGCCAGCGCCTTGGCGTTGCTCGCCGAGGAGGGCGTGACAGGGCTGACCACCCCGGACCGTCGCCCGCCGCGCGAATGCATCCGTGCCGGCGATCTACGAGGTCTTCGGCGACAAGGCGGGACTGATCCGGGAAGTCTTCTTCCAGGGATTCCGGATGCTCGGCGACAGCCTGTCCGCGACTCCCCCGACCGCGGATCCGCTGGAGGCGCTCCGGCACCTCGCCGAGGCCTTCCGGCGGTTCGTGGTCACCAACCCGGTGTTGTCACAGATCATGTTTTCCCGGCCATTCGCCGATTTCGATCCGACCGCGGACGATGACAATGCCGGCGTCAAAGTGCGGAAGGTCTTTCTCCGGCACATCCGGGGCGCGGTGGACGCGGGGTTATTCGTCGGCGACCCCACCGATATCGCTCACGTCTTCTTCTCCATTCATCGATGGCATGGCCGCCGCGGAAGCAGCTCATCGGCTTGGATCGTCAAAGCAATCCGTAGACCGTCGCTGGCGAGTCGGGCTCAACGCACTGATCACCGGTCTCTGTCAAGAGCCCGCCACACGTACCCTCGCTCGCCGGGTCTGACGATGAAAGTGCTACTCGAGGTGGAATGGTGACCGACACTGTGCTGCAGCTGTTGCGTGAGCGCAAACAGCAGGGAAGCGTGCCCGGACAACGCGGCGACAATGCGCGGCTGGTGCTCCTGATCGAAGGTGGGAGTTCGCGTGGCGCGTACTCGAGCGGCATGACGATTCCCATCGAACAACTCGGCCTGCTGCCGATGTTTGATGCCGTCTATGGCAGTTCCGCCGGAGCGTTGAACGCGGCTTGGTTAGTGTGCGGTCGCGCCGAAAGCACCCAGCACGCGTGGTGGGATCCGATTATCATGCGGACGACCATCAATCCACGGCGAGCCCTGCGTCGGCGGCCTGTCGTAGACACCGATTTCCTGGTCCACAAGGTGTATACCGAGATCATGCCGATGGGCTTCCAGGAAATTCTCGACAGCGCCGTGACATTCCACCCGATCGCCACCGACGCCCAGACCGGTGAGCCCGTCGATCTGTACGAGCAGATCCATGATCAGTCCAGCTTGCAAACCGCGCTTCGAGCATCGACCGCCATGCCACTTCTCACCGGCGGTCCTATTGAGATCGATGGGCGGTCCTATGTCGACGCCGGGCTGAGCGAAGCCGTTCCGGTGCGAACAGCACTCGCGCAGAACGCCACGCACATTGTCGCGCTCCGCACTCGGCGTACGGACGAGACCGCGTCGGCCCCCGCGCGCGCGCGAACGTCTGCTGATGTCGCGATGGTTCGCCCGCAACGCGCCAGGAGCCGGCGCGTCATGGCTGCGGCGGGAAGCCATCCGAGCCGAGGAAGAGCGCCTGCTGGCTTCACATCCCGCGGTCCTGCAGATCCGGCCGCCCATTGGCAGCGCGAAAATCGGCCGTACGGAACGGCGTGCGCACTTGCTTCGCGAGGCCGTTGACACCGGCCGCCGGGTCGCGTTGAACGAACTGGCGGGCTGCGTCGAACAGCACGTCTAGGCCGCCGCCCGGAAATTCCAGGAAAAGGCGGCATGGACGACGTAGTGGTGAGAATGCCGCTGGAAAAGGCGGGTGACCGCTGGCGTGCGGTGCGTCATCATCAGTGGCATGAATCGAGATGCGGCGCGGAAACAGGTGGCGAATGCGGCCGCCCTGTAGGGCATCGGCTATCTGGATGCCGCCGACGTCGTACGCGCCGCCTGCGACGCGTTGGTCGCCGGCCTGGACGGAACCGCCCTTTCGATGCTCGCGGCGGTGCCTTATCGCGATGCGGTTGTCGAGATGCCTTTGGTGCTGGAAGCGGCCATGGACGAGCTGGGCCTGTCGTATCACCTCGTCGACAGTGCGAACGCGATGGAGGCCGGACTCACCGCTCTGAGT
Organism: Fodinicola feengrottensis; assembly: GCF_010993775.1. Classification (GTDB taxonomy): domain Bacteria; phylum Actinomycetota; class Actinomycetes; order Mycobacteriales; family HKI-0501; genus Fodinicola; species Fodinicola feengrottensis. The sequence goes on along the minus strand of NZ_WOTO01000030.1, from coordinate 49,984 downwards.
GCGCGAATGCTGGCCGGACACCTGGCCCCTCGAGACCTCACCACCTGGGCGCACCAAAAGTTCAGTCACGACGGTCTTGCGCTGGCCAGGACGCTTGTCGAACTCGACGACATGTACGACTGCGCGGAATACCCGATAACTGCCCCAGACACTTCCGAGGTTGAGGCACAAATCCGGGCCGAGGCACGCCGGATCGTTGCCCTTAGCGAATAATGGGATAAGCCGGGCCAGCCGACTGAGCCAAAATCCCGTCAGCTCTCCGATGTCGCCTTGCGGCCGAAAATGGCCAACACTATGAGCAGCCAAGCCACTCCGGTCAGGATGTTGAGCGCGAAATCACCGCCACCATTCACCACCGAGCCGACGATCGAACCCCCGTGGTCTGTCGCGGTAAGCCAAGAGCTCAGCGCGACGACCGGCGGCCACAGCAGCGCGGAAAGCAGCGCCAGCACGAAAGCGACAACACCGATGACGGTCTTGCGGCGATCCGTAGCCCCGTGTTGGCGACGACGATCACGATCGCCGCCGGCAAGGCGATCAGTACGGGGATCTGAGTGGCCAGATAGCGCAACAGGGTGTCGAGGAAAATGCTGTCGCTCGTCATGCCGCATCCGCTCCCGATGACGTACCGATTCGCGGTTCGCTTGGACCTGGTCTGCTGACCACCGCGACAGCGGCCAGAATCCAGGCGACGGCGGCCAGCAGGCCGGCGATGACGTTCACCGCCACAAAGACGAGGTTGACCTGGTCGGCGGCGACGGTCGTGTCGTGCGCGAAAACGTTGAGGAAGCCGCCAAAGCTGCGCAGGCCCGTGGTGAGGATGAGAGCCACGAACACCAGGACGATGCCGACCATGACCAACGCCGCCGCCCTGGGATGGCGTCGCCTGCGCATCACCGCCAGTACGAAGCCGGCGACCAGCGCGGCGCCGAGCGGCAACTGCACCACCAGCGTGGCCAGCAGGGAGGCTACTGCTCCAGCCATCGATTCCCTTCCTCTTGCTCCTGGTTGGGTAGCTTAAAGGGTGAGGTCCAGCCGACTCTGTTCACACGGGGTGTCGTGCGACTATCTCCACGTAGCCCTTGTCGCCGTCTGCCCGGAGGGTGTAGCCGTCGCGGATCGGATCTGTCGCGCCGACCAGCCCGCCGCACTGTCCCGAGCCACAGCCGACGAACGTACGGCGAACAAATGCGCTGTCCATAACTGGCGAACAGCTGCGGCCCGGCCTGACGAATGTCACCCTCCCCTGACATTTGTCATGCATATATCAAAACATGGCCCATCATGATTTCACTGACGCGACATTTTTGGTTCACCACAACGAACCTGTCCGGTCCGTATAAAGAAACAGCGACACGCCACCGTCCTGTGGCCGTCGGTTCTCTTACTGGAGGTCGCTTGTGAACTGGAAGAAACTCGCCGCCGCCGCGGGCATCGCGGTCATAATGGCCACGTCCGCCACCGCACTGCCCACCGCGGCTGAGGCGGCTGCCGCGTCGACGCCGTCGGGCAAGGCGCAACCGTACGAATGGTTCCTTTACCAAAAGGGCTACTTGGCCTATTTTGCCTGCGAGAACGCGGGAGCCGCGCTCCAGCGGGCCGGCACATATCGGGACTACCAATGCTATTGGGAGCCGGGCAGCAGCACCTATGCCCTTTACGTGGAAACGTGGTCGTAAGGCGCATATCGCGGCACTGAAACGGCTCGGCGCTGGGACCAGCGCCGAGCCGCCTTACGTCTAACAGAGCGGTCAGGCCGCTGGGCGGGCGAGTACGCAACCCGGAGCGAAAAGGTCCAATGTGGACTGAGCGGTGAGGCAGGCCGGGATCGCATTGATCTGCTGGCCATAAGTGCGGCCTTGTACGGAAGTCACAGTCCCGTTCGCGGCCACCTCGCACGGGTTGCCGTCCGTGCACTGCGCACCGTCGCGGTTGCTGGTGTTGTGTACGCCAACGATGGTGTTGCCGTCCGAGGCGATCACCGCGGAACCGGAATATCCAGGGCCAAGATAGCAGTTGTCGGTGGCGGCCCAACGGAACGAATTGTCCTGCTGATAACCGGCTTCGCGCAGGTGCGAAATGACGGCCTGGACCGTACAAGGCTGACGATAAGCTCCGCTCAGCACGTCCACATGAGCGCCGGCGCCCACCGGTTTGGTGGTCACCTGGAAGACCTTCTCCCCCTGGGCGGCCAGCTGCGCGTACGTTTTGTCAAGCCGGTAAAGGGCGATATCGGTGCCAGTCATCGTCGCGTACACCAGCCGATTCGCGGTGGCCGTGACCTTGTCATACCCCTCGCTGTCCTGGATGGCGATCGGCCGGTTGGCCGGCTGATCCACCAACGCCGACCCAACCGCCGGGCGCGCCCCCTCCACGCAGTGGCCATTTGTCAGCAGCAGCGCTTTGGACCCGGGCCGCGCATCGGGCGTACGCACCACAGACGCCATGCAACGGTCGAGTTCGACGGTGCCGGCCAGCGACGGCACCGGCACCTCCCGCGGCACGGCGGTGCCGTCCACAATGCCGTTGATCCAGGCGGCGCGCTTGGTGACGTCCGTGTAGAGGACCGGCTGGTTCGCGTTGCCACCGCTGACAATGCCGGCCAACACCCAGCGACCCTTTTCCCGTACGAGCGCCGGCCCACCGGAGTCCATATTGGTCGCGGCGACGCTGCCGTCGAGGCTGCCGATGCACAGTTCCTGGCCAGCCAAACCGGTCGAACAGGCTGAGATCGGCTGGACAGCGGTGTCGGCTTCCCTCAGTTTGTCAGGGAAACAAGCGGGATTGTTCCGATCGTCGCAAGTCATTCCCCAACCGACAATGCGCGCCGGCGTGTGGTCCGGTGGGGTGGCGCTGGCGAGCCGAATCGGCACGGCACGTACCGGAGTCCGTAGGTGCAGCAACGAAAGATCTCTGCCGAAGAAGCCATCGGGCCGAGGAGTGGCGAGCCGATAGAACTTGTCGACATCGACAACTTGGCCGCCTGAGCTCGCGCTCAGCGACCCGATCCGGACCCGCCAGCCGCGCGGAGTGCCGACTGCGGCTTGGTTGGGCGGGGCCGCACAATGGCTCGCGCTGATCACCCACTGCGGCGCGAGCACGCTGACACCGCACACATGTTTGTCCGGACGGGGCGACTCGGGCCGCTCCAGCGAGCCCAGGAAGGCGTACGGCTTGGACGACTCGACCCCGCCGACAATGGCCTGCGCAGGGGAAGCGAACAGGCCGGTCGCGGCGAGGACGAGAAAGACAGCGAGAAGTGATGTGCCCCGATGGGGACGGTGAATTCGCATGCGGCTCACTGTGGTCGTGGCATGTCCACACCTTGCGATCGATGTGTCACAGCTTCGTGACAGTGTCCAAATAGTCGTCCAAAAGCTCGATCTGCCGGTTGGCCGGAAATGCTGCTGGATCAAAAAGGGCTTGTACGACCAAACCGAGGATGAATGCCTGGGCACCGGCCGCGATGCGGGCCGGATCCCCGGCCGGCAGTTCACCCAGCTTTTGGGCTGCGGCAACGAGGTCACGCAGCTTGTCGCGGCTTCGCGCGTACTTGCCGGCATAGTCGGCACTCAAGCTGGGCTCGGCGAGGGCGGTGTCCCACGACGACACCCAGATCCGGTTACTGGCGGCGTCCTCGCTGGTCAGCGGCAGAACATCGAACAGCACGGCGCGCAGGGCCGACAGGCCCTCGCCGGCCGCACGCCGCGGGCGACTGTCCGTACGCCGCTCCAGCAGGTCGAGCGCGTACCCGACAAGGTCCCGTTTGCTGGGGAAATAATGGGTGAGCAGACCGGTGGTCGCGCCGAGCTCGGCGGCGACCGCGCGCATGGTCAGACCGCCGAAGCCCTGCGCGGTCAACACCCGCCAGACCGCTTCCGAGACATCTCGGCGGCGGGCCTCGTGATCGCCCTTTGTTCGTGGCATGCTGCTACCGTACATAATCATAACGACTGTTGTGTGAATGTGGGGTCATCATGTTCTCCCTCCCGCTGCGGGACAATGCCGAGCTCCGACCGCTGGAGATCTGGCACGCCGAGGAGTTCGCCGCCAACCAGGACCGCGCTCGTGAGCACATCCGCCCCTGGGTGGGGCCGACCTTCGTGACCGAGGACGTAGACGGCGCGCGGGCCACCCTGCGCCGGTACGCCGAGCGCCAGGCCAACGACGGTGCGCGTCTTTTCGGGATCTGGCTCGACGGAACGCTGGTCGGCGGCGTGATGTTCGTGGATTTCGACGCGGCCTATGGAACCTGCGAAATTGGCTGTTGGCTGGAGCGTGCGGCCGAGGGGAACGGCCTGGTCACCGCCGCTTGCGGCGCCCTCCTGGACTGGGCGTTCAGCACCCGCGGGCTGCATCGCGCGGAGTGGCATTGCCGAGCCGACAACGACCGCAGCGCCGCGGTCGCGAAACGACTCGGGATGACTTTTGAGGGCGTACAACGCGAACTCTGGCCGTACCAGGGGGTCCGCTACGACAAGCAGATCTGGGCGATCCTCGCGCCCGAATGGAAATAGCGGAACGGGTGGCCGTGCGACCACCCGTTCGCCACTACACGTACTCGTCCACCTTGAACACCAGTTGTGCGGCCGAAATCCGGTCCAGGTCACCTTCGACGTCGATGGTGATCTGCTGACCGGACTGGATCTCGCCGAAGAGGATTTTCTCGCTCAGCGTGTCCTCGATCTCGCGCTGGATGGTCCGGCGCAACGGCCGGGCACCGAGCACCGGGTCGAATCCCTTCTTTGCCAGGAAAGTACGAGCGTTCTCGGTCAACGACAACGTCATGCCCTTTTCCTTGAGCTGACCGCAGACCCGGGCGACCATGATGTCCACGATTTGGACGATCTGCTCCTGCGTCAACTGATGGAACACCACGATGTCATCGATCCGGTTCAGGAACTCCGGCCGGAAGTGCTGCTTCAGCTCGTCCTGAACCTTCTGCTTCATCCGCTCGTAGTTGCTGGAATCGTCGTTGCCGCCTTGGAAACAAAACGAGACTGACGGCCTTGGAAACATCGCGCGTACCGAGATTTGTGGTCATGATCAGCACGGTGTTCTTGAAATCCACCACACGACCCTGGCCATCGGTCAACCGGCCGTCCTCCAACACCTGCAACAACGTGCTGAAAACGTCCGAATGAGCCTTCTCGATCTCGTCGAACAACACCACGCTGAAGGGTTTCCGGCGGACCTTTTCGGTCAGCTGGCCACCTTCGTCGTAGCCGACATACCCGGGAGGCGCGCCCACCAGCCGGGACACCGTCGACCGGTCATGGAATTCGGACATGTCCAGCTGAACAAGCGCGTTGTCGTCACCGAACAAGAACTCGGCGAGCGCCTTGGACAGCTCGCTCTTCCCGATCCCAGACGTACCAGCGAAAATGAACGAGCCGCCGGGCCGCTTCGGATCATTCAGGCCGGCCCGCGTACGACGAATCGCCTTGCTGACCGACCTGATCGCCTCCTGCTGGCCCACGACCCGCCGGTGCAGCTCGTCCTCCATCCGCAGCAGCCGGGACGTTTCGGCTTCAGTCAGCTTGAAAACCGGGATGCCCGTCCAGCCCGCCACCACCTCGGCAATAATGTCCTCGGTGACGATCTCGTCGAATTCCCGCAGCTCCGGCGGGGCCGTCATGCGACGCAGTCGCATCATCGCGCCGGCCTCGTCGATCAGGTCGATCGCCTTGTCCGGCAGGAAACGGTCCGCGATATACCGGTCCGCGAGGGTCGCCGCGGCAACCACCGCGGCGTCGGTGATGGTCACCTGGTGATGCTCCTCGTACCGGCCACGCAGGCCTTTGAGGATCTCCGCGGTTTGGTTTACCGACGGCTCGGCGACCTCGATCGGCTGGAACCGGCGCGCCAAAGCCGCGTCCTTTTCGAAGTATTTACGGTATTCGGTGACCGTGGTGGCGCCGATCGTCCGCAGCTCGCCGCGGGCCAGCATCGGCTTGAGAATGCTGGCAGCGTCGATCGCACCCTCGGCCGCACCGGCTCCGACCAGCGTGTGGATCTCGTCCACAAAAAGAATAATGTCGCCGCGAGTTCGGACTTCCTTGAGCACCTTGTTCAGGCGCTCCTCGAAATCACCGCGATAACGGGACCCGGCGACCAAAGAGCCCAAATCCAGCATATAGATTTGCTTGTCTTTCAAGAGCTCCGGCACGTCACCGTTGACGATGGCCTGCGCGAGACCCTCCACCACGGCGGTCTTGCCGACTCCTGGCTCGCCGATCAGCACCGGATTGTTCTTCGTACGGCGGGAAAGCACCCGCATCACCCGGTCGAGGACCTTTTCCCGGCCAATCACCGGATCCAGCTTGCCCTCCCGGGCCGCGTTCGTCAGATTGCGGCCGAACTGGTCCAGCACCAGCGAAGTGGCAGGGGCGGCCACCTCGGGTTTCGGGTCGCCGGCAAGCAAATGGGCGACCTCTCGGCGTACCGCGGCCGGCTCGACATCCAGCCGTACCAACACCCGGGTCGCGGTTGCCTCCGGGTTTCTGGTCAATCCGAGCAGCAAGTGCTCGGTGCCGATATGAGTATGGCCAAGCTGCAGCGCCTCCCGCAGGCTCAGCTCCAACACCTTTTTCGCCCTTGGGGTAAAGGGAATTTGCCCGTCCGGCACGTCCCGGCCGGTCGCGGCCAACTCCCGCACCTCTCGGCGTACGGACTCCAGCGTGACGCCCAGCGCCCGCAACACGGTGGCCCCGACGCCTTCTCCTTCCCGGATCAACCCGAGCAGAAAATGTTCTGTCCCGAGATGCCGGTCCCCGAGCATGTCCGCCTCTTCCCTGCCAAGGAGGACAACACGGCGCGCGCCATCGGTAAAACGTTCGAACATCATCACACACCTCCACGACGATCGGCGCCCTGTCCACACCCAGGCAAGCACATCGGCGTACGCCGGGGCAGCCGCGTTCGCTCCCAACGAAATACGCCAGCAGCGAAAGAGGACGTGGGGCGGTGCGGTCAGGCGCCGAGGCGGCGAGGAAGTTGGGCGGGACGACCACGTCGTCCGAGGTGAGGTCGTGGACGCTGGAGCGGCCGAGCCCGAGCAGCGCCGAGTCGATGCCGCCGCGCAGGATGTCGAGGACGTTTTCCACGCCGGCCTGGCCATTCGCGGCCAGGCCCCACAGGTACGCGCGGCCGATCAGCACCGCCCGCGCGCCCAGCGCGAGCGCCTTGACCACGTCGCTGCCACGCCGTACGCCGCCATCGAGCAGCACCTCGATCTGGTCGCCGACGGCTTCGGCGATCGACGGCAGGACGCGAATGGTCGCCGGGGTTCCGTCGAGGTTATTGCCGCCGTGGTTGGAAACCGAGATCGCGCTTACTCCGGCGTCGACGGCCCTGCCTGGCGTCGTCGATGCGGGTGATGCCTTTCAGCAGGAACGGCCCGTCCCATTGTTGGCGCAACCACCGCACATCCGCCCAGCTGGGCAGCGCGGTGTTCATCCATTCGCCGTACGCACCGAAAAATGTCGGTGCCGGCTGTCCCGGCACGCCCATGTTCGGCACGGTCAGGTCCGGCACTCGGCGGGTTTTCGCGTACGCGGCAAGCCAACGCGGATGGGTGATGGCCTCCGGTGCGTAGCGCAGCATCGTACGGAAGTCGACTTTCTCTGGAATAGCGGGACTTCCCCAGTCGCGCCCGTGGGAGAAGGACCAGTCCAGGGTCACGATCACGCCGGCCGCCCGCCGGCGGCGCGGGCCCGTTCCAGCCGCTGCAGCAGCTGGTCTTTGCTGCCAGACCAGTAAATCTGGAAGAAGGTCCGCGGATTGGCCGCGACCACCTCCTCGATGGGTTTGCTGGCGAAGGAACTCAGTCCCAGCGCGGTGCCGCGGGCGGCGGCGCGCGCGCGCGCGCGACGGCGACCTCACCGTCCGGATGCACGGCTTGTACGCCGGTTGGCGACAGGATCACCGGCAGCTCGATCCGCTGCCCCAACACCGTGGTCGACAGATCGCGCTGCGCGCCGGCAGACCTGCCACATGCGGCGCGAACCCCAGCTCACCGAAGGCGGCCAGGTTGTCGGTCAGGGTCGTCCCGCGCTCGGACCCGGCCACCAACGCCCCGTAAACCGACTTCGGCAGCCGTCGCCGGGCGCGTCGCCGCGCCTCCGCCACCGTCTCGAACCAGGCGTTGCTCATCAGCGAGAGTCCTCACGTCGGCTTTTCGGCACGCTGTGTCGAATAGCGAAATGTTAATGTCACCAAGTGACGAAAACAAGGGGGCACGGGTGACCGCCGAGGCCCCGAGTCCACGCCGTGGCCGGCCGCCGGGCACGACCGCGCGCGCACTGGAGCTCATCGCGCTCCAGCTGTTCACCGAACAGGGCTTCGACGAGACCACCATCGAACAGATCGGGACCGCCGCCGGCGTCAGCCGCCGCACGTTTTTCCGTTACTACGACTCGAAAGCGGCCGTCCTCTGGGACGACTTCGAGGGCGAGGTGGAGCGCCTGCGAGCGGCGTTCGCGCGAGTGCCGTACGACGTGCCGCTGATGGACGCCATCCGCGAGGTTGTGGTGGGCGTCAACCGCTACCGCGCCGAGGACGTACCTGAGCTGCGTACTCGGATGCGGCTCATCAGTTCAGTGCCGGCGTTGCAGGCCAGCGCCGCGCCGCACTACGACCGCTGGGAGCGCGCCGTCGGCGACTTCGCGGCCGCCCGACTGGCTCAACCAGCGGACTCGCTCTACCCACTGACGATCAGCCGTACCACGTTGGCGGCCTGCCGCGCCGCTTTCGACCACTGGCTGGCACGCGGCGACGAGGACCTGACCAGCTACCTCGATCTCGCCTTGCGGGCCCTCATCACCGGGTTCTCCGACATGCTCACGACTGGCTGACGCCGCGGACCAGGACCAGTCGGTCGATGACCGGTTCGACCACCAGCTCGGCGGCGACCTGCTCGCTGACGCTGGTGTTCCGGTTCCGTGCGTCGAACTGGGCGGCCAGCGCCGTGGCCCGGTTCTCCAGCACCACGCGCAGTTCAGCGGCGGTGAGTACGGCTTCGGACCGGTCGCCGTAAGCCGGCCTGGTGATTTTCAGCTCCCGCTGGCCGATTGTCTGCATTCTGCGCAGCAGCAGCGCCGCGTCAACGGAGAACCACATTTCGCCGGCTGGACTGTCAGGCTCGTCGAGACAGCGAAGGTGCCGGTTCAGGATTTCCAGGCCGCGGGCCTCATTTCCGGTACGCGCACAGAACTCCAGATAGTTGGCAATCGACCAGCAGACGCCAGGCTCGTTGCGGTGCTTTCGGTAACCATGAACGAAAGCGTGCCGAGCTTCTTCGAGTCTTCCCTGTCGCACCAATGGCAACATGATCGCGGAGCGAATCCCCTGCGGCTGGTTGATGCATTTCCGCCCGCGGGCCAACGCCTCGTTCGCGAGCTCGATGGCGGTATTATCGCGATCCATCCAGAGATGGTGATGGATCATTGCGGCGGTTTCGCAGATTTCGCAGTCGCTGGTACGATCCCGCGCGGAGCGAGAAGCCATTGCTGGAAGGCCCGCTCGGCGCCTGCACGGTCACCGAGATGCCGGAAAAACCTGCGCTGCTCCGAATAGACCGCTTTGAGGCTGCGGCCAGCATTGCGATAGCGCCGCTCCATGTCCGCGAGCGCCCGCTCGGTCTGTTCGAGGCTGATGCTGGGATAGTTGGGCATCGCGCCGATAATCCACTTGAACCGCCAGAGCAGCGTTTGCAGGTCCACGTCGGTGAAGCGCACCTCGGCGCGATCGTACGCGGCAAGGCACCATGCGAAGGACTCGAACCCCTTTCCCTGCTCGCCACCGAAATTGGCGGAGTCAATCATCGCCACTCGTATGTCGAACACCAGCCGGTCGTCGCCAGTCGCCTCGGCGTGGCCGAGAATCTCCTCGACCAGCGACGTACGTGCGGTGCTATAAGGCAGTTGGTACGCTTGGCCGAGTTGCCAGCGCAGCTCCTGTTCGTTGCTTGCCACCGGCGAACGGTAGCCGACGCAGCGCCCTGCGGTCCTTCCCTAACAGGCGGCCCTCCGGGCATCCTGCCGGTCCGCGCAAGGAATGTTTCGGCTTGAAGGCCGGTGAAAGGCAGGAGCGACCCGGAAGGCGGTCACGCAACATCCCAAGGCCACGACCACGCACCCGATGGACAACGCGGCCGGCCCAGCCGTCACATAGACCGCCGGCCCCACCGCGCCGGCGATCACTTTCGCGACCGCCTGGCTCCATCCGTACAACGCCTGATAGCGGCCATGCGCACCCGTCGGCGCCAGGTTGGCGACCAGCCCGGCCGCGACCCCGCCGGCGCCGACCTCGCCGACCGTCCACACCACTGCGGCCAACGCGAATTCCGTTGTGGTGTGAGCAAAACCAACCAGCCCCATCCCTGTTCCGACAAACAGCCACGAGACGCCGAGGACCCGCAGCGGCGCGAACCGGGCCAGCAGGCGACTGGCGAACGGTTGCAGGCAGACAATGCCCACCCCGTTTACCACCACATCGGGCCGAAGCTGCTAGGCGGCAGCCCAGCGCCGGTGATCGCCAGCGGTAGACCGAAAAATACCTGCGAATAGACGACGAAATACCCGCAAGTGAGAATCACCAGCCAGCGCAACCGAAAGTCCGCGAACGCGGTCCGGTAGCCAACCAGCGGTCGCCCGCCAGCCGGCCGCCGGTCGACGGTGGCCGGGATGCCGAGCGCGATGATTCCGGCGAACAATAGGCAGGTGAACGCGTCGGTGGCGAACAACAACCAGAATCCGTGCGCAGCCAACAAGCCGGCCGACACCCCAGCTACCGGATAGCCGAGGTTGATCGCCCAGAAAATCAGCCCGTACGCGTACGAACGGCGCCGGAGCGGGACCACCTCGGCGACCAGCGCGGCTGCCGCCGGCCGATAGAGGTCGCCCACGAATCCCAAGGCGGCCGCGGAAATCGCCAGCAACGGCAGGTTCTGAGCGGCACCGAGGGCGCCCATGCAGCCGGCGGTGGCCACCATGCCGGCGATCAGCGTGAGCCGATGGCCGAACCGGTCCGCCAGAAATCCGCCGACCGGCTGGCTCAGCAGTCCACCGACGCCCAACGCGGTGGTGACAACCCCGATCCCAGCCACGGTCAGGCCGCGAGAAGTCAGGTAGAAAACCAGAAAAGTGGCGACCATGCTGCCGATCCGGTTCACCAGCTGACCGGCGAACACTATCCAGAAGACCCGAGGCAGCCGGTCGGCGGTGTCTGTTTTCACGATAGTCACTTTCGCGGAGCTCTCCGCGATGGCCTACGCTCTTAGTTATAGCTAAGAACCGGGGTGATTTGTGGCACTCGAGCTGGCCTTCACGACCGAGGACCTCGCCCGTACGAGACTGGCCTTCTCGGCGCTGGGCGAGGCCGTGATGAGCATCCGGGTCATCAAAAACCCGTCGTACCACGCACCCCACCTGCCATGGGTTCGGCAGGTCCAGCCGCGATTTCGGCAGTCAGCGTCCACTCTCGCACTGCTGTTCCGAACTGATCAACGCGCCGATCCGGATCCCGGATTTCCTCACGCCGCCACCGGACGGCCCGGCCACCGACCTGGAAGCGGACCTACGTCGGCTTCGTACGGTCAAGCCCGATCAGGTCCGCCACGATCTCGAAGTGTTCCAGATCCGGCGGACCCGGCGCGTGCAGGACCTTTACGCGGACCCAAAAGACGGGCTGGCACGGCTCGCCGACTCGATCCGGGATTACTGGGAATGGGCTCTCGCGCCGCACTGGCCGCGGATCAAACGACTTCTCGACGGCGATGTCTTCTATCGGGCCCGTCAGATGGCCGCCGGCGGCGCGCGGCTGCTCTTCCGCGATTTACACCCGCAGGTGGCCTGGCGATCCGACGCGATTGTTTTCACCCATCACCCCGAGCACAGGCCCAAGTTCCGCAGTGCGCGCGGCGAAGGACTTTTGTTGACACCATCGGCTTTCGTGTGGCCGCGTATCTCCACCATCACCAGGCCGCCGTGGCAGCCAAGTCTGCTCTATCCGGCCCGCGGCGTCGCCGCCCTCTGGGAAAGCGGCACCGGCGGGACGCCAACGGCCCTCGCCGGCGTGGTCGGCCGGACGAAGGCACTTTTGCTGGTCCAGCTGCAAACCCCGGCGACCACCACCGATCTGGCCGCCCGCACCGGCCTCACCACCGGCGGGATTTCGCAGCATCTGACGGCATTACGCAACGCCCGCCTGGTCACCGCCAACCGCGACCGGAACCATGTCCTTTACGTACGAACGATGCTGGCCGACTCGTTGGTCGAGGGAGCTGTCTCCCGGTAAATCTCGCGAGCCTGCGCCGGCGTGACAGTTTCCGGCCGCAGCGGCACCGCCCGCCGATGGTGCTGGCGAAGAATCCGGCCGGTTTCCGGGAGCGTGTCACTGATAATCCGCAAGGCCCCACGCGGCGAGTTCGACGCTCGTACGGCAGCACGAACGGCCGGTCCATAAGCCTTTCCGATCGCGGCAGGCTGTTCGAAAAACCGCCCAACTTTCCCATCCAGGCCGGCAAAGTCGCGATCGTGGCCGGTGCCATCAGCCGACTCAACGCCCAGAACCGGGCGTTGCCACCGCGTCGAGGCGTACGCAGGAGATAGTGCATGCCTTGATGAGCGCGCTCGGACGTACACAGATGTGGCCGTACGGCAGCGAAATAGTCACGCACCTCGGCGCGTGAGCTGGGCACGTCCGCGGGTTTGCAGGTCTGCAACCCAGCGGCGATCACCGACTCCGCCCAGTATTGCTTTTCCTCCGCGGCAGACAGCGGTCCTGGACCGTACATCTCGTAGCATTTGAGCACCGAATGCCAGCCAGTGACGTGAATCCACAGCTGGGACGAGGGATTGTTGGCGCTGTAACGCTTTCCGCTGATCGGCTCGATGCCGGTCGCCGCCGCGTGCACCCGCATGAGATGGTCCGACGCGGCGATCGCGGTACGCCCGTCGGCGACCGCCACGGTCAGAAAGTATGCGAGCGTACGATCCAACCGCCCGCGCGGATCGGTGTAGATGCCGCGCATGTGTCGGCGACCGCGGCGGCCAGGTCCGGGTCGAAGTGCTCCAGCACGACCGAGCGCTGGAAGCCGATCAGCGCGGTCGGGCCCGTCCACACCTTCCAGGTCGGCGAGCCGGGGCCGAAGAACCCGTAGTCCTGCGAGGTGGCGAGATCGGCCATGGCGGACCCTCCGGAATCAGAATTGCTACCCACGCGTAGTAATATCCTACGCTAGAGTAGCTTTGTCCAGACCGGAGGTGCGAGTGGCCGCCACAGCCAGCCGGCGTACGTACGCGCCGCGTGCGCCCGTCGAGGAACGTCGCAAGCAATTGCTCGACGCTGCCCTGAAACTCGTGGTGTCCGAAGGCCACACGGCCGCCACCATGGAGGCCGTCGCTCGGCAGGCCGGCGTCTCCAAGCCGGTCATCTACGGGGTGTACGCCAACCGCGCGGACCTGCTCGACGCCCTCCTGCGTCGCGAGCAGAGCAGAGGAGGGGCTGCGACAGGTGGCCGCGGTGGTGCCCGACCGCCTCGACCCGGCCGGTGACCTCGGCGCCCAGCTGGCGCGGATCGTCGACGACCTTCTCCGGGCCGTGCGAGCGGCCCCGGAGCGCTGGCACTGCATCGTGATGCCGATGCCCGACATGCCCGCCCAGTTCCACGCCGCCCGCCGCGAATACGCCCGCACCCTGGTCCTGCACCGCACCGAGGAAATGGCCGGCGAGTTTCTGCGCGCGCCGGCGCCTCTCGCCCGATCTCAGCCCGGACCTCGTCGCACACGCCGTGATCGCCCTGTTCGAAATGGCCGCGAGGCTGGTCCTCACCGCTCCGGAGAAATACTCACCCGAGCGGATCACCGCCACCGTACGAGCCGCCCTCAACCACTAATCGCCACCGCAAAGACCAATTCGGCTGAGACCGAAAACTCTTCTTTGCCGCCGCGGGTTGGGCCAGCATGTAGGCGGAGCGAGGAAACCACAAACAGGAAAGGACGAGGGAGTCTCAGACCTGGATCAGGGAAGTTTCCCTTGCGTATCCGGGCGTCGCACATGCCTGTTCGACACGAACCTGCGAGGTGAGCATGACCAGAGGGAAGAGACCATAGGTCGTTTCGTTGTTGGCGGCCCTGTTCGCGATCATCATGTTTGTCGGCATCAGCGTCACATCCAGCGCGACTGCCGCATCCACCCATTCAGGAACCGTCGCCCTACGCGCCTCATCGACACACCCGGCAGGGCCTGCAGCTTTGCCATCCTGCCCATCCGGAGATGTCTGTATCTGGTCCAGCACGCATTTCACCGGCACTAGATACAATCCCGTCGGCGGGCCGTGTGGCACCACCATCAATCCCCCTTCCAGTAACTTCGGCTCGTTCATCAACAACCAGACGGGCAACGCGCCAACCACCTTCTATAATTCCAGCAATCAGATCCTGCTTGAGACGCAGGGCTATTCTGCCGTAGATGACGTGGGCGTCGCGATCCGTGGACACGTCGCCCATTGGAAAGTCTGCTAAATCATCGAAACCGGCCGGCTGGGGTGCGATGCAGACCGTCGCGCCCCAGCCGAACTTGTCCCTGGATTCACTGGAAGCCCGGGGGGTGATTCAGTTCGCCGTGCCCGCCAAACAGTTCGCGGCCGGGCTTCAATGGAGCACCATGCTCTCCAGCTGCACAACGGGAGGCAAAGGCGATGTCCTCAAGTTGGTCAAGCCCGTACTTCCACTAAGCGGCCGAAAAAAGTCCGGCATCAGCTGGATATATCCCCAGGAGCAAACACGTATCCTGGAATGGGTCATCGAGCGTTTGGCCCTCTCGTGGACGTCAAGCCGCTGGAATCCACCCTCGCCGACGCCGGTCGGCACTATTTCGCGTACGGCAAGAGCTTCCGCGCCATCAGCCTCCAAAGGAGGAGTTTGGCCAACTGGCTTACCTCTGAGCGATCAACGTCCTACGATGTGTGTTCATCGGGAGTGGACGGGGGTCATGTGGTGCGAGACCGTGCGCAATCGGCGCAGGTGGTGCAGTTCTGGCGAGCGATCGAGATGTTCAGCCCGCCAGGTGTGCCCAAATGCACGCCCGCCGGCCCGTCAGCGGACGCGAAGGAACTGATTCTGGATGTTCCGCAGGACGGGCTGGCGCCATGGCAGCCAGCACATCCGATCACCAGCAGGCCGCCGAGCGACGGAATGACCTGGCAGTTCACCGTGTACGGCGGGTTGTACGAGGTGTCCTCGGCGCGCACCGAGCTGGTCAAGGCATTCGGCGAAGACGCCGCCTCCGATGAAGCCCCCAGAGACGGCCGTACGGCGATGTTCGCGTTCACCTTGGACGCCCACGGATCTTTGGTCCGGGACAGCGCCACCCTGTCCGCGTGCGCGTGGGCGGTCCACCGATTGCGGGCCGTCGGACCACACAATCCACGCTGGTTGGACGGTTTTTTTGACGGGGAAGAGCGCGATTTTGTCGAAGGATTGAACCGTCTCGCACCCACCGAAATTTCCGACGGCAACTGACGGCACGGTGAATACGGTGCTGGCGACCGCAGGAAAAGCAGTCGCCCAGCATGCGAAAGGCGCGGCGATGGATGCGATCGCCGAGGGCGCCAAGGCTACCGGCGCGGTGGTAGCGGCTTCGGTCGGCGTGGGAGTGAGCACGGTCGCCGGGCCGGTGGTCGGTGGGATTGCCGGTGTGGTGGCTGGGAAGTTCGCTGAGAGTTTGCTGACGCCTGGCAAGCGGGACAAGCCCGACCAAGATGCCTCCGAGGGACAGCCATCCGGTAGTGCCGCCGGAGCGCCGAAACCCCCCCAGGCTGGCGCTCACCATCAAAGATCTGCACAGATTCACCCAGGAACTGGCCTCCGGACTCGGACTGCGGGATTTCCTGCTGGCCAGCCGAATCAGAGTACGATGCGTCCAGGTTCCGGTGCGAGACAGCGACACCGCCGGCGAGCAGAACTTCATGAACAGCCACATCGCGAACGATCTGGCCCAGGTCGAAAAAGCCGTGCGTGCGGGGGACATCGGGAAAGGGTTGGCCACCTATCTTTCCGATGAGTCAAGCCAGAACCGGGTGGACGTACGCGCCGACCGCGAGGCCGTCGTGTCGGAAGTCCAGCCGAACCTGATCCCCGGCGGCCGATGGCCTGCCGCGACGACCAAGCCCTTGGCGATGAGCCAACAGTTCGCGACGAACCGGATCCTGCGTGAGCTGCTGGACGGTGCGGGGATTTTCGCGATCAACGGTCCGCCTGGTACGGGCAAGACCACGATGTTGCGAGATGTGCTGGCCGCCGTCGTGGTCGAGCGCGCGACAAAACTAGCCGCCTTGGCCCGGCCATCGGATGGGTTCACCGGTGTGATGGCCGAACTTCCAGGGTTCTACCGGAGCGGGCCGGCCAAAGTACGCGGCATCCGACCCGACCTGACTGGGTTCGAGATCGTGGTCGCCACCGCGGGCAACGATGCCGCGAAGAATGTGACAGCCGAGATCCCGGGATCGGCGCGGTGGAGGGCGCCGAAAGCGCGCGCGCTCGCCGCCGACTATTTTACGGATCTGGCGAGCCAGGTCCTGGACCGCGATGCCTGGGGGCTGGCCGCGGTGCCGCTGGGCAATATGGGAAACCGCCACACCTTCGCCGACAAGTGGTGGTGGGGCAAGAAAAAGAAGCTGCCGGGCCAACCTCCCGCCGCGAGCCCGGCCACGATCGGGATGCTGGAAATGCTCCAGGGGATCCGTAAGAATCCTCCCGGCATCCAAGAATGGGCCACCGCGGTCGGCGAATTCCAGGCCGCGACCACCACAGTGCGCGAGCTGGCCGCCGCTCGCCAGGAAGTCGCCGACCAGATCGCACGGCTCCCCTGGTACGAAAGGGGAATCCGGGAGACTGAGGACCGGATCAGGCAGCGAGAGGTGGCCTGCTCTCGTCACGAGGAAGACCTTCGGCGGGCCGAGGCGACACGAGAGGGTGCCCAGCGGGCATTTGACGACGTGGACCGGGAATACCAGGACTGGCCGAATCACCGACCCGGCTTCTGGGTGTCGCTGTCGACCTGGTTCCGGGCCGGCCGAGACTGGTCCAGGCGGCACGCGGAGCTCGCCCACCTGCGCGAAAAGGCCAGGAAAGAACTCGACGAAAAGACCGCCGAAAGAGGCTCGCACAGGTCGATCCTGTCCCAAGTTAAGCAGGAGCTGGCGGCCGAAAGAGAAAAACTTGGCGCCGCAAGACGGCGACTGTCCGACGCGTACGACAGGATCTCGGACGCACACCGGCAGTGGCCCCAAAGTGTGCCGCACGGCAACGGTGTGGCCGACGACGAGAAGTTCCAGCTGTGCGCGCCATGGGCAGACGAAGAATTCACCGCCGCGCGAAGCCAGCTGTTCCTGGCCGCACTGCGATTGCACAAGGCGTTCCTCTTCCAGACCGAAAGACAGGCCCGCGATAATCTCGCCGCGATCGTCTCGGTGATCCAGGGCAAAATCCGCCTGCCAGCACCGGCACTGCTGGCAGCTTGGCAGACGCTCTTCATGGTCGTACCGATGATCTCGACGACCTTCGCGTCTTTGCCGCGCCTGTTCGCTGATTTGGGCAGTGAATCGTTCGGATGGCTCTTCATCGACGAAGCAGGGCAGGCCACCGCCCAACAAGCGGTCGGCGGCCTCTGGCGCTGTCGCCGGGCGGTCATCGTCGGCGACCCCCAACAACTCGAACCCATCGTCACGCTCCCCCGACCGGCTCAGGACGCTCTGCGTGACTATTACGGCGTGCACGAGCACTGGACTCCCGAGACCGCGTCCGTGCAACGAACCGCGGACCGGCATGCCCGCCACGGCACCGCCTTGCCTGAACCAGGCGGCGGCGACCCGATCTGGGTCGGATCGCCGCTGCGAGTGCACCGCCGCTGCGACCGCCCGATGTTCGATATCTCCAACACCATCGCGTACGGCGGCGACCTGATGGTGTATGGCACGAAAATCCAGGGTCATTTCCCTGGCGAGAATTGCTGGTTCGACGTTTCCGGACCAGCGGAAGGAAACTGGGTGCCAGCCGAAGGTGAGGCGCTCGCCTCGCTGCTGGCCGAGCTGCGCCGGGACGGCGTCAAGCCGGACCGCATCCGGGTCATCAGCCCGTTCCGCGATGCCGTACGCGGCAGCAAAGAGGTGGTTTCTCGCATCCTGGGCAGCGAATTCGCGTACCAGAACGTCGGCACCATCCACACCGTGCAAGGACAGGAGGCGGCGGTAGTGATCATGGTGCTGGGGAGTGCGCCGGGAAACCAAGGAGCTCGCCAGTGGGCTTCGGAGAAGCCAAATCTGCTCAATGTCGCGGTGTCCCGCGCGAAGCGCCGCTTTTATGTCATTGGCGATCGAGAGAACTGGAAGGATCTCCGCTTTTTTTCGACGTACTGGCAGCGACACTGCCCGCCCGGCGCCTGTGAGGGGCGGCCGGCGGGACATCTAACCTCGACGTTTTCGGGCAGCGTTGTCCCACTGGCTTGGCTGCGAATCCCAGGATTCGTGCCCCTTGGTGCAGGGTAATTGTTGCTGACCTGGTCAGGTAGCTAACCTTTCGGTCTGTTGCCGAGAGCGGGTTTTGGAGCCATGACCAACGAACAGCAGGAACTGCGGGACACGCTCGTCCAGGCCGAGCGGATGCCGTACGGCCGGGCGCGGTCCGCTCTGGTCGAGCAGACGCTGACGCGGGCCGAGGCACTCAGCGACCCGCGGCTGATTTTCGACGTACGCACCGAGCTGGTGGAGTGCTTCACGATGGGTGCGGAACAGGCCAAGGCGTTCCCGGTTTTCGCCGCCTGCCTCGCAGATTATGACGCCGGGCGGATCTCCTTCAGCGAGCGGGACGCGAAGACCCTTCGTTGGCAACACCAATGGGTGGTCTCGGCGATGCCGAAGTTTCCCAGTATCAGCCGCGAACAAATGGTCACCGCGCTGGCCGACCTTGAGCACCGCTTCCGGATCGCCGGGCAGAGCCTGCGCCGTCCATAACATGGCCAGCTGGGTTTACCGCAATCTCGGTGAGCGGGACGCGGCCGAGGAGGCGTTCGAGCGCTGGATGACCACTGAGCGCGACCGCAACAGCCCCAACCCGGCCTCCGACGCGTCGGACCAGGCGAGCCATCACCTGTGGATGGGTCGCTTCGAGGAAGCTCTCGAAGCCGCCGCGCCGGTGATGGACGGCCGGCTGACCGCGGAAAAGCATCCGCAGGAAACGTTGGCCGCCATGCTGCCGGCATTCCTTGAAACCGGTCGGTGGGATGGCGCTCGCGAAGCCCATTTGCGCGCTTACCGGCTGCACCGCGGGGACCTGCACTCCGGCCCGTACATCGCCGAACACCTCAGGTTCTGTGCCCTGACCGGGAATGAGACGCGCGGCCTGGAGATTCTGCAGCGGCATCAACACTGGTACGACGAACCGACCGATCCGTTGACCGAGCTCCGGCTCGCGACCAAGTCGGTTCTTTTACTACAAAGGCTGGCGAACTTAGGAATCACCGTGCACCAACGTTCGTTCGGTTCGCGTCCGAGCGGTCCAGTGCTTGTCGAAGAGCTGAGAGACCAACTGGAGCAGCGGGCCCGGTTGTTGGCCGCACAGTTCGATGCCCGCAGCGCAAACCAGTACCACAGCGAGCAGCTGGAAACGACGATATCCGCGCAGCCGTACGTCCAGAAACTGCATTTGTCATCTGTCGACCGCTTTGCCGCCACCAAAACCAACCAGCCTGAGTTCCCCACGGCAGCCAGCGTCGAGATCGAGACGGCAGCGGCGCAGGCCGCCGACCTGCGCTGGGATAAGCTGCGCGCGGCTGACCACCTGGACGCGCCTGCGACGTTGGAAATCGCGCTCACCGCCGTCCAGCATTGGCAACGCACCAAAGACCGGGCCGGCCGTGCCGTCGCCGAGTTGCGCCTCGGCGAGACCTACCACCATCAGGGAAACTGGCTCGACGCCGCTGAGGCGCTTGAAATGGCCCGCTACGACTTCGAAAAGGTCGAACAGCTGGACACTCCGGACGTACGCCAGACGTACGAACTCCTGGCCGAATGCCAGGCAGAACTCGGCGAACACGTGGACGCGGCCCGGACACTGGAAAGCATGGCCGACTCAATGCGCACCGAGGGCCGGCCGGCCGCGGTCGCACCCTGGCTGGACAAGGCCGGGCGCGCACTGAGAAAAGGCCACGAACCCGCTGACGCGGCAACGAAATTCGCCGAGGCGGCGGAGCTTTACGAAGCGAGTGGTTCTTCCGTCGACGCCATCGGGTCGTTGCGAAGTCAGGTCGACGCGCTCGCCGAAGCGAACCACTTCCTGGAATCCTATGAGGTAGCGGTCGAGTCCGAGCGACGAGCGGCGGCGCTGCCCACCGGATCCAAGCGCGCGTGGCTGGTCGCGTCAACCACGTTCGACATCGGCTACGCCCTCTGGCAGCTTGATCTCAACGCGGAGTCCATTGTGATCTTCGACCAGGCCCGCGACTGTACGAAGAAGGAGGCTGGCCGGCCAGTGCCGGGTGGCCGGCACGGATGACCGCTGAGGTCTATCTGGAGCTGGGCAAACTCGGCAAGGCCAAGCGAGCGGCCGCCGTCGCGCTGGGGCCTTCTGGCCGAGGGCGGCGGCGGCCGAGGCAAGAAGGACGCTCAGGTCATCAAAACGCGGAGACTTCTCGAAACAATCAAACAAGCCAAACAAGACCGCGCCGCCGCCGAAGACTCTGCCTAGCGTCCGCTTCGGACGTACGACTCGGATTGGAAAGCAGTGCGAAGCCAGCTTTTCGGTACTTGGACATTCCTGCGGGGAGCAGTCAGCGATCACAAGACAAAAGTGTCGGTCCAGAGTCGGCCGGACCGACCGGACAACACTTCGATCATGGCCCGCGCCTGACTGTCCGTCTGGGACGCGACGAAGTCGATAATCGCCCTGCCGCGAGCGAGTCGAAGGATATCGGTGCCACCCAGCCATTCGGGGTCGATGCGGGCATACTCCCCATGGGCGATCTCAATGAGGTCGTGCAGCCGCCGCGGCAGCCGAGCGCTTTCGTGCGCGCGCGTCGTCCAGCCATTCGGCCAGTGCCTCCACCAAAGTGGTCACCGACTGGGCCTGGCCGCGCTGGTGAAGGGCCAGATCGGGGCGCTCCAAGACAAACCGCTGGTGCAGGAATTTGAGCACCTGCACTTCGTGCCACTGCGCCGCCTCCAACGACACATGCGCCGCTCGTACCGGCGGTTCGGCCAGTACGCGAACGCCGTCGACCAGTCTTTCCGTCCATTTTCCAGAAAACTCCGCGACCGCGCGCTCGGCCGCGATGGAACCGTCGAAAGGCGTGGAAAGCAGGCCGTCACCCAATTCCCGACTGACCCGCTGGACGGCGGCGGCGAAAGCATCGTCGTCATAGATCCAACTGTCGCGGCCGCGCATCCGTCGGCGGCGCGTTTCCAGGCCATGACCCGGTTGCCGGCCCAGGGCCGGATCGGCCAGCTGGCCAGTACGACCGACTGGCCCAGCCAGCCTTCCAATTCGGCCGCGACCGCGGTGTGGGCGAGCACGCCGACCCGATGGAAATCCTCAATGTCATGAATGGCGTACGCGATGTCGTCGGCAGTGTCCATCACGGCCGCCTCGACAGTTTGCTGCCAAGGCGCGACAAGACCTTCGTACGGAGCTCGACAATCGACGACTTCGTCGAGTTCGTTCAGATAGGCCGAAAACTTGAGCGACCCGCCGTCCGGGTCGTCCGCTGACGGCGCCGCGCCGCGCGCGCGGGACAGGCATCGCGGACGGATGGGGCCGCGGAAAAGCGCGCCGCGCCCACGGATATTTCAACACCGCTGCCCGTACGGCCGCGGTCAGGTCCATACCAACGCCGGAACGCGCCCGTACGTCCGTGGTGGTGATAATCCGGAACGACTGCGCGTTGCCTTCGAAACCGTCCGGCAGTCCCAGCCGCTGCCGGGCCAGCCGGTCCAGCACCTGCTCCCCCAAATGCCCGAACGGCGGGTGCCCGAGGTCGTGCGCGAGCGCGGCGGCCTCGACCACCGTCGGGTCGCACCCACCCAACCGGGCCACTACGCCTTCAGCGTCCACATCGGACACTCGCTCGGCCAACCGGACGGCGACCTGCGCGACTTTCAGACTGTGCGTCAACCGGTTGTGCAGCAACAACCCCGATCCGGTCGGGCTGACCACCTGGGTGACGCCGGCCAACCGGGCAAAAAACGGCGACTCGACCACCCGGTCCCGGTCAGCTCGGTACGGGTCGCTGGCCGCCCACGAGGAACCGGCGCCGCCACCGTGCTCGTGGCTGCGCCGTACCCGCGGATCGTCAGGCTTCATTGCGCCAGCGTATTGCGCTAGTACTACAGGGCTACTCAAGCGGCGATAGCCGAGCCCAAGCGCCGCCTGACGGCACGGCGAAACCGCCCACGTGGCGCTGCCACGCAGGGCGGCCCCGCCGCACCACCAGACGGCACTTGGATCTCGACTCTCATCCCCATGAGTAGCCCTGCAGTACTAGCCGACCTCAGTGCCGGTCAGAAGGCGTTCGCCCAGGTCAGTACGGGTATAGCGGACCGCGCGCCCGTCCCGGTGGGAGGTGAGCAGGCCAGCGGCTTGCAGTGCCTTGAGGTGCACGTTCAAGGTCGGGGCGCTGAGGCTGAACTGGGCGGCCAGCTGAGTGGTCGTCATCGGCAGGTCAAGCTGGGCGAGCAGGACCGCGCGGGTCCGGCCGATCACGCCCGCGAGCGGTGAGCCGCGCCGGGCGCGGGGCGTTTCCCAGAGCCGGCCGAGGCCCCGCGGCGAGTAGCTCAGCGCGGGCTGCGGGTCGGCCGTACGCACGATCGCGTCTGGCCACGCGAACGCGCACGGTATCAGCAACAGGCCACGTTGTCGCAGGTCAGCGTGCCCGTCGTAGTACTTCACCACACGCAGGGTGTCGCCGTGGATGCTGATCAGGGGGTGCAGCGTGTCGAGCATCTGGTGCACACCACCGATGGCCAACTGGTCGAGCCGGTAGATGAGGTCCGCTTCCAGCAACGCCCTTACGCGTGGCCAGTACGGGGCCAGCGCCACCGTCCAGTAGCGGCGCAGTTCGGCGACAATCCGTACCAAACCGGCCGCCGGATCGGCGACCAGTTCCTGGAGCAACTCCACGCGGGCCGCCCGACCAGGCCCTTCCTGCGCGACGCGGTGCTGGGCGAGGTGCGCCAACTCGGTCGCGACGAGTTCCGGGTCGGTGGCCGCGATCAACGCCAGCCCGGCCTCGAAACTGGGGGCCCGACGCGGCGGCAGCGGTTGCAGGAAGTCGGGCAGGTAGCCGCGTGGGCGCACGATCGCGGTCAGCAGCCGCAAGTCGAGCTGGCCGACGGCCGGTCGTACGGTCCGTAGCCACCATCCGTGGACACCCAGGTTCGCACCTACGGACAGCGTGCGCAGGCTGGTGACCGCCTCCCAGGTCGGCGACAGCGCGAACCGGACCCGACCGAGGTCCTCGACGCCGAGATGCAGGGAGATCACGGCCTTGAGATTAGGCGAGGATCTAATCGTGGTGGCGCAGATCGGCGCAGTTCAGACTCGTCGCCATGACATCTGCGGCGACTCTCAGCGAGGCGTACCAGCGACTGCATCGGTGGGGGCCGGAGTTCGGCGGCGACGAACGCGGCGACCACGGCCTGACGAACCACGCGCCGATGGCGCTGGAGGTCATCTGCCGGCGCGGGCTCCAGGTCAACGTCGATCGCTGGGTTGATCGTTACGTACGGCGCCTTATGGACCTTCCGACGGCTCGTACGCCGATCACCTCCTGGTCCAGTGCCCTCGGGACCGGCCGGTCCCGGCTCGGCGACTGGACCACGTATTTCACCGGTGAGCTCGCCGAGCGGCCCTGGCGGGACGTGCTGGCGACCTGGTGGCCGCGGCTGCTGCCCGGCATCGTCGCCGGCTCCAGCCACGGCGTGATCCGGGTCGGGCATGCCGTCCGTACGTACGCTGCTGGCCGGCGAGCAGACCGAGCCGGCCATCGCCGAACTCGGCCACGGCCTCGCGTTTTGGGCCGCGAGGTTCCAGCCGCTGCCCAGCGGCGGCGAGCCGGCCGGCCAGTTGTCGGCGGCGGCAACCTTCCTCGCGGTGCCGCGGCTCGCGGACCAGAGCGGATTCGTCGCGTACCGGCTGGGCCGTCTCGCCCAGCTGCCCAGCTGGCCGCAAACGCTGCGCGGCCTGTGCCCGCCGGCCACTCCCGCCGACGTACCAGCCGGCCTTGCCGACCTCGTGGACGTAGCTACCGTCCGTTACCAACTGCATGGCGCCGCGAGCCCGGTGCTGCTCGTCCACACCGCGACCGCGCCCAACGCCGTACGCCATACCCTGCCGGCGCTGCCGGAATCACTCTGGCCGCAGAGCTTCACCGCGGCATGGACGGCCGCCGCTGCCATCACCGCCTGTTACGCCCCGCTCGACGCGATCGATCCCGTACGGGACAAGCTGACCGGGCCCGACCCGATCGGCGACGCCCTCGCGACGGCCGCCCGACACGGCGACGAGCACGTCCTGAAGTTCACCGACACCGCAGTCGAGGTCTATCAGCGCACTGGCGACCCGGCTGCTCTCACCGCGGCACAGCACGCCGCCCACCTGATCGACCCGACCTAGTGTCCTGCGCCCGAAGTTCATTACTTTCTCCGGCGCCCAGACGGCGTCTGAGAGCACCGGAGAATCGCCCACATACGCACCAGTATGAGGGCGATCCTCCGGCGCACTCAGGCCACCGTCTGGATCACCGAATAAAGCAACGAACTTCGAACGCAGGACACTAGGAAGGCTTCACCATGCGCAAAGTAACCGCGGGACTGTTCAGCTCGATCGACGGCGTGGTCCAGGCTCCCAACGAGTGGCAGTTCAGCTTCGACGAGGAGATGGGCGTGGCGTTGAACGCCTTGCTCGCCGAGCAGGACGCCGTCCTGCTCGGCCGGGTGACCTTCACCGAATGGGCCGGCTACTACTGGCCGACCTCGACCGACGAACCCTTCGCCAGCTGGATCAACAGCACCCAGAAGTATGTTGCCTCCAGCACCCTCGACTCGGTCGACCAGTGGTCGAAGAGCACCCTGATCGAGGGCTCGGTCACGGACTTCGTCGCCGAGCTGCGAGCGCAGGACGGCGGCACGATCGGCACCGCCGGCAGCCCGACGCTCGTACGATCACTGATCGCCGCTGACCTGATCGACGAGCTCACCCTGATGATCAGCCCGGTGGTGGCCGGCGGCGGCCGACAGCGCCTCTTCGCCGACGATTCCGCGCTGACCAAGTTCAGCTTGGCCAAGGCTCAGCCCACCAGCAGCGGCGTCATCATCGCCACGTACCGCCCGACCAAATAGCGAAAATCCGCATCGACGCTGGGCTTGGGCGTTGAGTGCGGCACAATGTCCCGCATTCGATGTCGAGTGCGGGACATTGTGCCGCACTCGATGAGACATGGGGCTGGATTCAGCGGGGGGGTATCGGCATTCAAAGGCCGGCGGTGAGGTCTCGTTCCAGGTTTTCCGCGTAGGCGGAGGCACTTTCCACGATGTCCACCTCGTCGGGATCGAGCAGCCACTGGGTCTGCAGGCCATCCAGCGTCGCGAGGATCTCGGCCGCCTTCAGCTTGGGCACGATGTCCTTGCGGACCCGCCCGTCCTGCTGGCCCGCGATGATCATGTCCGCGACGATCGCCCGCAAGGCCCGATAGCGATCGACGAAATGCTCATGGCCGGGTGCGTTGGGTTCCAGGCTTTCGGCCACCAGGACGGTAAAGAGCTTCGCGAGCCCTGGTCTTTCCTTATTCCTCCCGGCGAAATCCGGGATGCTCGGCAGCCGCAGCTGCCCCTCCCGGCCAAGCAACTCGGTCGCGTACGCCTCGCTGTCCGCGTCCCGTTGCTCGATCACCGCCAGCAGAAGAGCCTCTTTGCTCCCGAAATGATGCAACAAGCCGGGGAGGGTGAGGCCCGCACGAATGGCCACCTCGGCTATCGCGGTGCCTCGATAACCGGTCTGACCAAACAGTTCAGTGGCCACCGCGATGATCTCCGCGCGCCGCCGCTCGGCGCGTTCGCGTCGACTGGTGGGTTGTGTCGGTTGGCTCACGATGCTAAACCTAGCACATTCACTTACCTATAAGACGGTAGGTGAACTGCCGTTGAGGAGCAGGGTTGAGCGCGTTCGGTGAGTGGACCACGATCAATGGGGTGCCGGCCTTCCAGTACACCGCCGACCCCGCCGCGGCGGCCTGGGACCCGACGTTGGACCCGCCCACTCACCGGCGCTGGATCCAGGTCGGCAACCGCCGGATCACCCTGGTAGCGGACAATTTCGGCCGCAGCGGGCTGTGGGATGAGCACACCGGGCTGGACTGGCTCACCGAGCCGTTCCCAGCCGGCACCGGAGTCAGCCGACTCGCAGATGTCCTGAACACCGACGAGAATGTCACACCGAGGTGTTCTTCGGCCCGACGTTTTCTCGGGTACGAGCGCAAACCTCGGCGGCTACCCTCGAGCGGACCGTGCTGTGCCCCGAAGGTGAGCAACCGTGGGTGCTGATCAGGGTCGAGGTCACCAACCGCACGAACGCGACCCAGCGGTGGACTCTGCGCGAGGAATGGGACGTACGACAGCATCGCGTGGACCTGGAATTCGGGGCGCGTGCCAAACGGGGTGACTTTGCCGGCGCTGTGGTCACTCTTGCTGCTTTCGACGGTCCGCGGACCTACGGACGAGAGGGTTTGCTGGCCGTCTCGGTAGATCTTGAGCTAGCGCCAGGCGCCGCCCAGACGACGTGGTTTCGTTGCGGTCTCGACGAAACGGGCGAGGTCGATCCAGCTACCATCTATTCGTCGAGTTTCACCGCGCTTGCCCGGCGACTTCCGCGGGCCGCCGCCGCTCGGGCTTCCCAGGCAGCGCGGGAAATTCCATGGCACGCGGCACTGCTGTCCGGGGGTGTGCGCCGATGGCGTGCTCGGCGGTCACCTGCTGAACCAGGGCTCGGCGTATTCGTATCGGCATGGTTTCACCGGCGCTGCCCGCGATCCGCTCCAACACGCCTTGCCGCTGGTCTACACCGAACCCGACCTGGCGTTGTCGGTTCTGCGCAATACCTGCGCTTGGGCCAATCCAGACGGGGACGTGCCCTACGCGCTGGATGGCCACAAACAGCCTCGCCGGGAGCTTTTCCAGCCCTCCGACCAGAATTTGTGGGCGCTGTGGCTGGCCGCCGAATACGCGGCGGCGACCGGGGATCTCGCCGCTTTCGCCGAGCCGGCCCCATTCCATCCGGCGTCGAAAGCCTCGCCGGTACCGTTGGGCGAACATCTGCGCCGACAGTTTCGGTATTTCGTCGACGTGGTCGGAACCGGAGCGCACGGGCACGTACGGATCCGCAACGCCGACTGGAACGACCTGGTGCTGGACGAGGTCGGCGGCGACCGGGCGGCGATGATCGAGCGCGGCGAGTCGGTGCTGAACTCCGCGATGGCCGCGTGGGTGCTGCCCGTTTACGCCGCGCTCGCCGCGCGTCTCGGCGATGCTGAAACAGCTTCCGAAGCCCGGAAAATCGGGGAAAGACTCCGCGAGCTGGTCGCCGGAGAGTGGAATGGGCGATGGTTTCGCCGGGCGTACGGGCCGGACGCGGAACCGGTCGGTGACGACGTTCTCTGGCTGGAAGCGCAGCCCTGGGCCATTCTGAGCGGTGCCGCCGATCCTGACCAGGCGGTCGCACTGCTGGCCACCATCGACAAGCTGTGCCGGCGGAACTCGCCGCTCGGAGCGCGCCTGCAATGGCCGTCGCCGATCGGCGAGCGCGGCGGAATCTGGGCTTCCATCAACGCGACCCTGGTGTGGGCGGCGGCCACGATCGACCCCGAGCTGGGCTGGGATGAGTGGCGGCGCATGACGTTGTCCGCGCATTCCGCGGCCTATCCCGATATTTGGGAAGGGACCCTGTCCGGACCGGACGCCTACATGTCGCCGGAGTCCGGACGGCCCGGGCAGACCTGGAAACTGCCGCATCTCGGCGTCGCCATGCAGGCTTGGCCGGTCGGCAACATGCACAGCCATGCCCAACCTCTGCTGGCTTATCTGCGGCTGCTCGGAGTTCAGCCTGGCCGTGCCGGGGAGCTGCGAGTGGGCGGCGGTGGCGCTTTCCAGAGCCAGGTTCTGACCGTACGCGAGGACGGGTCCGGGCTCCTGCGCTCGTCCGGCGACGTAACAGTTCTGCCACCCAGCGGTGTCCCCATTCACGGTCGCGGCGAGATCGTGTGGCCGTAGACCATGGCGAAAGAGAGCCGAAAGAACGTTTGTCCCTTCTTTCGGTAATGGATTTCTGATGTAATCCGGACCATGACTGTTTCCGGTCTCAGAATCGAGGCGTTGGGGCCGTTAGCGCTACAGGCCGGCGGCGGGCCGCTGCTCGTACGCGCGCCCAAACAGCGGTCGGTCGCTGCTCGGCCTGCTCGCCGTCCAGCCGAACCACTCGGTCGGCCATCACGACCTCGCCGAAGCGTTGTGGGGCCCCAAACAACCGGCTGGCGCCCAGGATCTTCTCTACACATATATGCATCGGTTACGGAAAGCACTCGAATCGGTGGCTAGCAACGACTCCACTGAGCTGATCGCCTCGACGGGATCGGGATATCTGCTCCGGGCCGACGCGGCCCAACTGGATGTGCTGCGTTTCACCGAACTGGCTGATCGGGCGCTGGCCAGCGACGATCCGGCCGCTGCCGCCGATGGGTACGACCAGGCATTGGCCTGTTGGCGCGGGCCGACTCTTGGTGACCTTCCGGAGTCAGTGCGTGACCTCCCGGCGGTCAACGTGCTGGACCGGCGTCGGTTGCGGATAGCCCTCGCCCGCGCCGACCTGGCCGACGTGTTGGGCGACTATCAGCGGGTCGTGCCGATGCTGCTGGAGCTGGCCGATGCCGAACCGCTGAACGAGGGATTGGCGGCGCGACTGGTGATTTGCCTCGCCGGCTCCGGCGAAGCCACCGCGGCGCTCGCGCGGTATGCCGAGATTCGCCGCCGGTTACACGACGAACTCGGCATCGAGCCGGACGGCCAGCTGCGGGAGGCGCAGCTCAGAGTGCTGCGGCAGCGAGTCGTGCCGGGACATCTGCGCAACCAGGCCACGCCACGGCTGACGCGTTTCACGCTGCCCAGGGATGTGGAGGATTTCACTGGTCGTACGAGCGAAATCGACTCGCTCGCGGCACCTGCGACCGCGGTCTGGGCCTGGGACGGGATGGCTGGCGTCGGCAAGACAACGCTCGCCGTCCATGTCGCGCACCGGCTCGCGCCCCACTATCCAGACGCCCAACTTTTCGTCGACTTGCAGGGAAACGCTGATCCACTGTCGCCGCACGATGCTCTGCTGCGGCTGCTTTCCGGGCTGGGCATCAAAACCGGCCGGACGCCGGTGGACCTGGCTGGCTGCCTGGACCTGGACCTCTGGCGGCGCTGGTCGTCCGGGCATCGCGCGTTGGTGGTGCTGGATGATGCCAGCAGCGCCGAGCAGATCCGGCCGCTGCTGCCGGCCGGCACGGCACGGCTGCCTCGCGATAGTCACCAGCCGGGCCCGGCTGACCAGCCTGGAAGGCGCCCGGCGGCGGTGTCTGGACGTGCTGCCGCTGGACCAGGCCGATGACTTGATCACCAAAATCGTCGGCGATCAGCGGGTTGCCGGCCAGCGGGACGCGGTTGAGGAAATCGCCCGGCTCTGCGGCTATCTTCCTTTAGCCGTAAGGATTGCCGCCTCCCGACTACGCGACCGACCGGCCTGGAGTGCGGCCTATCTGGCCGAGCGGCTGCGCGACGAGAGCGGTCCGGGCTCGACGAACTGTCCGTCGGCGACCGGAGTGTGGAGGCGGCTTTCGCGCTCTCGTACGAACAACTGTCGATGGATCAGCGACGATTTTTCCGGTTGCTGGGTGTGTTTCCCGGGCTCGAAATAGACGCGTACGCGGCGGCCGCGCTCGCCGACCTGACACCGCGGACCGCCGAGGACTTGTTGGAGCGGCTGTTCGACGTACATTTGATCGAGCAACCACGGCAGGGCCGCTATCGGTTCCACGCGCTGGTACGCCGGCATGCCGTCACCACCGCGGCGGCGCAGGACCCATCCGCCGAGCGGACTGCCGCCTTGCGACGAATCGTCGACTATTACTTGCAGGCCGCAGATTTCGCGGCCACCGTTGTCGAGCCGGGCCGCCGGCAGTTCGCGCCGCTGAACAGGTCGGCGACGCTACCGGAAATGCCGGACTCCTCTGACTGGCTGGAAACTGAGCGTTCGAACCTCACCACCGCCGTGTCGGTGGCGGCCGAACGGGGCTGGCACTCGACCACCTGGCGGCTCGCGCAGTGTCTCTGGCGGCATTTCCTCACCCGCGGCCATCTGCTGGATTGGTTGGAGACTCACGAAAAGGCATTGACCAGCGCCCGGGAGATCCATGATCGAGTCGCGGAGGCCGAAACGTTGAAAAACCTCGGCGTCGCCTACCTGCGGCTCGGACGTTTCCACGACGGCGTCGAAGTGCATTACCAAGCCCTGGATCTGGACCGAAAGTCCAAGGATCTGCTGGGTGAGGCCAAAACTCACAACAAACAACTGGGCTTTGTGCTCTCCAGCGCGGGCTCGCACGCCGACGCCTTGACCCACCACCGACGGTCCGCGGATCTTTACCGTACGATCGCGGACCTGTCCGGCGAAAGCCGCGCGTTGGTGGGGTTGGGGGACGGGCATTTCTGGGCACCGGCGGGCAGCACGCGGCACTGCAGGAATTCGAGCGGGCCATCGCGCTCGCGGACCGGGCCGGCGATGCCTGGGGTGCGACACTCGGCCTGGTTGGCTGCGGCTTCGCGCTCGTCCACCTGGGACGGGTTGCCGAAGCAGAGAAACACTTCCGACAGGCCCTGGAAGTGGTGCTGGCTCGCGCCGACCGCGGTGGCGAGTCGCTCGCCCCTGGTCGGTCTCGGGCTCGTCCACCTGCGCTCCGGACGCCGCGATGAGGCACGTACGACCCTGCAGGCCGGGCTGTCCCTGGCGGACGAGACCGGCGAACTCTGGGGCGCCGAAACAGCCCGAAAAGCGATGCACGACCTGGTCTGCTACGGAATTCACCTATGACCTCAACGGGACCGCCACGCGGTGCCGGCGGAGGCTGATAATGGCGGCCGTCCAAGCGAAAATCAGGCATCCCACCGCCACGACCTCGGCCGCCGCGCCGACGAAACCAGCCGCGGTGAAGGCGGTGCCCAGTAGCGCTAGTACAGCCAACAAACCCACCATCAGCGCGTAGCCGCCGCCCGCGACGGCAACCAGGTTTCGGCGCGTACGCTCGGAAGAGGAACCAAAGGACGACACCCACGCGAGGGCTGGCAGAATTTGGACGGCGTGCATTCCCACCGCGTGTACGAGTTTGATGCTGCCGGCGGATCCCACGGTGTCCGGGTCGAGGTCGAAGGCGGAACCGCGGACGATCATCCACACTCCGGCCGCCATCGACACCAGCAGGATGCTGACGCCGATCCGGATCGCGAGGGCCATCGCGGGTGGCGCCGTGCAGGTGGCGTACGCGCGGAAAGCGAAGAATGCGATGACCACAACCGTGCAAGCGATTGTCGCTCCGGCGGCCTTGAACATATCGCTGTCCAGCGGGGTGGCGTTGTTGAAATGCGACATGACACCGCGGGCGTGTTGCAGGCTGACCCAGAACACCTCCAGCGCGCAGGTGGCCGCCAGCACGGTCAACGTGATGCGCCGAGTTCGCTGCCCCAACGCGAGAAACTGGGACACCCAGGTCAAGCCGATCACCGTGATCCCAAAGGAAATCCCGAAAGTGGTGGGTTTGCGGATCGACAGCGGACCGACAGCGGAACCGCCGACAATCAACCAGACGACACCGTGCGCGAGGCCCACACCAATCAGGAGGGCACCAACGACGTACGCCACTGCATTCCTGGCCGCGCCTGCGTCCAATACGCCTTGAGTCCGCCGACCATTGCCGGCAGTACGGGAGAAATCATCAGTCGGTCCTCCTGGTCTCGGTGATTTCCCTGAGACGGTAGGAGAAATCCGCGCCCACCGGATCGCCGACGAGGCCCTCCCCGACGCGAGCGATACCGCGATCGAAAGATCCCTCGCCGGAGGGAGTCGGCGGCTCGCACAAACTGCTAAATTCCGCTGGTGCCCGAGCTGTCCACGCTGGTCAGGCGGTTGACACCGGTCGCCGACCCGGCGCTGGTGCTGATCGTCCTGCTGTTGTCCCTGCTGCCGCTGGTGACCTCTCGCGGCGCGGTGCCAGCGTGGGCGTACGTGCTGGTCGTGGCCGAATGCCTGCCGCTCACCTTCCGTCGCCGCTGGCCGCTGATCGTGATCAGCGTCAGCGGTGTCCTGGCGGTGATCTACGGCGTCGCGCCGCTCCCGGACCCAGCTGTGCCGTACGCGCCGCTGGTCGGCATCTACTCGGCGGCCGCACACAGCGGCCGGCTCGGGGCGAACGTCGCCGGAGTGATCTCGGCGATCGCGATCACCGGCTCGCTGCTGCTGGATCCGACCGCGACACTCGATCACGGGCTGGTGTTGTTGGCGATCTCAGCGACCGCGTGGCTGCTCGGCGACGGCGCCCGGCGACGGCGCGAAGTGGCCCGCACGCAGACCGAGCGGGCCGACCATCTGGAGCGTACGCGCGCGGCTGAGGCCGCCGCCGCGGTCGCCGACGAGCGGAACCGGATCGCCCGCGAGATGCACGACGTGATCGCGCATCACCTCAGCATGATGGTGGTGCAGGCCGAGGCGGGCCCGGTCGTGGTGGCCTCCGACCCGGGCAGGGCGACGGCCGCTTTCGATGCCATAAGTGCGGCCGGCAAGCAGGCGTTGACGGAGATGCGGCGGCTGCTGGGGGGTCCTCAAGGACGGGGAGACGGCGCCGCTGCGCCCGCAGCCGGGCGTGCCGACCTCGCCGAGTTGGTGGACGGCGTACGCTCCGCTGGCATCGACGTGCGGATGACCTCCACCGGGCCGCGGCAGCCGCTGCCGGCGGCCGTCGACCTGTCGGTTTACCGGCTTGTCCAGGAGGCACTGACCAACTGCGTACGCCACGGCGAGCCCACCCGAGTCGACGTGAACTTGGTGTTCGAGCCTCGCGAACTGTCCGTCACGGTCGCCGACGATGGCGTCGGAGCTGCGAAAACACCCCACACCGGCGGCCACGGACTGGTCGCCATGCGGGAGCGCGTCACCCTCATCGGCGGCACGCTGGCCGCTGGACCGCGGGCCGACCGCGGCTGGGCGGTCCGCGCGGTGCTGCCGCTGGAACGGTCATGACAATCCGGGTGTTGGTCGTCGACGACCAGACGCTCGTACGCGCCGGCTTCCGGATGATCCTGGAGGCGCAGCCGGACCTGGAGATCGTCGGCGAGGCCGGCGACGGCGCCGAAGCGGTCGAGAGCTCGCCGCTGTCCACCAACCCGACGTGGTCCTTATGGACATCCGAATGCCTCGCATGGACGGCGTGGCCGCCACTCGTACGATCACCGCCGCCCAGCCCGCCACTCGGGTCCTGGTGCTCACCACCTTCGACCTCGACGAGTACGTCTACGAGGCATTGCTCGCTGGCGCCAGCGGCTTCCTGCTCAAGGACGTCGGACGCGAAGGGCTGGTGGCCGCGGTCCGGGTGGTCGCCGCCGGCGACGCCCTGCTGGCGCCCTCGGTGACCCGGCGGCTGCTCGACGACTTCGTCGGCAGCCGAGCCCGCCCACCGGCTCGTACGCAGGCGCCCGACGTGCTCACCGCCCGTGAGTTCGACACGCTCACGCTGCTCGCGCAGGGCCTGTCGAATCCGCAAATGGCCGAGCAGCTGGTGGTCAGCGAACACACCGTCAAAACGCACGTCAGCAATGTCTTCCACAAACTCGGCCTGCGCGATCGCGTACACGCGGTGATTTATGCGTACGAGCGCGGCATTGTGAAACCCACCGGCGAATAGCCTACGAAGACTTTTCGTGTGGCAGCAGGGATTCCAGCACCGGACGCAGCACCTGGCCGGGACTGCGCCCGCCGAGCGTCTGCGGAATGACCAGCGCCACGAACATCATGCCGGTGTAGAAGGCGTTCATCAGGTTGATCTCGCCGTCCGGAGGCCGCAGATCCCAACCGCTGTGCACCTCCGCCACGAAGTCCGTCCGGGCCGCGACCAGGTCGGCGAAGGCCTGGCGCAGTGCCGGAAGACGGGTGCTTTCCATCGCCAGCTCGAACATCGCGACGATCTGGTCCGGGTGCCGAGCGACCATCCCGTCGACCACGTCGGCCAGGATGTCGATCGCCTCGGCGCGGGCCAACGGCCCGGGGTGCTGGGCGCGCAGATCCCTGACCCACGCCTGCTGCCGCTCACTGACCCGCGCCATCACGGCTTCCAACAGGGAGTCTCTGGTCCGGAAGTAGTTCGACGTGGTGCCAGTGGGGACGCCGGCGCGCTCGTCGACGGCGCGATGGGACAGCCAGTGCACCCCGCGACGGGCGAGGATCGCGATCGCCGCGTCGGCGAGCGCGTCCCTGCGCTCCTGGTTGAGCCGCGGCACCGAACCCCCTAAGCACTACATCAGTAGTACTATAGCAGGATCGTCTCCAGCATTGCCCGGGTGACCTCGCCGGGCGTACGGTCCCCGAGCACACCCGGGACGGCCAGCGCGACGAACAGCATGCCGTTGTAGAACGCGTTGAGCATCGGCGCGTCGGTGTCCGGCAGATCCGCGCCGGTGTGGGCGGCCCGCATGAACCGCATCTCCTCGCCACCCAGCTTCGCGAACACCTCCCGCAGCGCCGGCCGGCGAGTGCTTTCCATCGCCAGCTCGAACATCGCGATGATCCGGCCACGAAAGACGGACACCGACTGATCGACCACATCGGACAGCACGTCAATGATCTGAGCACGCGACGCATCGGCCGGATGGGCGGCCCACCTGCTCGACAATCCACTCGCGGTGCTGCTGGATCAGCCGCTCGGCGGTGGCCTGCAACAGCGCGTCCCGCGACCGGAAATAGTTCGACGTGGTGCCGTTGGGAACAGTCGCTTCCTCGTCGACCGTACGGTGCGACAGGCCGTGCACCCCGTCGCGGGCAATGACGGCGATGGCCGCGTCGGTCAGCGCGTCCCGGCGCTGCGGATTGAGCCGTGGCAAGTCGTCCCCTCTCAGTCACTACGTAAATAGTACTACGACCAGCACAGACGCCGTCGTACGTCCGCGTACGTAGCCGGGCGGGCCGAGGTGTCGTCCGTGAGCGGACGACTTCGACGGCCGGTGGACCGAGGATGAACTGACACGCCGCAATGGGCGTACGAACGAGAGGAACTCGCCATGCTTGCTTCTTTTTCCCTCGCGGTCACCGAGTTCGCGAGGTTCGGCCCCGGATGGGCCGGCCACGGCGGGCCCGGC
Organism: Fodinicola feengrottensis; assembly: GCF_010993775.1. GTDB lineage: Bacteria > Actinomycetota > Actinomycetes > Mycobacteriales > HKI-0501 > Fodinicola > Fodinicola feengrottensis. The sequence goes on along the minus strand of NZ_WOTO01000030.1, from coordinate 14,511 downwards.
CCTGGGTTCTGGCCGATCTTTCCGTTGACGTGGCTGGTCATCTGGGCCGCGATCATCACCACCGTGGTGTTGTTGTGGCGGCGCCGGAGCCGGCTGGCCCCACCACAACTGTTCGGCTCGACCCGGTCGGCGCAAGCGCTGCTCGCCGAACGCTATGCCCGCGGCGAGGTGACCGACGAGGAATACCGGCAGCGGCTGGAAACCCTCCGGGAAAAGCCGGAATAACGCTGGGAAACTGGCGCACCCGCGGGGTGCGCCAGCTCACCTCAGCCGCTCACCTCAGGAAAAGCGGCGACACTCGGACCGTCGCCGGTCCAGTTGACTGGGTCCGGCCACGGAATACGGCGGAAACTCATGATGTAACGTCCGCCGCCACCGAGGGCGAAGGTGAACTCGGCCACCGTGTACGACGTGGAGTCGGTCCGGAGCACGACCGCGAAAGATCAGCCGCCCAAACAACATCACCGCGCCCGGAAACCCATGCGGCGGAGACCCAAGTGTGGCCCTCGCCCGGCTCGTGCGGGAGCGGCACATCACCAACTGACGCCGCCGAAATTGTCGCCCGCACCCGCCTGGACGCGACCGCCTCCAGCAGGTCACTCTCGACCTCGGGCTGTCATCCGTAGCAGCCGCCCAGAAACGGCGCTGGAAAGCCGAACAAACCATCGCCTCGGCTATCACACGCTCCTCCTCCGGCGTCAACTCCTCAGACGCGGAACTGCGCGCAGATGCCGGCGGCCCTTCGATGCCATACCGACAAGAACGACAGGCAACCGGTCGTACGCCAAGCACCAACGCCAGCCCGTACCCAACTTTGGGCATACCACCGCGACTCAGCCCAGAATGTCGTACCCATCTGCCACGCTGGGCGACGCCGACAAGCACTCAGCGCTCACGCTGCCCAGAGGAGATACGTCGTGACCAACACCAGGAAATACGGAGCAGGCGTCATCACCGGACTCGTCTCCATGTCACAAGGACTCTGCTACTGGCCTACCTGCGACCAGCCGATCGTACGATTCGTCGATGGGCAGCCAGTCAACAACTTCGAGACCGCGCACATCCGCGCCGCAAACAAAGGGGGACGTCGCTACGTAGAACGCATGAACGACGCCGAGCGGAATGGTTTCACGAATCTGTTACTGCTCTGCATTGTCCACCACAAAAAATTGTCGACAAGATCAGACCCAACGACTTCTCTATTGAGACCCTCGAAAGCTGGAAAACAGCCCGAGAAAAAACCGGTCAAGCCGCGTTGCGTGGACTCTTCGGGCTTACCGAAAACCGTCTACAAGAAATGATTGACGACGCATTCCAGGAATTCAAGGCGACATTCGACAATGCTCTTGCCCAGCTGAACACCGTCGACCGCGAGGCAGCCGCACTGCTTCGACCATTAATCAACGAACTCGCCGAGGCCCGGTTCCAATTCCGGTTCCCCGACGCTGACACCACCTCACAGCTCGCCCAGGCCGCGACCCTCCTCCAGCACCTCCCCGACAGCTCAACCACTCTGGCGAAGGTCGCTAAGGATCTCGAGGGCCTCCCTGCCGCGACCGAAGCACTGACTGGGGCCTTGAAGCAAGCACAGCAGTTCATGTAGCTGCACTGGCGTTGGCAGAGTCCAGCATCGCTCGCAGGTCGAGATAAGCCGAGGTCCCGAGGTGCGGCTACCGAGTAGGACCAGGCGAGGGCATCCTGGCCGCTGGGCTGCTCGACGGCGTACTTGTCGACGCAAGTCTGCGCCGTATGCCGGAACGGCTGAGCCGGGTGATATCCGTCGACCTCGTCCGTAGACTGTTACCCAACTGAGTTGCGCGGTATCGCTGAGTAGTCAACGGAAGGTGCAGGTTAATGCCCAAGGTCGCCGTCCCGGTCGGGTTCGACAGTGGGCCGGTCTGGGCGCTCGATCAGTCCGGCTTCGATGGACATCACGAGCGTTCGGCCCGGCGGCTGGCCGGGCGACCGACCGAGCGTTGCTCGGGCTCGTTGTCAATTTCGATGTCGATCATGTCCAGAATCGCTTGGTACGCTTGAGTTTTCCCAACAAAGTGAGCGGTCCTGACCTGGTCGCCCTCTTTTTTCGCCGCCCGGGCTAAATCAAGGGCATCGACTCTCGATTGCTGCACCCCGCGGCGCAATAACACCAACGCCACCCGAGCGTTGCCATCCACGGCCGCGCCAACGGCCGGCACGTTGCGCCGGTCCTGGTGGGTGGCGCTGACCAACGGCGACTCCGGTTCGTTGGGCACCCAGCCGGTCATCGCGACCACATCCCCGGCGACATGCCTGGCGGTCGCCCCGCCAACACCGCGTAGACCGCGTCAGCGTTGGTCTGCCGCCACCGCACCACCGTCGGTTGACCAGCCAATACACCGACCCCCCTGCGGTGCGTTGTTCAGGCGGTTTTGACCATGTGTTGCGCCTCCGTGGCCTTCGCGGGGGCCGGGAAAGAGCCCGGCACCGGCACGTTGCCGGCAACGCTGCAACGGCGTTGTGTGTACCGGTGCGGGCGTGCGTGCCGCCGACGCTACGGCGGCAGCCGTCGGCAACTCCAGAGGTTTGCTACAGTTTGCTCAGATCGCACATGGGGAGGGTCTGACTGTTGACGTGTGGTCGGTGCTGCGGTGACGATTGGAGAGTTGGAGAAAAAACTCGGGCACGTTCCTGGATGGAGGGCTCGTCATGCAGTTAACGTTCCTCGGCAAGGTCACCCAAGGCACAGGCTCGCCCACGTTGTTCGCCACCGACCGGGGCAGCTATGTGGTGCAGGGTTGGAAGGTCACCGGCCGGACCGGTGGTGTGGAGATCCCGCATCGTCTGCTCGGGTTCTTGATCGAAGGCACTTGTCTGGACGTGCAGGTCGTTGACACCGGCCGCGGCACGTTCGAGGTGTACGGTGCGCCGGTCGCCGACACGCAGGCGTTGTCGCAAATGGACATCCCTACGCACGAAACGTGCATCGAAGTGGGCACGGGAAAAGAGGTATGGGTCAATGGAGTTCCTACCGGGTGACGCCCTCGAATGATCTGTTTCGCACCTTCGCACGTACGGCATTTCATCTAGAAGTGCAAGACAGCTACCACACCCCGGAAGAATCCGGCCCGTTCGACCTATTTCTGGCCGGTGAGCCGGATGATTTCGCCTGGCACCAGCCTTATCTACGGCTCGTCCGCGATGCCACCGCGGCCGGCAAAGGTGTGGCGCGGGTGCGGGTGGTCACAGTGCCGCACGTGGACTACACCCGCTGGGGCATGACGGTCGCCGAACACAACATTGCCGCGGGCGAAGACATCCGTTGGCTACCCCGCCACCTCCCCGACACCGGCACATTGCCGACGGATGATTTTTGGTTGTTCGACGACGAACACGTCGTGTTCACGATTTTTGAGCCGAGCGGCCGGTTCGCCGGTGGCGCATCCACCACCGACCCCGTCATCGTCGACTACTGCCGCACCACACGCGACCGGCTGTGGGCGCAGGCGACCCCACACGCCGACTACCGCGACCACGCAGACGCCTAGCCCACGCCGCCACATCGCCGTGACCAGTTCCGTGCACCAGGCCCGAGAAGCCCTCGGGCATCGGTTGCGTGATATTCGCAAAGACGCCGGGCTGACCGGCCGGGACCTTGCGGTCCGTGCCGGCTGGCACAGCTCCAAAATCTCCAAAATCGAGTACGGCAAACAAACCCCGTCCGAAGACGACATCCGCACCTGGTGCCAGCACACGGGAGCGCACAAGCAGATTCCGGACTTGATCGCCACCGTGCGGCACATCGAGTCCATGTATGTGGAACTCCGGCGCTCGCTAGGCGCGGGTATCAACCGCAGGCAACGCGCCTTTGGTAAACGGGAGTCCACCACGTCCTTGATGCGCTGGTACGAACCGTTACTCATCCCCGGCCTACTCCACACTGCCGAGTATGCGGGTGCGATTTTGCGGCAGGTCATCGATTTCTACGGCACCCCCGACGACCTCGACACTGCTGCCGCCGCCCGTATGGAACGCCAACAAATCCTGTACCGCAGCGACCACAGGTTTCATTTCGTCGTCGCCCACCAGGCCCTGCACACCATGGTCGGCAATCCTGAGGTCATGATCGGGCAACTGGACCGGCTGCTGGCCGTTATGTCGATGCCCCGCGTCGGCCTCGGCATCATCCCCACCGACGCCCCATACGTGGTGCCGACGAATCAGTTCATCATGTTCGATGACCAGCTCGTCCACCTCGAAACCGTCTCCGCGGAAATCAACGTCACCCAACCCCGCGAAATCGCCCTCTACACGAAAACCTTCACTGCGCTGGCCGGACAAGCCGTTACCGGCGCCCCCGCCCGCGCACTCATCACCGAGGCGCTCAACCACTGGCGCGGCCAGATTCCCTCGGACGATTAGGCCGCCTTGCCGAGTTGCTCGGCGCGCTTCTGGTGGCGGCGCGGTCCTTCGAGTACCTCGACAGCCATGCGCGCGGGCGGCCGGAATCCAGTCGCCGGCGTTGCCCCAGGTGTCCTGGTTGACGTTGCTGACGGCCGCATCCGTGGGTGACCACCCGGGCGCTGGTACGACCGATGGCCATGGCGGTTGGCTTCCGTGCAGGTTCTCGTACGCTTTCCAAGCGGCGAACGAGTCGCACTGGCCATAGAACTCACGCCAGGGATCGATGCCCTGGTCCTGGTGTTCGAACTGCCCGATGGTCTCCCACGGGTAGTCGTTGCCGAGGTGTTGCGCTCGCCCGATCACAGGTCCGGGCGTCTGCGCCGGTCCAGTTGTCGCGGCCGGGCCGGCCGTCGCGCTGGCGACCAGCGCGAAGATGGCCAGCAGCAGGCCGAGTGCGGTCAAGAGTGGGATCATCCGGGGCTCCCTGAGCCGAAGGGGACGCTCGGGGCGAACCCTGCAGACCAGTGCGGCCGTACCGCAATGGTTCGGGGTGTTCGGGGAACACCTGGAGAACGTTCGGGCTGACCACTTTGGCGGAGGCGACCCGGGGCGTCCGGCTGCCGACCGAACCGGTGGTGGTCACCTTCGTGACCGCCTGCGGCGCCGACCCGCAGCCCTGGTCGTACGACTCCGAGCCGCCGCCGAGGCCGCGCTGCCACCATCCCCTGCGACCCACCCCCCATCCCCGCGCCCCTGATCACCCCGCGCCGAAGGTAACGAAACACCTCAACTTTGTGAGCCGTATCGTCACCTTCACGGAGCGGCAGATAGTACGATGGCGGACTATCTGCTATCGAACTATGCTGTGAGCATGGATGAAGACGCGATCGACCGGGTGGTCGCCAGCTGGCATCGGGAGCGGCCCGACCTGGACCTTGCCGCGGTGGGGTTACTGGGGCGGTTCGGCCGGCTGGCGGTGATCGCGGGGGCGGCGGGTCGAGGAGGTTTTCCCTCGGCATGGCCTGCGGTCCGGCGAGTTCGACGTGCTGGCCACGCTCCGCCGGTCCGGCCAGCCGTACGCGCTGACCCCGTCCGCGATGTCCGCCACCCTGATGCTGTCCAGGGCCGGCATGACCAACCGGATCGACCGCCTGGAGGAGGCCGGCATGGTGGAGCGCCAGCTCGACCCGGCGGACCGCCGCAGCTTCCTGATCGCGCTGACCCAGGTGGGCCGGGAGACCGTCGACGCGGCGATGACCGAGCACACCGCCAACGAAACCCGCCTCGTCTCCTCGCTCACCCACACCGAGCGACAAACCCTCGACACACTGCTTCGCAAGCTGCTGCAATCCCTGGATGACGAGCCCTTGGACCACTAGGACAATGTGAAGAAGTAAAGGACGACCGGCAGGCCGTTGATCATCGTGTGGACGGCGATGCTCGCCCAGATATTGCAATAGCGAGCCCACAAAAGACCGAGAAAGGCGCCGCCGACGCCCTGGATCGACACCGCCGTGGCCACCACGACCCAGGGCGCGCCACCGCCCCCGTGGGTGGGCACGTGCATCAGCGCGAACAACAGCGCCGAGACGATGATGCCGGCCCCATTGACCAAAAATCGCCTCGATATGGGTCTGAAGCAAATAGCGGTAGAAGATCTCCTCGGCGACGCTGGCGGTCAAAAAGGTCAGTACGGCCGCGATCGCCACGTAGACCGGGTCCGGATACTGCTGGATCGTCGGGACCGGAGCGGCCAGCGGGCCGACGACGTACGTCAGCAGCGCCCCCACCCGGCGATCACCGGAATCGGTGCCAGCCAAGGCAATCGCGAGCGCGGGAACCATCGCGGCAGCTTGGCCGGCTGGTTCTTGTCCCGCAGGAATCGAAAAGCCACCGCTGGTACGAGCAGCAGCAGGGCCATCTTGAGGATCAGATACCAGCCGCTGTGGCCGAGCCCGCCGACCCCGATCACCAGCGGGAACAGCACCGCCAGGCCGACCAGCAACCCCATCCGGCGCAGCACCACCGACCGGGGACCCGTGAGCTGGTGCGATTCCCGCGGTCGTGGCGGGATCAGCAACGCGAGCACAGCGCCCACGGCCAGCGGCAGGACGACCATCCACAGCGGTTGCGTGCGTCGGGGCACCCGCATCGGAGGACCCGGTCACATTTGCGTGACCGGTCAAGGGCAACATTATCAGGCTCAGCAGGAAAACGGCCGCGCCTACTGTCACCACCACACGCCGCAAGATCGTTTCGCTCACCTGAACGAGCATGTCAAAGGTGAACACCGGCCGCGTCAGCTGCGGCGACTAACGGGACGTCATTCCTTGGATGTACGCTCCGCAGGCTCGCTTTCCGGGACCGAGCAGAAACCGTCCGTACAAACAGCGTCCTGGTCGTCTCCGACCACTACCAGCTCCAGCGGCTCGTCAGGCATCCCGCTCCTTCGCCACCTTTCGCAGCACCTCTACGAAAGTCTCACTGGCCTGCGCGCCGGAGATTCCGTATTTTCCTTCCACCACATAAAACGGCACGCCCTGAATGCCGTAGCGCAGCGCTTGCTGCTGGTCTGCCCGTACGTCGTCAACGAACTTGTCGTTCGCCAGCACGTCCAGCACCTCGGCACGGTCCAGCCCGACCTCGGCGGCCAGGTCGGCGAGCACCTCTGGATCGGCCAGCCGACGGCCCTCGACGAAATACGCCGACAGCAGCCGCTCTTTGAGCTCGGCCTGTTTTCCCCGCGCTTTGGCCAAATGCAACACCTGGTGAGCCTTGACGGTGTTCGTCGGGCGCAGGCTGTCGAAATGGTAATCGAGACCGACCGAAGCCCCGATCTCCACGATCCGCTGATCCATCTTCTCGACCTGGCCGACCGGGATGCCCTTACGCGTGGACAGGAAGTCCGTATGGGTCCCGTCGTAGTCGTCCGGCATCTCGGGGGTCAGCTCGAAGCTGTGATATTCCACCTCGACCGGGAGCGCGGCCTCGTCCTGTGCGTACGCGGCGAGGCCACTCTCCAACCGGCGCTTGCCGACGTAGCACCAAGGGCAGGCGATATCGGACCAGATGTCAATTTTTATGGGCGCGTTCACGTACCGGGGAACACCCGCGAGCCGGCTCCGATTCCCGTCAGTGCGCGGTGGCCGCCAGCAGCGCGGCGCGCTGGGTCAGCGGGCGGTGCACCAGCGCGCGCGAACAGCAGGCCGATGGTGGTCCACATCACCAACTGGGTGCCCAGCGACGCGACCCGGAAATTCCACAGCACAGCGGCCGGAAAGCCGGTGGGGACCTCGTTGATCGCCGGCAGCAGGAAAGCCGCGATCGCGGCCACCGCGATGAAAGCGGCTATCGCGACGAGCGTGGCATTCCAGCCGCCGAGCCTGGGCAGCAGCCGGCGGCCGAGATAGGTGGCGCCCACCGCGATCGCGATCGACAGCACGACCATCACGAAATATGTCGCCGTCCGCTCACCGATGGTGTCCGGGTTGCCGATCGACGGCGGATTTGCCGGGTATTTGAGGAACGGCACCACAAACGCCACCAGGAAGCCGCCGAGCGCGACCACCGCGGCGGTCGCCCGCGGAGTCAGCCGGCCAACCCGCCCGTACGCGAAAGCGAAGGCCAGTGCGAAAAAAGTCACCCAACGCGATCGCGTAGACCAGGACCCCGGTCGCCAGCCCGAAACTGCTCTGGATGGCCCGGCTGACCAGCTCCGGCTCCGGCGCGTCTCCCTTCGCCGCGTCCAGCGCGGACTCGAAGGAGATCGCGTTGCCGACCGCGGGTTCCCCGAAAATGCGAGCGAAAACCAGCGCGAGCAGGCCGGCCACCACTCCGGACAGCATGCCGCGCACCAAAAGCATCCTCATGGTCGGCGGCCGCTAGTGGCAGGGGAAGCCGAGCAGGTGCCGGGCATCGTGCACATATTCATGCACGTAATGGCCGGAAATCAGGGAAGTGGCGCCTTCCTCGGCGCCGACGAAGTAGAGCAGCACGACCGCCAGCAGCGCGATGAAGATCGCCCACGGCAGGATTTCCCTGACCGGGATGCGAATCGGGATCGGCTCGGCGATCGACCCGGAACCGGGGGTGGAAACTGCGCTCACGTTGACTCCTCGGGTTGACGCGACCCACTCGGTGGTGGTGCTCCCGACGGCGCAGGGTCTGACTCGCGGGCGAACCCGCTCACAGCGGCGCGACCGTGCCGGATTCACACCGGCTTCCAGCGGTCGTCAGTCGGTTGAACGCTAGGCTCGTCCGCTGGTGGTGTCAATCGGCGACAGGATCGGGAGACCATGCTCACGATGCGGTGTCGTACCCGGTGACCGCCCGCCTCACGCTGGTCAGCCACGCCGCCACCGCGGCCACCCGAAACGCCGCCTTCCCGCTTGACGAGTCGTTGGAGCGGCCCGAGTCGGTGACGCCGTCTGACCGCCTCCGCCGGGTCGAGACCATCGTCTGCGGGCCGGAGATCCGCTGCCTCGCCACCGCTGAGCGTCTCGGCTTCGAACCAACCGTCGAATCGGCGCTCGCCGACCTGAACCTCGGTGGGTGGCGCGGCCGTACGCTCGCCGACCTGCAAGCCAGCGATCCGGCGGCCCTGCTGTCCTGGCTGACCGACCCAACGGCCGCCCCGCACTCCGGCGAATCCCTCACTGACCTGCGCGAACGCGTCACGGCCTGGCTGGACGGCGTGTCCGGGCGTACGGTCGCGGTCACCCACCCCGCCGTCGTACGCGCCGTCGTCGTACACGTCCTCGACGCCCCACTTTCGGCCTTCTGGCGACTCGACGTCGCTCCTTCCTCGTACACCCGTTTGTCCCGCTCCGGACCCTCGTGGACCCTCCGCGAAACCGGCCACCCTCTGTAATGGGTGCCCGTTAGTGAGGGTGGACGCGGGAGCGTTGCAGCAGGGTGTGGCAGTGGTGGCACAGAAGTGCTGGCACGAACCGGTGGCCACGATGAGTGAGGGTGAGAGCCGGCGGCGTGTCCGGGTAGCGGGTGCGGCTCCAGTCGGCGATGAACGCGAGCGTGGGGAAGAAGGCCCGCCCCTTGGCCGTCAGGTCGTACGCACGCGCGTCCGCACGAGTGGTGGCGGCGGCCGTACGCATGACGCCCAACTCGACCAGCCGGGCAAGCCGCCCCCCGAAGCACACTCGGGACGATGCCGAGGTCGCGCTCGAATTCGGAAAAGTGCCGCGCGCCAAGGAAAGCCCCGGCCAGCAGGCCGACGGACCAGCGATCGCCGAGCAGTTCCATGGTGGCGGGGAAGAAAAGCAGCGGGTCGGCGGCCAGCCGGGTGTTGTCCTTGCGGCGAAAACGCCGGCTGGTGCCGGAAAAAAAAGCAGCGGCTCGCGGCGCTGCGCTCGTACCGCCGACAGCCACACTCGCTGACCACAGTCGCGACAGCCCAGCGGCGCGGCGGTCGACTGACCGCAGTCGATGTGCACCAGATCGGGCAGCATGATGCGGCGATCGACGGCCCAGTCGCGCTCCCACGTCCACATGCTGATCAGCAGCTGCCACAGCGCGAGCCCGTGCTCGGTCAGCCGATATTCGTGCCGGACCCGGTTGACACTTTGGTACGGCACGCGCTCCAGGACGCCTACCCGGACGGCCTCGGCGAGCCGGCTGGACAGCGCGGTCGGCGAGATCCCGAGCCGCACCCGAATGTCGTCGTACCTGCGCACACGCAGGAAAACGCTCTGCAGGATGAGCAGCATCCACTGCTCGCCGAGCAGGTCCACCGTGCGCAGCAGCGGCTCGGTCACCACCGCAGCGTAGCTGACTACAACAACGAAAGCCTATTGACGCCCAACCGGACACGTAGTTTCGTAGTACGTACGCACCGTGCTCTCCCGGGGAGTCCTGATGACCCAGTCCACCCAGCCGGTCGCCGTCGCGCAGGTCGCTGGCACTGACGAGCCCAACCCGTATTTGCTGGGCGTGTACGCACCGGTCGACACCGAGATCGACGCCGCCGACCTGCGGGTAATCGGCGAGATCCCGACCGACCTCAATGGCGTCTACTTGCGCAACGGCCCAAATCCACGGCATCAGCCCGAAGGTCGCTATCACTGGTTCGATGGCGACGGCATGGTGCACGCGGTGCAGCTGGAGAACGGCAAGGCACGCTATCGCAACCGGTGGGGTGCGTACGAAGGCATTCCAAGCCGAGTCCGAGGCTGGCAAAGCGCTGTGGACCGGGGTGATGGAGAGCCCCAGGGGCAATCCCTTCGGCAACGCCCACGGGTTGGGGTTGAAGGACAACGCCAACACCGACGTGATTTTCCACCGTGGCAAGGTGTTGACCACCTGGTATCTGTGCGGCAGCCCGTACGCGATCGACCCGTTGTCGCTGGAAACGCTGGGCGCTGAGGACTTTCTCGGCACCTTGGTCGGCGACCTGATGGCGCATCCGAAGGTGGACGAGCGGACCGGCGAGCTTTTCTGGTTCGACTACGGCCCGCGGCCGCCCTTCATGCGGTACGGGGTTGTCAGCGCTGACGGGAAAGTCACCCATGTGACCAATGTGGACCTGCCCGGCCCACGGTTGCCGCACGACATGGCGATCACCGAGAACTACGCGATTTTGATGGATCTGCCGCTGATCCAGGACATGCAGGCGGCTCGGCAGGGCCGGCACAAGATCATTTTCGATCGGTCCCTGCCGGCCCGCTTTGGTGTGCTGCCGCGCTACGGCAATGGGAGCCAGGTGCGCTGGTTCGAGGCGAATCCCTGCTATATCTACCATGTGGTGAATTCGTGGGAGTCCGGCGAGGAAATCGTGCTGGACGTCTGCCGGGTCACTCGTCCGCATCCACGAGCGGACGCGTTGACACCACTGGCGAAAATGCTGTCGTATCTGCGACTGGACGCGCAACTACACCGCTATCGCTTCAATCTGCGTACCGGTCAGACGAGCGAAACACCGTTGGACGACGACAACACCGAGTTCCCGACGGTGGATGCGCGGACCGTCGGGAAGCGCAGCCGGTACGCGTACAATGTGCATATCTCGCCGGAGTCGACGCTGCTGTTCGACGGACTTGTCAAGTACGACACCGAAACCGGCGGCAAGACGAGCTGGTCGTTCGGGGCCGGCCGCTGGGGCAGTGAGGCACCTTTCGCGCCGCGAGACGGATCGACGTCCGATGACGACGGCTATCTGGTGACTTTCGTGCAGGACGAAGGCGAAAACCGCTCTGAGCTGGACATCTTCGACGCGGCCGACGTGAGCGCCGGCCCGGTGGCCAGAGTTTTGTTGCCCCAGCGGGTGCCGCTGGGATTCCACGCGACCTGGGTGCGAGCCGACCAACTGCGCAAATGAGATGCCATCCCGCCGACCGGGCGGCGGACTACCTCCAGCGGGGCTGGTGGAGCGCCGACACGATCGACGCGCTGCTCCGGGCCCGGGTCGCCGAGTTCGGCGACCAGCCCGCGCTGGTCGATCCGCCCAATCTGGCTGAGCTGACCGGAAACTCCCCGGGACGGTGGACGTGGACCGAGCTGGCTGCCCAGGTCGACTCGCTCGCGGCCTATTTGTTGTCGTTGGGCGTAAGAGCCGGAAACGTGGTGGCAGTGCAGCTGCCCAACAGCGGCGACCTGGTCCGGGCGTTCCTCGCGATCGTACGGATCGGCGCGCGATCGCCACACCTTTCCCGGTGTCCTACCGAGAACACGAGCTGGTGCCGATGTGCCGGCGGACTGGCGCGGTCGCCCTGATCACCACCACTCGGGTGGGCGACCACGCATTGGCCGAGCAGGCTTCGCGCGTACGCGCCGAAGTCCCGTCACTGCAACACGTTCTGACTTCTTTCGCCGACATTCCCGATGGTCGCGCGCCCATGCACGTGGCGGATGTCAACGACTGCGTGACAATTTGCTGGACCTCCGGCACTGAGGCGGCCCCCAAGGCCGTGCCACGCTGCCACGCCGACTGGCTGGTGATGGCGCTGGGCACCCAGTGGGCGGCGCGCCTTGGGCCAGCCGACGTGCTGCTGTCGCCCTTCCCGATGACCAACATGGCCGGGATTTCCGGGATGTTCCTGCCCTGGCTGATGGTCGGTGGCGTCTTTGTCCCGCACCATCCTTTCGACCTGACCGTGTTTCTCCAGCAGATTGCCGAAAACCGCGCCACCTACACGGTCGCGCCGCCAGCCCTGCTGACCATGTTGCTGCATCGCGAGGACCTGATGTCCACTGTGGACGTTTCGTCGCTCCGGCTGGTGGGCTCCGGATCAGCACCGCTGACACCCTGGATGGTGCGCTCGTGGGCGGAGCGCTATGGCATCGAGGTCATCAACTTCTTTGGCTCGAACGAGGGCATCGCGCTGGTGTCCGACCCGCACGACGTGCCCGACCCGGACCATCGCGCCACCTATTTCCCTTACTACGCATCGAAAGTGCGGTGGAATAATCCGGTCGCGGCGCGTACGGCCGTGAAACTCGCCGACCCGACGACCGGCGCCGCGGTCACCGTGGCTGGGCAGCCTGGCGAGCTGCTGATCGCTGGTCCGTCGGTTTTCGCCGGCTACCTCAACGCAAAACCGGGCACCGAACTGGACCGTTCGTGCTTCGACGCGGACGGCTGGTTCCGGACCGGAGACGTGTTCGAGATCGCCGGTGAGAGCGACGAATTCCTGCGCGGTATGTCGATCGCGCCAAGGACCTGGTGATCCGCGGCGGCATGAACATCTCGCCAGCCGAAGTGGAGGGCCTGATCGCCGCACATCCCGCGGTGACCGAGGTCGCGGTGGTCGGCGTGCCGGACCCGGTGCTGGGTGAGCGGGTCTGCGCTGTCGTCGTCCTGTCCGCCGAGCTTTCGCTGGCATCGCTGACAAACTTCCTGCGAGAGCAGCGGGTGGCGTCGTACAAACTGCCGGAGCGGCTGGAAATCGTGGACGCGCTCCCCCGCAACCCCGTCGGCAAGGTTCTCAAACGCGAGTTGCGGGGGCTAGCAGAGGTGGCGACATGACGTACGTGCTGGGTGGCGCGCAGACCGATTTCGCTCGCAACTTCGGCAAAGAAGGCAACGGCCTGCTGGAGATGCTGGCCGAGGTCGTGCCGGCCGCGCTCGCCGATGCCGAAGTTCCCCAACAGGCCGTGCAAGTCGCGCATGTCGGCAACCTGGCCGGCGAGCTTTTCACCGGCCAGGCCCAACTGGGCGGCCTGCTGGTGGCTGCGGTGCCGGGACTGGACGGCATTCCCAGCACCCGCCACGAAGCCGCGTGCGCTTCGGGCAGCACGGCGGTGCTGGCAGCCTGCGCCGATCTGGAGTCGGGGCGATACGACGTGGCGCTGGTCGTCGGACTTGAGTTGATGCGCAACACCGATGCCCAGACCGCGGCGTCCCATCTCGGCTCGGCCGCCTGGGTCGGCCATGAGGCACTGGACGCGAAATTCCCGTGGCCAGCGCTGTTCGCCGAGGTCGCCGACGCGTACGACCAGCGCTACGGCCTGGACCGCGAGCCGCTGGATGCGTTCGCGGCGAACGCTTTCGCCAACGCCCGCCGCAATCGGCTCGCGCAGACCCGCGACTGGTCATTCCCAGCGGCCGCCTTCGGACCAGACTATGAGCTCAACCCGCTGGTGGAAGAAGGCCAACTGCGCAAGAACGACTGCGGCCGGACCGCCGAGTGGGCGCGCCTGGAGCACCTCGGCGCGGCCGAGCCGGGCAAGGGCGGTGAACTCATCCTGAGCGGCGCCACCGCGGCCGGCGGAGCACTGCCAGTCAACCCCGGCGGCGCTGATCGGCCTCGGCCACCCGGTCGGCGCCACCGGCGTAAGGATGCTCAGAGACGCCGCTCGCCAGGTCGCCGGCACCGCCGAAGCCACCCAGGTCGACGGCGCTCGTACGGCCCTGACCGTCAACGTCGGCGGCTCCTTCACCACCGTCGTCTCGCTGGTCGTCACCGCTGAGGGCCTGACCCCGACGCGCAAGCAAAGGCGCACGTTCACTCTCGTACGCCCACGATTGGATACTCTACGTTCGGTGGCGCGACCTGACCGCGCCCGCTCAGTGCACAAGAGGAATCAGACATGCCGGAGAGTTCGCCGAGGATCACGGGTTCGTTGCCGACCTACAACCGAGCGCGACAACCTCCGTGCTGGCGCTCTGCTGGCGGGCTG
>NZ_WOTO01000031.1 GCF_010993775.1 Fodinicola feengrottensis | reverse complement strand
ATCGAGCCCGGCGGCCGGAGGCCCAGCTGCGACAGAGATTGCGGATTTGAACACTGCAGGTCGGTCGGCAGCACGGCGTCTGGGCCGCGTGAGTTTCTTGAAAGGGTCCGAGGAACAGGTGACCGGACAACAGCGCGGGTGGACGGAGCCTGCGTCGGGTGACGGATAAAGGGAAGAAATACATCAAGGCGAACAAAGCCACCACGATAAGCAGTGGGAACAAGGTGCTCGCTGAAGAGGACGTGCTAGCGGCCGCGATAACCACGTGGAACCTTTCGTCGAATTCCGCCCTGATCGCGCGAAGTCTAGTCAGCCGCGCGAGACGGAAATCAGCGGACCGCCGTTAGCCGCAAACGGACTCACTCGGTCACGCCGTGTATTGCAGCCCGCCGGACGACGGGCCTTATATAACTCTGATCAACCGCAGGTGTTGCTGAGTTACGGCCGCCCGCCAAACAGATCGAGCGTGCCGTCTCCTGCCGAGGGTACCCGGCCGAGGTGATGCCAGGCGGCCGGAGTCGCAACTCGGCCACGGGGAGTACGCGTCAGCAGGCCGGCACGCACCAGAAACGGCTCAGCGACCTCCTCCACCGTCTCCGGCTGCTCACCGACAGCGACCGCGAGCGTGGACAGGCCGACCGGGCCGCCGTGGAAAGACAGCACCAACGCGTGCAGCACCGCCCGGTCCAGCCGGTCCAGCCCCAGCTCGTCGACCTCGTACACCCGCAACGCTGCCCGGGCGACCGTGCGGTCGATGCTGCCGGCCGCCCGCACTTCGGCGTAGTCACGCACCCGACGCAACAGCCGGTTGGCGATCCGCGGGGTGCCGCGGGACCGGCCGGCGATCTCGGCGGCGCCGTCGTCATGCAGCCGTACGCCCAGAATGCCGGCCGAGCGGTGCAGCACTATCTCCAGCTCATCCGGGTCGTAGAAGTCCATGTGCCCGACGAAACCCGAAGCGGTCGCGCAGCGGTGAGGTCAGCAGGCCGGACCGGGTGGTGGCACCAACCAGCGTGAACGGTTCGACGTCCAGCGGGATCGCGGTCGCGCCGGGGCCCTTGCCGACAATCACATCGACCCGGAAGTCCTCCATCGCCGAGTAGAGCAGTTCCTCCGCCGGCCGGGCGATCCGGTGGATCTCGTCGACGAAGAGCACCTCCCCCGCCTCCAGGCCGGTCAGGATGGCCGCGAGGTCACCGGACCGCTCGATCGCCGGGCCGCTGGTGATCCGGATCGACACGCCGAGCTCGGCGGCCACGATCATCGCCAGCGAGGTCTTGCCCCCAGCCCGGGCGGCCCGGACAGCAGGATGTGATCCGGCGGTTTCTGCCGCAGCTGAGCGGACTTCAGCAGCAGGTCCAGCTGTTCGCGCACCCGCGGCTGGCCGATGAACTCGGTGAGCTGCCGCGGCCGCAGGCTCGCTTCCATCTCCCGCTCGGCGGGCTGCGCGTAGCTGGCGACGATCTCCTCGCCGTCGAAGGGATCCGTCATTTGCGCCCAAGTCGCTGGATCGCGCCCCGCAGCGCGGTGGACACCTCCGGCGCCGAGCCGTCGGCCGGCGTCACCGCGTCCAGGGCGCCGTCCACGTCCTTGCCGGTGAAGCCGAGGCTCCCGAGGCCGGCGCGGACCTGCGTACGCCAGGAGGCCTCACTCTGCCGGCCCGCCACCGGAACGCCGTTCGCGGAACTCGTGGTGAACGCGCCGATCCGGTCGCGCAGCTCGACGACGAGTTTTTTTCGGCGCCCTTGGGTCCCAGTCCAGGCGCTCGGGTGAGGGTCTTGTGGTCGCCGGTGGACACCGCGCGGCGGATCTCGTCGGGGCTGAGCACGGCGAGGATCGCGCGGGCGACCTTCGGTCCGACGCCGTTCGCGGTCTGCAGCAGCTCGAAGAGGTCACGCTCCTCGTCGTCCGCGAAGCCGTACAACGTCAGCGAGTCCTCGCGGACGATCAGGCTGGTAGCGAGCCGGCCGGGGCTGCCGGTCCGGAGGTTGGCCAGCGCGTGTGGCGTACACAGGACCGCGAGGCCCACTCCGCCCACCTCGACCACCGCGTGGTCGACCCCTATCCGGGCCACCGTCCCGGACACCGACGTGATCATCGCTTCACTCCCTGGGCGCGCTGGGCCAGCGCGATCTGCTCCTGCATCTTGGTCTGCATGGGTGTTCGCCAGCAGTGGCAGATCGCCAGCGCGAGCGCATCCGCCGCGTCCGCGGGCTTGGGCCGCTCGGTGAGCTTCAGCAGCCGGGTGACCATGGTCGTGACCTGCGCTTTGTCGGCCCGGCCGTTGCCGGTCACGGCGGCCTTGACCTCGCTCGGTGTGTGCAGGGCGACCCGTACGCCGGCCCGCGCCGCCGCGGTCAACGCGACCGCGCCGGCCTGCGCCGTGCCCATCACGGTTCGTACGTTGTGCTGGCTGAACACCCGCTCGACCGCTACCACGTCAGGTCGGTATTGCGATCGCGGCGGTAAAAGCCAAGTCCAACGCCAGCAGCCGGGCTCCGATGTCCGCGTCCGGCGGGGTCCTCACGACCTCCACGTGGACCAGCTTGCACCGGCCGCCTGGGCCGCCGTCGACTACCCCGACACCGCATCGCGTCAAGCCAGGGTCGACGCCCAGCACCCGCACCCTGTGCCACCTCTCGCCGCCCGCCGAACACCCGTTCGACACGCTACCGGTCGGGCGGTCGACGGCTCCCGCCGACACGCCCGCCGGTCAGCGGCTCAGCTGTTCAGGAAATCGGCGGCGGTGTCGATGAACGTGTAGTTCTTCGGCAGGTTCAGGTGCCCTGTGCAGTCGGCGTCGATGCTCAGATTGGTCGCGCCAGTGAGGATCACGCTGTCGTCCGGCACCAGCAGGTCGCAGTGGTACGGGCTGCGCAGCGTCTCGTACTTGGTCGGGCCAGGTGTCGGGTTGCCGCTGTTGAGGACCTGCAGCATCGGCGAGTTCGGCTTTCATGTCGTCGCACGAGTCGTAGAACCCGCAGAGCACGGCCCCGCTGACGCCGTGGTTGGGGCCGCCCAGCGACACCCAGTGCGCGACATTGGCCGTACCGCCCAGGCTTTTGAGGTAATAGCGCGACGACAGCGACCCCATCGAATGGGCGACGATGTCGACCTTCGCCGCGCCGGTCGCCTTCTTCAGCCGGTCGACCTCAGTCGCCAACTGCTGCGCGGTAGTGACGTTGCTTTGCTTCCAGTCGTACGTCCACACGTCCAGCTGCTGCGCGGTCCAGCCGCCGGACTCGAACTGGGTGACCATGTTGTCGAAGACGTGCTGCTGTCCGGAAACGTGCGCGAAGCCATGCACGAAGATCACCGGCAGGTGAGCCTGCGCGGCGGCGACCGGAACGGCCATCGCGGTCGCGGTGAGGACAGCGAAAAGTGTGGCCAGGGCCCGGATCAGGGCTCTCATGGATGGTTACCTCTCGGTCGGGATTTCTCGGAGGCATGAGAGCTTATCCGGATATTTCCTAGTCAAACGCTGACAAATGTCAGGACTATTGAGCTATCCGTCCGCTTCGTCAAGTAAACGCTTCTTGACACGGCGGTGTGACCCCTGTCACGGTCGTACGGACCGACTGGTCAGTTTGCCTCGCGCGCCAGCCTCCTCCCACCCGCAAGGAGACTTCCGATGGCCACTACCACTATCGCCGAGAAGCCGCGTTCGCTCGGAAAGCTGATGGCCGCCGGCCTGATCGGCAGTTCCATCGAGTGGTACGACTTCTTCATCTACGGGACCGCCGCCGCGTTGGTCTTCGGGAAGCTGTTCTTCCCGTACGCGTCCCCGCTGGTCGGCACGCTGTTGGCGTTCAGCACCTTCTGGGCTGGCTTCATCGCGCGGCCGATCGGTGGGCTGATCTTCGGTCACATCGGTGACCGCATCGGCCGCAAACCCGCACTGGTCGCCTGCCTCGCGATCACCGGCTGCGCGACCTTCCTGATCGGCCTGTTCCCACCGCCGCCACCATCGGCGCCCTCGCGCCTGTTTTGTTGGTGTCATTGCGTTTCCTGCAGGGCATCGCGGTCGGCGGACAATGGGGTGGCGTCACCTTGCTGTTGACCGAAAGCGCCAGCTCACGCAATCGCGGCCTGGCCGGGTCGTTCTGTCAGATGGGCGTACCTATTGGGGTTATTCTGGGAAATGTCGCGTTCCTGGTCGCCAGCGCGTCGATGAGCGCGACTTCTTTCGGTTCTTGGGGATGGCGGGTGCCGTTCCTTTTCAGCGCGTTGCTTTTCCCCGTACTCGCCTTCATCCAACTGCGCTTCGAGGACACTCCGGCATTCAAGGAACTACAGGCCCAGCGCGCCGCTTCACCTTCCGCGGCCGCCAAATCGCCACTGCTGGCGGTCATTCGCCAGCACTGGCGACCCATCCTGTTCGGCGCCGGGCTGCTTTTCGCCTGTAACTCGATTTTCTACGTCAGCATCTCCGGCCTGCTCGACTACGGCACTCGAGCACTGCACCTGGACCGCAACGGCCTGCTGCTGATCGTGCTCATCTCGTCCGCGGTGAACGTCGGCATCATCATGCTGTCCGGCAAACTCTCCGACCGGCTCGGCCGTCGCCCGCTGATCCTGGTCGGCGCCGTCATCCTGACCCTCTGGGCATTCCCGATGTTCTGGCTCGTCGACACCGCGTCGCTCGGCCTGATCCTGGTCGCGGTCACCGTCGGCGGCTTCGGCTCCAGCCTCATCTACGGCCCACTCGCCGCGTACCTGAGCGAACTGTTCCGCCCGGAGGTCCGCTATTCGGGCGCTTCACTCGCGTACCAACTGGCGTCGATCCTGGTCAGTGGCGGCACGCCGTTCCTGATGACCGCCTTGCTGGCCGCCACCGGGACCTCCGCTTCGGTTTCCGCATTCCTGGCTTTGATGGCCCTCTGTACGTTGGGTTCGGCTCTCCTGTTGCCCGAAACCATCGGCGCCAAAGCCTCGACCGCCGCCGCCGCCGCCGCCGCGGCTGCCACACCCGCGCCGAGCGCCTGATGTGGGTTCTAAGTTGATCAAGGAGAGGTGGTGCACTTTCTCCGAGAAAGTGCACCACCTCTCCTTGATCAATAAGAATCTGGTTAGTCGACGGAGGCCATGACCTCGTCGGAGACGTCGAAGTTGGCGTAGACGGTCTGCACGTCGTCCAGGTCCTCGAGGGCCTCGATGAGCTTGAAAACCTTGGGTGCGCTGTTCTCGTCGAGCTCGACGTTCACGCTCGGTACGAAGCTGGCCTCGGCGGAGTCGTAGTCGATGCCGGCGTCCTGCAAGGCCTTGCGGACCGCGACCAAATCGGTGGGCTCGCTGACGACCTCGAAAGACTCACCGAGGTCGTTGACCTCTTCGGCACCGGCCTCCAGCACGGCCATCAGCACGTCGTCCTCGGTGAGGCCGGCGGACGGCACGAGCACGACGCCCTTGCGGGTGAACAGATACGACACGCTGCCGGGGGTCGGCCATCTGGCCGCCGTTGCGGGTCATCGCGGTCCGTACGTCGCCGGCGGCGCGGTTGCGGTTGTCCGTCAGGCACTCGACCATCACGGCCACCCCCGACGGGCCATATCCCTCGTACGTGATGCTCTGGTAGTCGGCGCCGCCGGCTTCCAGCCCTGCGCCGCGTTTGACCGCGCGGTCGATGTTGTCGTTCGGTACGGACGTCTTCTTCGCCTTCTGGACGGCGTCATAGAGCGTCGGGTTGCCGGCCAGGTCACCGCCGCCGGTCCGGGCCGCGACCTCGATGTTCTTGATCAGCTTGGCGAACATCTTGCCGCGCCTGGCGTCGATGACGGCCTTTTTGTGCTTCGTGGTCGCCCACTTTGAGTGGCCGGACATCACACGCCTCCTACTGTTGCTCTCGAACCATCTCCACGAAGAGCGCGTGGATCCGCCGGTCACCGGTCAGCTCCGGGTGGAAGCTGGTGGCCAGCAGCGCTCCCTGCCGGGCCGCGACGATCCTCCTACCGTCGGCCGGACCGCCGGAAATCCGGGCGAGCACTCGTACGTCAGCGCCAGCCGACTCCACCCACGGCGCCCGGATGAACACGGCGTGAACCGGCTCACCTTCCAATCCTACGACCGGTACGTCCGCGGAGAACGAGTCGACCTGCCGTCCGAACGCATTTCGGCGTACGACAACGTCCATCCCGCCGAAGCCCTCGTGATCCGGGCGGCCGTCCAGAACGGTGTTGGCCAGCATGATCATGCCGGCGCAGGAGCCGTACGCGGGCATGCCGGCGGCGATGCGTTTGCGGATCGGGTCGGTGAGGTCGAAGATCCGGGCCAGCCGGGAGATGGTGGTCGACTCGCCGCCGGGGATCAGCAGCCCGTCGACGCCGTCCAGCTCGCTGGCGCGGCGTACCGGTACCGGGTCCGCGCCGGCGGCGGCCAGCGCGGACACGTGCTCGCGTACGTCACCCTGCAGGGCGAGGATGCCGACCGAAGGTCGCGTACTACTCACCAGCCGCGGGTGGCGAGCCGGTGGTCGACCGGCAGCTGCTCGACGTTGATGCCGACCATGGCCTCACCCAGGCCACGCGACACCTTGGCGATCACGTCGGGGTCGTCGAAGAACGTGGTCGCCTTGACTATCGCCTCGGCACGCTGCGCCGGGTTGCCGGACTTGAAGATGCCGGAGCCGACAAACACACCCTCGGCGCCGAGCTGCATCATCATCGCCGCGTCCGCCGGGGTCGCGATGCCGCCGGCGGTGAACATGACGACCGGCAGCTTGCCCGTACGAGCGACCTCGGCGACCAGCTGGTACGGCGCCTGCAGCTCCTTGGCGGCCACGTACAGCTCGTCCTCGGGAAGGCTGCTCAGCCGGCGGATCTCGGCGCGGATCTGCCGCATGTGTGTGGTGGCGTTGGAAACGTCGCCCGTACCGGCCTCACCCTTGGAGCGGATCATCGCCGCGCCCTCGGTGATCCGCCGCAGCGCCTCGCCCAGGTTGGTCGCGCCGCACACGAAAGGAACCGTGAACGCCCACTTGTCGATGTGGTTGGCGTAGTCGGCCGGCGTGAGGACCTCGGACTCGTCGATGTAGTCAACGCCGAGGCTCTGCAGCACCTGCGCCTCGACGAAGTGGCCGATCCGGGCCTTGGCCATCACCGGGATGGAGACCTGGCTGATGATGCCGTCGATCATGTCCGGGTCGGACATCCGGCTGACGCCGCCCTGCGCGCGGATGTCCGCCGGCACGCGCTCCAGCGCCATCACCGCGACCGCGCCGGCGTCCTCGGCGATCTTGGCCTGCTCGGGAGTGACCACGTCCATGATCACGCCGCCCTTGAGCATCTCCGCCATGCCCCGCTTGACCTGCTGCGTCCCGACCTCGCGGTCGGCGGGAGTCTCAGTTACGGAAGCGGACACGCTCTCACAGCCCTTCGACACGTTGTTCGCGGCCGGCGCTGCTGCCCGCCACTCTACTGTCGTCAACTGTACTAGTACGGCTGTACACTGTCACCCCACACACTTGTGTTGCCGCCATCACTCCGATTCGGTGTCGGAGTGCCGGAGCGGCGCCGGAGTCGGTGTCGAAGTTGTTGATCTTGTTCAGTTTGCCTACCCCAAAAGGACAATTCAGGCCCATGCCCGTTTTGGGTAGGCAAACTAAGCAAGATCAACAACGAATCTCACTACCAGTAGCAACAAGCACGTGACTGGGTGACGTTGAGTGTTGCGGGCTGCTGACGTGCGTCGCGCTCGTCCCCCTGCGCGGACCCAGGCCGCTGGCTATCTCGCCGACCCGCGAAAAGACCCAGGTGCGGCGCGAAACTGTCGTACCCAACCGCAAAAGTTGCCCCCACCCAGTGACGGGCGGGGGGGGGGGTCGAGAGGCAAATTTGCAATTTTTAGTGGACGTCGGTCCTCAAACCCACCCCCCGCCCGTTCAAGGGAGGGGGCTAGAAAACAGCATCGGTACGACAGTTTCGCGCCGCAGGACTGTTTTCGAACGGCTCAAGGACTCCGGGTACGGCCGGGAAGGGAGTCGTCGATGTCGAAGTAGCGGGGCGCGGGCGTGTGGCCGGCGAGGCCGAGGGCACGGGGTAGGCGGCGACGGCGCAGGGCCAGCGAGTCGCGTACGGCGTCGTTGTAGATCTGCCGAGCGACCAGCATGCGGCTCGCGACTGCCGTGACGGGCCCGAGTCGCGGGTCACCCGGGGGCCACCGGAGCGCACAGAGGTGGCGGGTCAGGTCGTTCTCGACCAGCTCCCGGTGTTCGAAGTCCGCGGCGAGCGCGGCTCGTACGGCATCTAGCAGCGGTTTCGCGTGGTCGTCGGCAAGAACATGGTCGCGGGCGAGTGCGTCGGCGTCGCGGCGGCCCGTCGGACGAGCTGCGCGTCGAGCGAGGCGCGGGCGGCCTCGCAGCGGTCGTGCAGGCGGTCCATCCGGTACGCCGTCCAGCTCCGGTAGACCAGCAGCGCGAAAACCGCCAGCACCCCAGCGACGGCGAGCCACCCGAAGATCACCGCGCGGCGGCCGTGAGGACCCCGCCGCCGCGCGGCCACGACCAGCTCGTACACCTCGACGACTCGCTCGGCGACCACCGACCAGTCGAAGGCGCCGACGCTCGCCGAGGCCCGCAGCGCGAGGTCGGCGCGTACGTCCGCGTCGTCCAGCAGCCGATCCAGCACGCCCGCGAGATCGGCCGCATCGCCAGCCCGGAACAGCCGCCCTGTCGGTACGCCGCTGCCGTCGTTGAGCACCTGCCGGAACGCGTCCAGGTCACTCGCGACCACCGGCGCGCCGGCCGCCGCCATCGCCTCGGCCAACACGATCCCGAAGGACTCACCGCCGGTGTTCGGCGCCACGAACACATCCACACTCCGCAGCATCCGCTGCTTGTCCCCCTCCGAGACAGCCCGCAACCGCGCCCCCGCCGTTGGCCGGGGCAGCACGACGATGCGATCGAGGATGTCGGTGCGGCGGGTGGGGGGACCATCGCAAAGATCGGCCGGATCGCCGGGGCCGGCGACCAGCAGACGCAAGGAAGGGCGGCGGGCGGCGAGCCGGACGTACGCGTCGGCCAGCACCGGAAATCCCTTCCGTGGCTCGGTGAACCGGCCGAGGAAGCCGATCGCGCCGCTGGCGCCGGGCCAGCCGGGCAGCGGCTCGGCGGCCGCGAGGGTCCGGACGGCGACCCCGTTCGGGATCTCTACTCCGCCGCCGGCCAGGTGTTCGACCTGCACCTTCCGGGCGGACGGCGACACCGCGATCCGGCCGGTGATCCGCTCCAGCACCGGCTGCAGGAAGCCCTCGGCGGCGGCCAGTGCTCGCGACCGTTCGACCGAGGTGTGGAAGGTGGCCACGATCGGGCCGCGGCCGGCCAGACACGCCAGCAACGACAGGCTTGGCGCGAGCGGCTCGTGGACGTGCAGCAGGTCAAAGGGCAGGCCGTCGACGCCCGCGCGCAGCCACCGGCGTACGCGTGCGAGCGCCACCGGACCGAGGCCGAGCCGGGCCACCGAACCGTTGTAGCGGACCGCGACGGACTTTCCGGCCGACACCACGTACGGCGCCAGCGCGGCCAGGTTCTCGGCCGGCGCCAGCACACTGACCTGGTGGCCGCGTTCGATCAGCGCCTCGGCGAGACCGCGGACGTGGCTCTGCACTCCTCCGGGGACGTCGAAGGAGTAAGGGCAGACCATTCCCACCCGCACGGCGTCACTGTGCCGCGGGAAGGGCCGCGGGGAGGTCTGTGGGGAGGTCTGTCGACCAGACCTTCTGCAACATGTGCCAGTCGGCTGGATGCGCCCGGATGCTGTCCGCGAAGGCGTCCGCCATCTGCTGGGTCATCGCCGCCACCGCGGTACGTTCGTCCACATCGGGCGGTGGGACGATCGGGCCGACCAGGTTTCCGGCGGTCACCCCGTCCTCGTACCAGAGCTGAGCGACGATCAGTGGCGCGCCGGTCCGCACCGAGAGCCGGGCCGGACCGGGCGGCATCCTCGCGGTGGAGCCAAAAAAGTCGACGTCGATCGAGCTGCTGGAAAGGTCACGGTCGGCCAGCAAACAGACCACCTGACCATTCGCCAGCCGCTCGGCGAGAATGTCCATTGTGGACCGATCGCCGCCGGTCAGCGGCAGGATGTCGATTCCAATCGACGCTCGATAAGCAACAAAGCGGTCATAGAGAACCTCTGGTTTTAGCCGCTGCTGCACCGAAACGACGGGCATCGCGCGGTACGCGGCCCAAGCGCCGGCATGATCCCAGTTACCCGAATGCGTCAGCGCGACAATGACTCCCTGGCCGCCGGCGTGCAGTTTGTCGAGCAGCTCGGGGTTGGCCATATCGAGCGTGTCATGCAGCGTTTTCAAGGGAATGGAGGGAAAACGAAACGCCTCCATCCAGTAGCGGCCGTACGAGCGAAGGCCGTCGCGGACGAGCAGTTCCATCTCGTCCTCGCTGATTTTTGGTCCCACCACCCGGCGAAGATTGACCC
This sequence comes from Fodinicola feengrottensis, assembly GCF_010993775.1. GTDB lineage: Bacteria > Actinomycetota > Actinomycetes > Mycobacteriales > HKI-0501 > Fodinicola > Fodinicola feengrottensis. The sequence goes on along the minus strand of NZ_WOTO01000031.1, from coordinate 96,004 downwards.
GCAACTGCTGCGCGCCTTTTCCGTTCTTGCGAGCGCCCCGATCGGCGGCGATACGGAACAGAGCGGCCGCCATCGGCTTGGGCATCGCGCGTACGAGCCGCCACCCGGCCAGGTAGCCGGCCGCCGCGAGCGACTCCGCCAGCCGGCTCATCGGGCCTGCAACCAGACCGCGTACATCCGCTGCCCGACCGTGACCACACAGGCGACGGCCATTAACCAGAGCCCGACCTCCAGCGCGTACGGCACCCCAAAAGCCTCCAACAACGTGATGACACCGATCGCGATCAGCCGCTCGCCGCGCTCGGCGATGCCGACCTCGCAGGTGTATCCGAGGCTCTCGGCACGCGCTTTGACGTACGAAACGGTCAAAGCGCCGCCCAGGCTGACGATCGCGCCAGTCGCCGCCACCGGCCGGTGCACGCTCGCGAGGTAGAAGATCAGCGACCCGAAGATCGCCGCGTCCGCGATCCGGTCGGAGGTGGAGTCCAGGAACGCACCCCATTTCGAGCTTTTCCCACTGGCCCTCGCGACCGCTCCGTCGAGTACGTCGGTGAAGGCGGAGATGGTCACGACGATGACGCCGAGCAGCAGATAGCCGCGGGCGGCGAGACCGATGGTGCCGATCAGGACACCGATCAGCCCGGCCACGGTGAGCGCGTTGGGGCTGACGTGCGCGCGTGCCAGCGCGCGGCCGACCGGTGCCAGCGCGGCTGACACCCGGGCGCGGGCGAACACGTTGAGCATCGTCACCCCGATCCGAGGTCGGCCCGACCGGGCTGGACTTTCGCTCAGCCTAACCGCGACCGAAGAAGGCGCAGCAGAGGTGCTTCGTGGGGTTGTCCCGAGCGCCCATCGGGTGTGGGATCGATCACACGTCGGTGAACGCGATCGGGAGGCGATTCGAATGGCGGGTAAATCAGCGGAGTCAGGGCAGGTGAGCAGCGCCGGCAAGGCAAGGCCGGTGCCGGGTCGGCCGCGGCGATGGCCGCGGACGACCCGACGAAGGTGCGCGCACGTCGTACTTGTCGGCCATTCCGGTGCGGGCAAGACCACGCTGGCAGAGGCGCTGCTGGCCGCGTCCGGCACGATCGGCAGGCCGGGCAAGGTGACCGAGGGCACGACGGTTTGCGACTTCGACCCGGCCTCGATCAAGCAGCAGCGCGGTCGGTGGCACTCGCCCTCGCCCCACTGCTGCACCAGGGCGTCAAGATCAACCTCTTCGACACTCCCGGGTACGCCGACTTCACCGGCGAGCTCAGAGCCGGACTCCGCGCCGCCGACGCGGCGCTTTTTGTTGTGGCGGCACCGGAAGGTGTCGACGCGACGACGACGTCCGGCCTGTGGGCGGAGTGTGCCGCGGTGGGGATGCCACGCGCGGTGGTGATCACCAGACTGGACCACCCCCGCGCTGACTTCGACTCGGCCGTCGCGGCCTGCCGTGGCGCTTTCGGCGACAACGTGATGCCGCTCTACCTGCCGCTGGACCTCGGCGACGGGCCGGCCTCCGGGCTGCTGGGCCTGCTGACCCAACAGGTCTTCGACCACTGCGGCGGCACCGCCGACCCCCATGTCCACGATCCCGACGAGGAACAGCGGGGACGCATCAGCGACGCGCGTAACGAGCTGATCGAGGGAATCATCGCGGAAAGCGAAGACGAGTCCCTTATGGACCGCTACTTGGAGGGCGAGGACCTCGACACCGGGGTCCTGATCGATGACCTGGAAAAAAGCGACCTCCAAGGGCACCTTCTATCCCGTGCTCCCCGTCAGCGCGCTCACCGGCGCCGGCCTGACCGAGCTGCTCGACGGCATCGTCGCCGCGTGCCCGACGCCCGGCGAGCGGCCGCTGCCGGCGGTGACCACGCTCGACGGCAAACCCGGCCCGAAGATCAGCGCCGACCCGAACGGCCCGCTGGTCGCCGAGGTCGTGCGGACGAGCATTGACCCGTACGTCGGCCGGGTGTCGCTCGTACGCGTCTTCTCCGGCACCCTGCGCCCGGACCGGCCGATCCACGTCGCCGGCCACGGCATGGCGGACCGCGGCCACGAGGACCACGACGCCGACGAGCGAGTCGCACATCTGCAGTCGCCGCTGGGCTCGACGCTGCGCGAGGTCCCGTACTGCGTCGCCGGCGATGTCTGCGCCCTGACCAAGGTCGCGTCCGCGGAAACCGGCGACACCGTCTCGGACGCGGAGAATCCGCTGCTGATGGAGCCGTGGCGGATGCCTGAACCGCTGCTTCCCGTTGCCGTCGTCGCGAAAACTCGCAGCGACGAGGACACTTTGGCCAAAAATCTGGCAAAACTGGTCGCTGGCGATCCGACGCTGCGACTGGAACGCAATGCCGAGACGCATCAACTCGTATTGTGGTGCATGGGCGAAGCGCACGCTGATGTAGTGCTCGACCGCCTCAAGAGCGGCGGCGCGGACCTGGACACCGAGCCGGTCAAGGTGCAGTTCCGGGAAACTTTCGCCGGCCCGGCCAAAGCGCGCGGCCGGCATGTGAAAACAGTCCGGCGGGCACGGCCAATACGCCATCTGTGAGATCGAGGTCGAACCGCTGCCCACTGGCGGCGGTTTTGAGTTCGTCGACAAGGTCGTCGGTGGATCCGTACCGCGACAGTTCATTCCCAGCGTGGAAAAAGGCATCCGCACCCAGATGGAACGCGGCCTCTCCGCCGGCTCCACGGTCGTGGACATCCGGGTAACTTTGGTCGACGGCAAAGCACACAGCGTCGACTCCTCCGATGCCGCCTTCCAAGCCGCCGGCGCCCTCGCGTTGCGGGAAGCCGCCGCGGCCGGCGCGGTCAGTCTGCTGGAACCGGTGGATGACGTGGCCGTCAGCGTGCCGGACGAATTCGTGGGCGCTGTCATGGGTGACCTGTCCGGGCGGCGCGGGCGCGTCCTCGGAACCGAACCCGACGAGGCGACAGACGAACGTACGGTCATCCGGGCCGAAGTCCCCGCTTCCGAGTTGCTGCGATACGCGGTCGATTTGCGGTCCATTACGTCTGGGACGGCATCTTTTACGCGAACATTTATCCGCTACGAACCGATGCCACAACATTTGGCGACAAGCCGCGGGCCGGCTGATAGCTGATCTGGCGGGTACGCGAGTGGGTGCCCTGGTTAAAGGCGGTGGCCGCCGCGGAGGTGAGCGCCCTGGTTAGGAGCGGTGAGCGCGAGGGAAATGAAAGCCCTGGTTAAAAGCGCTTGCCGCGAGGGTGCGGCGCCTCGTCTACCAGCCATGGGAAAAGCCTACCCCGCCACCAAAAACCGGTGGCGGGGTAGGCTTTTCCCATGGCTACTGCCGATGGCCCCCTATTTCTCTGGCGCCTTCGGCGCGGCGCGGCGCCGTCGACTACGGCTACGAGCGTCCGCCTTCCGGGCCCCGCAAAGAGCGCGGGGCCTGGAAGGCGGACGCTCCTGCCGGAGGGGCGACAACATCGGCCTGGCGGCCGATGGGCGCGGGCACGGGGTTGATTTTTACCAACGCTGGCACCACTCACTTGCCGCACCCACCGTTCTCACCCGTGCGCGACCGTCACCTCCAAACCACAGTCGGCCACCTTCACTGAGGGCCGGCTCACCTGGATCCGCCCATTCGCTCGTACCAATGCCTCCCCCAGCGCCACCCCACCCCGTCCTGAAGGTGCCCGAGAAAGAGGTGATTGGCCTGGTCAGGCCACCGACGATGGGGGCAGATTTCACCTGTTGGTGGTTCCCTGGTCGACGGTCGGGCTTAGCGTCGGACGAGGCGATCATCGATGCGGAGGAATGCATGTCTGCTGGGAACGTGAGTCGGCGCAACCTGCTGCGGGCTGGTGGGGTCCTGACGGCTGGGGCGGCGGTGAACCTGCTGCCGGGTGTCGCGTTCGCGGACGCCGCGTCCGGGACGACGCAGACGCGTACGGTCAACGGCTCGTTCGCGGCCGGCAACCCGGATTTCTACTATCTTCCCGTCCAGGTGCCGCATGGCGTGAACCAGATCGACGTCGTCTACTCGTACGACCGCCCGACCGTGCCAGCCGGGACGCGGGGCAATGCCTGTGACATCGGCATGTTCGGGCCGGAGGGCATCCAACTGGGCAACCAGCGTGGTTTCCGCGGCTGGTCCGGCGGTTTCCGGGACCGGTTCACGATCTCCGCGTCGGACGCGACGCCGGCCTACATCGCGGGGCCGATCACCCCAGGCACCTGGCACGTCATCCTCGGGCCGTACACGATCGCCCCGCAGGGGCTGAACTACCAGGTCGAGATCACGCTGACGTACGGGCCGCAGGGCAAGTCGTTCCACCCGAATCCGGCGCCGACCACCGCGCCCAAGAAGCAGCGCGGCAAGTCCTGGTATCGCGGTGACTCGCACCTGCACACTGTCTACTCCGACGGCAGACGTACGCCTGATCAGCTGGTCGCAGCGGCCCGTGCGGCCAACCTCGACTTCATCGTGTCGACCGACCACAACACGCACAGTTCGCAGCTGATCTGGGGCAACTACGCCACCGACGACCTGCTGATCCTGAACGGCGAGGAGATCACTACCCGGTCCGGGCACTGGCCGGCGATCGGCATTCCGGCTGGTACGTGGCTTGACTGGCGCTATCGCGCATCCGACCCCGCGGACTTTCGGCGGTTCGTGGACCAGACGCACCGGGCCGGCGGGCTGGTGACCGCCGCGCATCCGTTCGCGAACTGTTTCGGGTGCACTTTCGAGTTCAACTACGACCTGGCCGACCTGATGGAGGTCTGGAACGGGCCGTGGACCGCGGACGACGACGCCACCGTCACGCACTGGGACGGGCTGCTGCGTACCGGCCGGTGGATTCCGGCGATCGGCGACTCCGACGCGCACAACCCGGAGCACATCGTCGGGCTGCCGCATACCGTCGTGCAGGCGGACAGCCTGGAGCGCAAGGCGTTGCTGCGTGGCCTGAAGGCGGGCCGGTCGTGGCTGGCCGAGTCGTCCGCGGTGACCCTCGACTTCACCGCGACCGGCGGCGGCCACGCAGCCGGGATCGGCGGCCGGGTGCCGGTGGACACTGGTACGCCAGTGACGGTCAGCGTCACCGTCGGCGGGGTTCCCGGCACCACCATCACGCTCTTCGACCAGCTCGGCCCGGAACAGTCCGTGCCAGTCCCGGCCGCCGGCAGCGCGACCCTCACGTGGACCACCTACCCGCGCTACTCCCGGTGGGTACGAGCCGAGGTCCGGCGCGCCGCCGGCAGCCCGAACACCACCCAGCCGAACGCGATGGTCGCGATGACCAACCCGATCTTCCTCGGCGAGAGCTGATCACCGACGCCCGGCAGCGGCCCCTCCTGCGCCAAGAAATGGTCACCGGAATACCTGCTTATGACCGCGGGAACTGGGGCCGTCCAGCGAGGTGGCATGCTGGTTTGCTGTGGGAACTTCACGGGGATACGAGAAGAAATCGGCGGTCATTGCGGCCGGCTTTGTGCTGCTATTAGGCGCGATAGCAGCCTGTTCCGCGCCCACCCCCTCAGCAACCATCGGCCGCGAGCACGGCTGCCGCGCCGGTCCCGGGCGCCGCACCGACCATCCCGGTGACGGCGAGCGTGCCGGGCGCGGTAACGCCTGGCGGCCTACCGGAAGTGGTGTCGCAGGGCTCGCCGGCCGGCAACCGGATCGCGCTCACCTTCGACTCGAACATGACCGCCGGCATGCTCGCCAAACTCGCCCGCAACCCGAAGATCTCGTACGCGAACACCCCGCGTCCTGGACGTGCTCGACCGGGACAACGCGCCGGCCACGTTCTTCCTCGCGAGCCTGTGGGTGCAGCAGTATCCGGCGGTCACCAGGCGCATCGCGGCGGACTCCCGATTCGAGATCGCCAGCCATTCGTACACGCACCGCGGTTTCACCAAGACGTGTTACGACCTGGGCACCTTGCCGCCCAACCAGATGGCCGCCGACGTCGAGCGGTCCTTCGACATTCTCAAGCCGTACGGCGGCCACCAGACCCGGTATTTCCGTTTTCCCGGCGGTTGTTACGACAAAACCGCACTGGAGTCGATCGCGGCCGCCGGCTGCACGGTCATCCAATACAGTGTGGTCGCGGACGATCCCTTCAACCACAACATAAATTCAATCGAGAACAACGTGCTGTCCAAGGCGAAACCGGGCGCGATCGTGGTCATGCACATCACCGAGGCGAACGCACCTGACACCGACAAAGCCTTGCCGGCGATCATCGCGGGGCTGCGCAAGCGTGGCCTGCAGCTGGTCACGCTTTCGGATCTGCTGAGCCAGAAATAGCTATTCGACGGCACTGAAAACGGACCAGGCGGCGGCCCGTACGTCCCCGTCGGGGTGCCGCCGCAACCAGCGCAGCGACGAACGCGTTGGCTGCGGCCAACCGATCCGCTCCCCGACGGATTTCAGCAGTTCCACCGCGATGAGGCCGCCAGCGAGATCACCGCGGCTGGTCAGCTGGTGCACCGCGAGCAACACCCGTCCGTTGTCGATTCGGGAGTTCTCCAGAACCGCTCCGATCTCGGCGACGGCGCGAGCCACCAGCAACGGGCGACCGGCCGCCACCTCGGCGATGTCCAGCAAGCTCCCGGTGCAACTTTCGTCGTCGAACCGGGTATCCATCGCCAACAGCCGGACCGCCAACCAGGCGAACTCCTGGTCCGTGCGCAAATCCCGCGCCGCGGTCCGCAGCACGCCCTCCGGGTAGGACCAGTCGTGCGCCGGATCTCGCAACTGCTCGGCGATCTCGGCGAGCCGCTGCCGGGCCGGCGCGTCCCGGTCCCGTTCCGCGTCGATGTCCTTGCCGGTCGCGGTGACCAGGTCGTTGATCAGCGACGGCAACAAAAAAAACTCGTTACTGGCGGCCAAACCGCCGCCAATTAACGGGAAGACCGCCCGCGGCCACTGCGGGCAGTCCAGGTCGGCGACGATGCTGGCCAGTTCCGCGGCCACCTCGGGAGCGGCGTTGCTCCACTTCGCCAAATGATCACAGGCTTCTCCGGCGACTTGGGCGTCCGGATGACGGGCCAGCCCGGTGAGCAGCCGCGCGAACCGCCCACGATGGCGTGGCGGCACCTGGTCCGGACCGGTTTTTCAGCAGTCGTACGGCCGCATCGGGCGACTCCGCGAGCGAAGCCTCCAGCACCTGCCAGGCCCGCCCGTCGTCCAGAAACGCGATCAACGCCACCGCGATGGCGGTCTTCACGTCCCGGTGCTGGTTTCGCCGCTGCCACGCCTCGGTCAGCGTCGCCAGCGCGTCCGGGCCCCGGTGCCGGGCGATCAACCGGGCGGCTTCCTTGCGCGCGGTCACTTTGGGCGCGCTCTGCAACAAGTCGGCCAGGAGCGTGGACAACGACTCGGGTGGCACCCAGCGAGCCAACCGGCCCAGCACCGGCCCGGCCACTGCCGCCTGGTCACCGTCCATGCGCTCGACCAGCAGGCGGATGGCGGCGGCCGGTTTGCGCGAGCGTACGAGACCGGCCAAACGCGGCGTTCGCCACCTGGGCCACCTCGTGGTTGAGCAACAACTGCGGAACGTCCGGTTCGCTGCCCACGGACAGGCAAACGCGTGCGTACGCGACCCGCCACTGCACCCGCGGCGCGGCGATTTCCAAGTCCACGGTCGCGAGCAGTCGGGCGTATGAACGCTGTTGGTTGGTCGTCCACCGCTGCGCGGCCTCGGCCGCGATGGGCACCCAGTTTCGTTCCGTGATGCCTAAAATACCGCTCAACGGCTGGCCGGCCAGCACCTCGCCAAGCAGGTCCGGCCGGTGCAGGGCCAGCTGGTCGAAGAACGACGGCCGGCCGTGCGCGGCTGGCACGGCGAGCGCCGACCGGTCCCAGTCGAGCAGTTTTTCCAGCCAGTGGGCACGATTGTTCGGCGAGGTCAGCAGCCACTGGACCGCCCGCTGGCACATTTCCCGCTGACCAACGCCCAGCACTCGTTCCACCAGTGCTGGCAGGCCGGTCACCTGCCAGCCGCGATCCCCCAACGCCTCCGCGAAACTCAGCACCGGCACGGCGTCATCCATCCAGCGAGGCGACGAATGACTCCCGCGCCAGGTCAAAAATCAGCTGCACCCGGTCGGCCGGCAACAGGTGCAGTTCCGAGCGCTCGGTCAGGGCGGCGACGGCGATTCGGCTGGTCGCGGTTTCCGCCGCCCAGCGGAGCAATCGCTGGCCGCGGTCCGGATGAGCGGCCAGCAGCCGGATCGCCAGCCGTACCAACTGCTGCCAGGTCGGACCGGACAAGTCCCGGGCGTTGACCGCGCTATCCCGGATCTTGGTCAGCCCGTCGACCGCGGCTGTGGTGAAACATCCGCAACGGCACCAACCCGAGTGCGCTCACCACCCATCGCCTGACCCGGTCCTGCTCAGTCCCGAGCCGGTCAAGATTATCCAGGGCGTCCGCGAAAACATGCGGATCGCCGGTGCGTCCGGCGGAGCGGATCAGCAGCCAGTAGCCGAGCATCCGTTGGTCGACATCCCAAGCCGATGTCAACGGCCCCAGTTTTCGTCGCGCTTCGGGAAAAGGCAGGTACGCGTGCAGTCGCGCGGTCAAGTCGGCATCGGCTCTTACACCCCGCAGCCGCAACATCCGGCGCACCTCGAGCTGGCGGCGCTCGCGGGGGAGCAGATCGAGCACGGACTCCGAGAGCACCGCGGTCGCCGGCTCCGTACCAGCCATCACCCCGTCCACAATGGATGGTCGGCGGCCCGGCGCGACCGCTCGGATGATTTCCAGCACCCGCCTGGAAATATCGCGGTCACCGCCGTCGGCGGCATGTACGGCTCGGCCGACGGCGATGACGTGTCGATCGTCCAGCGCGGCGATCCGGTCGGCTTGTGAGCGGGTCAGCCAGCGATCACCGCGATACCATCCGATCCGGCCCTGCCCGGTCAGCAGCCGGACCACGCCGTCGGCATCGGCGCCAAGGAGACCACCCAGCCGGGCCATGACCACCGGTGGCACCCGGCCGACCAGCCGGCTTTCCAGCACCCGTACGAAAAGTGCCGGCCGGTGGTCGCCAGCGCGGCGATCAGCTGATCGCGACCGGTCCACCAGCGCTGGCGGCCGGTGTCGTCGAGGTCGTCCAGCTCGGCGATCGCGTAGCTCAGCACCGCGTCGGGATGCTGCCGGGCCAGCGCACTCCAGCCGCCCATCGCATAGCCGAGCCGCGGCAGCCAGTCGGCCACCGCCGCCGCACTCGCCGCCGGCAGCACGGCCGCCCCTTCCCGATCGCCCCAACGGGCTCGCACGTCCGGCAGCAGCTGGTCCGCCAGCGCGGTTCGGCGGCCACGGCGCAACTCCTGGTAGACCGCGCGATGCTGGGCCATGGGCAACTGCGGCAGCAACTCGGCGAGTTGCGTGTCAGTGATCAGCGGCAAGGCTTTGGCCAGCGCATATCGCGCCACCACCGGGTCCTGGTCGCGGGCCGCCCAGGCCAGTTGGTCGACCGCCCCGGCGGCCGCCGCGAGACTGGCCGCAAGCAACCGCTCGTACCTTCCACTGAGGCCTCTGAGCTCGACAATCAGCCCGATGAGCTCGGCTTTGTCAAGGCCACGCCCGATGGCCAAGATCCGCCGCTGCCGCTCACCGAAGGGCAGCGGCTCCCACTCGGCCAGCAGGTCCGTCCCGCGGCTCACCGGCGAACGCCGATCACGCCGCCGGCCAGGCGTCGGCGAGCAGCTGCCGAGTGTCCGAGAGCAGCTGCGGAAGCACCCGGGTGTGGCCGATGACCGGCATGAAGTTGGTGTCGCCGCCCCACCGCGGCACCACGTGCTGGTGGAGGTGCTCGGCGATGCCGGCGCCGGCCACGGTGCCCTGGTTCATCCCGATATTGAAGCCGTGCGGCTTGCTGACCGCCCGGATGACCCGCATCGCGGTCCGGGTGAAGTCGGCCAGCTCGGCCACCTCGCCGTCAGTCAGGTCGGTGTAGTCGGGGACATGCCGATAGGGCACCGCCATCAGGTGACCGGGGTTGTACGGGTAGAGGTTTAGGTTAGGACTGCGTAGACGAGTTTGCCCCTGGCCAGCACCAATCCGTCCGCGTCCGGCAACTCCGGCACCGCACAGAACGGGCAGTCGTTGCCGCGATCGGGCCCCGACACGTACGCCAGCCGATGCGGCGTCCACATTCGCTGGAACGGGTCCGGCTCGCCCACCCCGGCCTGCTCGGTCGGCTCCGGCCCTTGTCCCGTTCCCATCCCCCGATCCTACGGGCGCCGCGCCCCCACCTCCCGACGCCGGGTCCACTCCCGGCCACCAGCTAGGTCGCAAAACTGTCGGTCCCCCGGCAGATCCTCAATTTGGGGGCGCCTGAATCTGGTCAGCCACCTTTTCGGTTGGACCGGCCGCGAAATAGTGCCCATCAGTCGCACCCTGCGTCCGCTTCGCGTAAGCAGCGACGGTCCAGTCACTGCAGCCTCAGTTCTGATCAGCGCTCAGATCCGCACCACCGAACACGCAGCGATCGTACGCAGGGTGACTTCGGTGATTCGTGAAATGTCGAGTTACGTGCGCCGAGCCTGGATTCACCGCAATACCGCCGAGAATCTCCGTCGCTCACGAGAAACGACAAACCCACGCCCCGCAGTCACCTTCGGTGGTGGCCGCGAATCTGTGGACGGATTTCCGCGCTGTGGACAACCGGGAAACGCCGCTCAAGGCAGGTTATATTGGTCTTCATGACAGAGCTTTACATCGCGACCGATGTCGAGGCGGACGGGCCGATTCCGGGGCCATACAGCATGATTTCGCTGGGCATGTCCGTGGCCGGCCGGCCGGACCTGAGTTTCTACACCGAGATCAAGCCGATCTCGGACGATTTCGTGCCGGCCGCGCTGGCGGTTTCCGGGCTGGACCGGGATCGGTTGGTTCGCGAGGCGCCCACCGCGCAGGAGGCGATGGCGGCGGTGGACGGGTGGATCGAGGGGCTGCGTACGATCGGCCGGCCGGTTTTCCTGGCCGCGCCGGCGGTGTTCGACGGCATGTTCGTGCATTGGTATTTTCACCGTTTCGTTGGCAAAAGCCCGTTCGGTGGCAGCGGCGCCGGCATCGACCTGCGCAGCTATTGGATGGGCATGAACGCGTGCGACTGGTCCGGTACGCATAAGAGTGTCATCAAAAAGAAACTGAGCCTCACCGGACTTCCGCATACCCATCACGCCGCGCGAGGACGCGGCCGAGTTGGCACAGGTTTTCACCGCATTGCTGGAAAGGAACAAGGATCAATGAGTGGCGGGCTGTCCGCGCTCCGGCTTGACCGGATGCATAAGGTTTTGGCCGGGCACATCGAACGCGGGTACGCGCCAGGGCTGGCGACGCTGGTCAGTCGGCGCGGCGAGGTGCATGTCGACACGATCGGCAGCAAGGCGTTCGGCGGCACCGACCCGATCCGGCGAGACACGATTTTTCGGATCGCATCGTTGACCAAACCCCTCGCGGCCGCGGCCGCGATGATCCTGGTCGAGGAATGCGCGCTGCGATTGGACGAGCCGGTCGACCGACTGCTGCCGGAGCTGCTGCCGACCGTCGAGTGCTGCGGTCGTTGGAAAGTCCGGTCGATGACACCGTGCCGGCGAACCGGCCGATCACCATACGCGACCTGCTGACCTTCCGGTCCGGACTGGGCACCATTTTTGGTCCCCCAGAACGATATCCGATCGTAAGAGACATCGTGGACAAGGACATCGCGGGCTTTCGGCCGGGAGTGGCCGGCCGGCTCTCGCAAGACTGGCTGGACGCGGTCGGCACCCTGCCGCTGATCCACCAGCCCGGCGAAGGATGGACCTACAACGTCAGCGCGACCCTGCTCGGCATCTTGATCGCCCGCGCCGCCGGGACATCACTGGAAGCGGTCCTGCGCGAGCGCCTCTTCGAACCGCTGGGCATGAAGGACACCAGTTTCAGTGTGCCGACGGAAAAACTCTCGACCGGCTGGCGACCGCGTACGGTGGACCACCCGACGCCGAGCCGAGCGTCATCGACGACACCGCCACCCTCGGCAAGCCGCCCGTCCCGTCGCGCGGACGCCGGCGGCGGCCTGGTGTCGACGCTCGACGACTACCACGCTTTTGGCCAGATGATGGCAAACCACGGGCGCTGTCCCAGCGGGCGGCTGCTGTCCCGACCGTCGGTGCAGCTGATGACCACCGACCAGCTGACCGACTCTCAGAAAGCGAACGCCGTTTTCGTTCCTGGCTGGTGGGAAAGCCACGGCTGGGGTTTCGGCCTCTCCATCGCCACCAAGCGCACCGACCTGGCCGGCGGGCCTGGCCGATTCGGCTGGGACGGCGGCTCCGGCACCTCGTGGTATTACGATCCGGTCGAGGAACTCACCGGGATTCTGTTAACCCAGCGGCAGACTTTCCCGCCGAGGTCGCCGGTCTGGCAGGACTTCTGGACCTCGGCGTACGCCGCCATCGACGACTGAGCGTCTTTAAAGCGGAACCTCGTCGGGCACCCGGTGCCCGACGAGGTTCCGCATTTTTAAGAGAGTTAGGAAACTCAGACCTGTTTGCGGGTTTTCACCGCGTCCACGATCTCGGCGACCGCGTCGTCGATGGAGATGCCGTTCTTCTGCGTGCCGTCGCGGTAGCGGAAGCTGATCGCGTCCTTGCTGACATCGTCGTCGCCGGCGATCAGCATGTAAGGCACCTTCTGCTTCTGGGCCGTCCGGATCTTCTTCTGCATCCGGTCGTCCGAGCTGTCCACCTCGATCCGGATCCGGTGCTCGCGCAGCTTCGCGGCCACCTTCTCCAAGTGCTCGACGTGCGCGTCCGACACCGGGATGCCAACCACCTGGACGGGCGACAGCCAGGGCGGGAAGGCGCCCGCGTAGTGCTCCAGCAGGACACCGAAGAAGCGTTCGATAGAGCCAAAAAGCGCCCGGTGGATCATCACCGGCTGCTGCCGGGTGCCGTCCGCGGCCTGGTATTCCAACTCAAATCGCTTGGGCTGGTTGAAATCGAGCTGGATGGTCGACATCTGCCACGTACGACCGAGGGCGTCCTTCGCCTGCACCGAGATTTCGGACCATAGAAAGCCGCGCCACCCGGGTCCGGAACCAGCTCCAGCCCGGAATCCAGAGCGGCCTGCCGCAGGGTTTCGGTCGCCTCTTCCCATTCCTCGTCGGAGCCGAGGAATTTCGGTCCCTCACCGCGGGTCGACAACTCCAGGTAGAAGTCGTCGAGGCCGTAGTCGCGCAGCAGATCCAGCACGAAAGCGAGCAGGCTGCGCAACTCGCCGGGCATCTGCTCTTGGGTGCAGTAAATATGCGAGTCGTCCATCGTCAGCCCACGCACCCGGGTGAGGCCGTGTACGACGCCGGACTTCTCGTACCGGTAGACCGTGCCGAATTCGAACAGCCGCAACGGAAGTTCCCGATACGACCGGCCACGGGACTGGAAGACCAGGTTGTGCATCGGGCAGTTCATGGACTTCAGGAAATATTCCGCGCCCTCGAGGTCCATCGGCGGGAACATGGTGTCTTCGTAGTACGGCAGGTGGCCGGAGGTCTCGAAAAAAGTGCCGTTTGGTGATGTGCGGGGTGTTCACGAACTCGTAGCCGGAGTCCTCGTGCCGTTCGCGCGAGTAGTTTTCCAGCTCCCGCCGGACAATCCCGCCACGCGGGTGGAAGATCGGCAACCCGGAGCCGATCTCGTCCGGGAACGAGAACAGATCCAGCTCGGTGCCGAGCTTGCGGTGGTCGCGTTTCTCGGCCTCCACCAGCATCGCCAAATAGGCCTTCTGCGCGTCCCGGCTTTCCCAAGCGGTGCCGTAAATCCGCTGCAGCTGCGGGTTCTTCTCGCTGCCCCGCCAGTACGCGGCCGCCGATCGCATCAGCTTGAAGGCCGCAATATGTTTGGTGGACGGCAGGTGCGGACCGCGGCAAAGGTCGCCCCACACCCGGTCGCCGGTCTTACGGTCGAGGTTGTCGTACGCGGTGAGCTCTCCCCCGCCGACCTCCATCACCTCGGAGGTGTCCACATCGGACTTGAGGTCAACCAACTCGAGTTTGTACGGCTCTCGGCGGCCAACTCGGCCTTCGCCTCGGCCAGCGACCCGTACGCCCGGCGGTGGAACCGCTGGCCGGCCTTGACGATGTCGCCCATCTTCTTCTCGATGGCGGTGAGGTCTTCCGGGGTGAACGGCTTGGGCACGTCGAAGTCGTAGTAGAAGCCGTCCCGGATCGGCGGGCCGATGCCGAGCCGAGCCTCGGCGTACAGCTGCTGCACGGCCTGCGCCATCACATGCGCGGTCGAGTGCCGGAGCACCGCGCGGCCGTCGTCGGTGTCAATCGCCACCGGCTCGACCTGCGCATCCGCCTCTGGCGCCCATTCCAGGTCGCGCAGCCTGCCGTCCACGTCCCGTACGACCACGATCGCCTTCGGACCGGAGTTGGGCAGTCCAGCCGCCTCGACCGCCGCGGCCGCCGTCGTGCCGGCCGGCACCACGAGGGTGGTGGACACGGCTGGACGTACGGGTACGGACACGGCGAACTCCCTGATGTCGGCGGTGTTACCAGCACCAACGATGCTATCGGGGCCGCCGGCCCGGCTCCTCTTCGGGCTTTGTGCGATTGGCACGGGTCAGAGCATCGTCGCCGCGGCAACGACGAGCACGAAGGCCACGACGATGATCGCGACGCGGGCGAAGTGGAGCAGATCCCAGCGCTGCTGCTGCTCCCGCCAGTCGTCGGGATGACTTTCCGCGGTCCACGTGATTGAGCGCTTGCTGATCGGCACGAGCAAGACGACGGACATGACGACGCTGATGGCTAGCAAGACCGCGGCGACGAGTGCGGCGGCGGCGCTCGGCGTGCCCCATGTGACAGCCGTGAGGGCGGCGATGAGGATCAGGGAACCGACGTACCAGATGGGCATCGCGCGCCCCCCCAACATGCGCGCACCGTCAGCTCGCGCGACGAGCGACGCGCCGCGCCGAACGGCAGGCGCAACATGATCGGGTTGATGACAAAGGCGACCGCGAACTCGACGCCGACCATGAGGCCAAAGACGGATGCGGCGGTGACAGCGAGAACGAATGCCATGAAGAGCTCCTCTCTTAGTTAGCAACGCTAGAAACTCTAGCACTGATAGGATGATAGTGGTTGCTTAGACCACCCGAGGAGAGCTGATGGCAGAACAGACGGCGCGTCAGCAGCGCAGCGACGAGCGACACCGTCGCATTCTCGCTGCTGCGCGGAAACGTGCCGATGCCGATGGGTGGGCAGCTGTGACAACTCGACATCTAGCCGATGCCATCGGATACACGCAGCCCGTGCTCTATGGCCACTTTCCCGGCGGAAAGTCGGAGATCATGCTGGCGGTCGCGCTGGAGGGCTTCGTCGATCTGACCCGACAGTGTCGTGCGGCACTCGGCCGCAAGCGCGGACGGCGTGCCATCGAGGCCGTCGCCGTCGCCTATCTGGACTTCGGCCGAGAGCATCCCGCTGTGTACGAGGCCATGTTCCAACAGCCAATCGACGCACGATTCGCCAGTGACGACACCGAATCCGAGCTTCGCGCCGGGTTCGACGCACTGGCGGAAGCGATCGGCGACAACGGCGACGGCACCGTGACCGAAGTGTTCTGGGCCGCCTTGCACGGCCTCAGCCTGCTGGAACGCGCCGGCCGGATGCGCGCGGAACACCGCTCGTACCGGATAGCCGAACTCGGCGTCCGTTTCGCGGCGGATCCGCCCCAGTAGTTGGGCTGCGCTCGCTACGACAACCCGCCGGCACTTTCCGCGCAGCCGTCGTCCGCAACGCGGTCGGACAGGCCTAACCCAGGCGGGCCGCCCGGCGCAGGATGGCTGGGGACAGTCGAGACAGCAGCCGCGCCACCTTGGCCTCCGGCGTCACCGGCACCACCGCGCGGCCATGCCAGACAGCCCGGACGATCTCCTTCGCCACGCCCTCAGGGCCGAAATTCCGCCGCGCGTACGCACGGGACACCCGCTCCCGCTGTTTGTCCTGATCCGCCGCCGAAACCCCGGAAAACGTACTGGTCTTGGTGATGTTCGTGTTGACCACGCCGGGGCAGATCGCCGAAACACCAATGCCATGTGTGACCAGTTCGGCCCGCAGACAGTCCGACAGCATGAAAACAGCGGCTTTGCTGGTCGCGTACGCGGCGAGGATCTTGGACGGCAGGTACGCGGCGGCCGATGACACGTTGACGATGTGCCCGCCCTCGCCGCGGTCGGCCATCAGCGCGCCAAAAGCCTGGCAACCGTAGATAACGCCCCAAAGATTGACATCCAGCACGCGCTGCCATTCCGCGGTGGTGGTCTGCAGGAACGTCCCCGAATGACCGATGCCGGCATTGTTGACCAGCACGTCCGGCACGCCGTGGGTGGCCGCGACCTCGGTGGCCCATTCCTGGACGGCCTTCTCGTCGGCCACATTCACCTCGTACGCGTGCGCCGGCGGGCCGACCAGCCCGGCCAGCAACGCGGTCCGTTCGGCCGCTTCGAGATCGATGTCACCGACGACGACTTTCGCGCCCACACCGGCGAAAGCCAGCGCGGTGGCCCCGACCGATGCCACTGCCGGCGCCGGTCACCACCACGACCTGGCCGTCGAAGGCACGCTTTTTTTTCGGACCACCGACCCGGGCTCGCCGCAGTTCCGGCGCGGCCGGCGCGCCCTCGATGTGGTCCACCAGCTCGGCGACCATCCGGGCCACCGCCGGCGCGTGCGTCAGCGGTGCCCAGTGCCGGGCCGCGAGGGATCGCCGCCACAGCTGCGATACGTGCCTTTCCAGCCCTTCAGCCAAAGCCGCGGTGACGTAGTGGTCGCCGGTTGGGCTGATGACCTGCACCGGCACCTCGGTACTGCGGGGCCGCGGATTCTGCAGCCGAGGGCGCATGTTGGCCCGATAAAGCGAGATGCCGCGAATCGCGTCACTAGACAGCGTCGCAGCCGGATGCCCAGCGGTCGTCTTCACGCCTTCCAAGGTCCGCAGGACTTTGCCCCAACGAGCGGAAAGTCCGAGTCGCCACACGAGCGGCGCGAGGGCCGGGAGGTGGAAAGCGACGATATACCAGGAATGCAGCTGCTGGGTCGCCAGCTGGCGGAGGTGGTGGGGAGTCGGGTTGCTCAGCCGATAGCGAATCCATTCGCCGACGTGATCCAGGCAGGGCCCGGAAATCGACGTGTACGACGCGATCCGCCGATGCGCGTCGGGCTCGGTCACCGCCTCCCACGATTGGATCGAACCCCAGTCATGGGCGACAACGTGGACGGGCTTGTCGGGACTGACCGCGTCGGCGACAGCGAAGAAATCTCTCGCCAGCTGGTCCAGTTGGTAGCCGCCGCGGCCTTGGGGCGGCTCAGAGGCGCCGGCGCCGCGTACGTCATAGGTGACGACGTGGAATCGCTCGGACAGCTCGCTGACCACCCCGTCCCATACCGCGTGGGTGTCTGGATATCCGTGTACGAGAAGGACAGTTGGCTTCGTACGGTCCCCTGACTCCCAGACCGCCAGCCGGACGTCACCCGACACCACCGTGCTCGACTCAGCCCTCACGCCGCACCTTCCCTCACATCGATCAACTGCGGGCTCATCTCGGCCCACCGGCGCACATGCGGCAGGTCATCATCCAGCCAGTAGGCGGGGTTGTCCGGATCGTCGGTGACGACCAGGAGTTCCTCGAATTTGATCCCCACATCACCGAAACCAATGTGCGGCTCGACCGCCCACAGCCCCGGTGTCGGGGTGTGCCGGGACGACCGCCCGTCGGCCCACAGTGGCGAACGTCCGTGCAACCGCTCGGAAATCAACTCACGGCCCAGCGTTTGGATCGTTCGTACGCCAAAACCGGCGAACGTCACGCCCTGCGGGCCGGCCGCTTTGATCCGGGTGACCTGGTGGCCGATGACCCGACCCGGATAAACCCGATGGCGGTTGTCGTAGCCGTGTTTGACGATCAGTGCGTCCACGTCGGCGTAGATGTCGTTCAACGGCTGGCGGTTGCGTACACTCTCCAGGATCAGCGAACGATATTCGCTCAGGTCCCGGAAAAGTTGGTCCCAGATCCGGGTTCGCGCCGACCCGACCGCCATAGCCGATGTCCGCGGTGTAGCCGTCCAGCACCGGCGCGCAGTCCAGCACGAAAGGCATGCCCTCACGGAGTTTGCGCCCGCTGGCGAAGAAATCCAGCGGGCTGCGAAAGTGCCGAAAAGCCGTCCGGTCCCCGAACCACGCGAACGGCACATGGAAGAAATCCTGGACGCCACCGGCGATCAGCTCGTGCTTGAGTTTGCCGGCCGCCTGCCGCTCAGTGACGCCGGGCTCCAGCCAGTCAGCGACCTTCTGCGCACATGCGTACGCGAGCTGTTGCGCCTCTCGAAAACGCTCGATATCGCGCTCGCTGTAGTCGAATGCCATCACAGGTCCACCACCAAATTCTCGCCGCGCGACACGCAGATCAACATCTCGCCAGCGGCTCGTTGCGCGTCGGTCAGCCGGCGGTCCCGGTGATCGATCGCGCCGGAAAGGACTTTCACCTTACAAGTCCCGCAAAAACCTTGTTGGCACGAATACGCGACGGCTGGCCGTACGTCCCGGATCGCGGCCAACACCGAGCGGTCGGCCGGCACCGACACCACCTGGCCGCTGCGGCGCAGCTCAACCTCCAGCGGCTGGCCGTCGATCACCGGCGGAGCCGCGAACCGCTCGAAATGCAGCTGCCTGGCGCCGGTGTCGGCGAATCCGGCGCGTACGAGCGAAAGCAACGGCGCCGGCCCGCAGCAGTAGATGCTGCCACCGGCCACCGCGGACTTCAGCACATCGTCGGCGACCGGCAGGCCGTATTCGTCGTCAGGACGGACAAAAACCCGAGTGGCGTCAAGATTTTCCAACTCCGCAAGGAATGGCATGGAGTCGCGAGATCGTCCGGCGTACACCATCCGCCAGTCCAGCCCGCGCCGAGCGGCTTCCCAGGCCATCGACAGCATCGGCGTGATGCCGATGCCGCCGGCAACCAGCAGCACGGATTCCGCGGCAACGAAAGGAAACGCGTTGCGCGGACCGCGTACGGTCAGCATGCTTCCAGGTTGCAGCTGATGAATTTCGACCGAGCCACCGCCGCCGGACGGCAGCCGGCGGACCGCGATGCGGTACGAGGAACGGTCCGCCGGGTCGCCGCAAAGCGAATACTGCCGACGCAGACCGGACGGCAACACCACGTCGAGATGGCAGCCGGGCTGCCAGGCCGGCAACGGGCCGCCGTGCGTACGCGCCAACCGCAGGCTGACCACGTCCTCGGCCTCCACCGTCCGGGACTCGACCCGTAGTCGCAGGTCAGCGGCTGTCCCACCGGATGCTGGCCGGCCGCTGCTGAGGAACCGAAGCCCCCGCATGTAGCGGTCGGTGAAGCCGGTCATGAAGGCGAGGAACTGGTCCGGCGGCATCCGGTCCGGGATCGTGGCGGTCGGATCCATCGCGGTCAGTGCGCGGCCCGGGCGGCCTGCGACGACGCCAGATACGCCACTGCCTGACTGGTCGAATACTCCTGGCTGGGATGGAATTTCGGCTTCAGATAAGTCAGTGCGGCGCCACCGAGCTCACGTGGGCGAGGCAACAACCCGCGTTTGCCGGCTCGGCGCAGGGCCCGCCAACCAATCTTGCGTTTACGGTCAGGAGCGGGCAGACCTCTCAGTTCCGGGTCGTTCGCGATCATGAAACGCGTGCCACGCAACCAGATCACGCCCATCAGCGGCGCCACCACGATCATCGCGCGGGCGCGTCGCATATATCGACGGTCAAGATGGCGCGCCAGGTCGTACGCCACCGCGCGGTGCTCGACCTCCTCGGCGGCGTGCCAGCGCAGCAGATCGAGCATGGTCGGATCAATGCCGGCCTCATCCAAAGCCTTCGCATTGAGCATCCAGTGACCCATGTGCGCGGTGAAGTGCTCGATCGCCGCCACGATCGCGACCCGCTCCAGCAGATACTGCTCGGCGGCCTTGCCGCTCAGACCCTCCCGGTCACCCAGCATCCGGCGGAAGATCCACTCGGCGCGCTGGGTGAACGGCCCGCGGGTCCAGGCCCTTCGCCAGCAGGTGGTCAAGCACCTCGCTGTGCGCCTCCGCGTGCACGGCCTCCTGGCCGATGAACCCGAGCACCTGCTCGCGCAGCGTGTCGTCGTGGATCCGCGGCACGACCTCCTGGAAGAGCCGGACGAACCAACGCTCGCCCTCAGGCAGCAGCAGATGCAGCACATTCATCACGTGAGTGGCCATCGGCTCGTCCGGCACCCAGTGCATCGGCAGCTCTGACCAGTCGAAATGCACGTCCCGAGGCTGCAGGACCAGATTCTGTGGCGCGATGTCGTCGTGCTCGTACGCAGTCACGGTGGTCGCCTCCAGCCGTCACCCGAGGATTATCTGGTACTCAGTGTTGCATGCATTCTTAACTTACTCAAGAGTAGATAACCCTGATAGAAATTTCGGCAAACCTATCGACCGGCATGTGACTCATGGGTAAGGTCCCGCACCAGAGCATGTGACGCCCACCACTGTCGCGCAACACCAAGAGCATCGAGGGGTCGCCCGTGGTCGCACCGCCGTCGCTGGCACGCGGGCCGCTGGCGAGCGCCGCCGCCGAGGTGGGGCTGTTGCTGGGCTTCGCCGTGGAGACCGCGATGGCGGCCGGCCGGGCCGTGCGAAAGCGCAAGATCGCGTGGCAGGAATGCCTGGAGCAAACGTGGTTCCTGGCGGCGGTGACCAGCCTGCCGTCCATCCTCGTGATGATCCCGCTGGGGGTCGCGGTGGCGATCACCGTCGGGTCTTTCGCCAGTCAGATTGGCGCCGAACGCTACAGCGGAGCGGTGGTCGCCTTCGTGATCATCGGGCAGGCCGCGCCTTTGGTGTGCGCGTTGATGATTTCCGGGGTCGGCGGCTCGGCGATCTGTTCCGACCTCGGCGCCCGGAAAATCCGCGAGGAAACCGACGCCCTGGAAGTCATGGGCATCTCGCCGATCGAGCGCCTAGTGCTCCCCCGGGTTTTCGCCGCCATCGTGGTCACCGTGCTGCTCGATGGTGTGGTAATGGCCGTCGGCATCGGCGCCACCCTGATCTTCCACGTCGAAATCCTGCACGGCACGGCCGGCAGTTTCCTCGCCACCCTGACGCAGTACGCGCGACCCGCCGACTTCGTGCTCGCCGAGGTGAAGGCAGCGGTTTTCGCGGTGATCGCGGCGATTGTCGCCAGCTACAAAGGACTTACCTGCAAAGGCGGGCCGCAGGGCGTCGGCGACGCGGTCAACGAATCGGTCGTGCTGTCGTTCATTCTGGTTTTCATCGCCAACACGGCGATGACCGAGCTCTACCCGATCCTGGTACCGGCCCGAGGGGCGTACTGATGGCCGGCCCGTACGTCGTCGGCAACGTGCTGGTGCGCGGCTATCAGCGGATCGTCGACGCGCTCGCGATGGTCGGGGCGCAGTTCACTTTCTACGTACGAGCACTGGTCGCCATCCCGCGAACCGTCCGCCGCTACACCAAAGTGGTGGCTGGCCTGGTCGCGGACATCAGCTTCGGATCCGGCTCGCTGCTGGCCGGCGGCGGCACTGTCGGGGTCATCTTCGCGATGTCTTTCGTTGCCAGCACTCAGGTCGGTCTGGGCGGCTACCAGGGCCTCGACCTCATCGGCCTGTCCCCCATCACCGGTTTGGTGGCAGCGTTGGCGAACACCCGCGAGATCGCGCCGGTGGTCGCGAGCATCGCGCTGGCCGCCAAGGTCGGCACCGGATTCACCGCGCAGCTCGGCGCGATGCGAATCGGCGACGAGGTGGACGCGCTGGAGTCGATGGCGGTGCCGTCGCTGCCTTTCCTTGTCACCACACGGATGTTGGCCGCCTTCGTGGCGGTCATTCCGCTCTACCTCATTGGGCTTTTCGGCTCGTACGTGGCCACCGGTTTCGCCGTGGTTTTCCTGTCCGGCCAGTCATCGGGCACGTACGACTACTACTTCCACCTGCTGCTGACGCCAAAAGACGTGGTCTTCTCGCTGATCAAGGCACTGGTCCTCGCGATCGTCGTGACGCTCGTGCACTGCTATTACGGCTACACCGCGAGCGGCGGACCAGCCGGCGTCGGCAAGGCGGCTGGGCGGGCACTGCGTACCAGCATCGTGCTGATCATGCTGGTGGATGTCCTGCTGACACTGACTTTCTGGGGGCTGCGCCCGACGCTGCCCGGAGTCGGAGGCTCCGGATGAGCGGGCCCGGACGCGGCAGCCTCGCCCTGCGCGGCGCGGTCGCCCTCACCGTTTTGTTGGCCGCCGCCGTCCTTCTGGTGGTCAACAGCACCGGCGCCTTCAACACCGATCCGGTGGTCACCGCGACCGTGCCGTCCGTCGGCGGTTCGATCGCGCCACTTTCGTCGGTTCAGCACCACGGGGTGGTCGTGGGCACGCTGCTCGCCGTCCAGGCCGGCGCCGAGACGTCACGGCTGGTGATCCGGGTGCATCCGTCCGATGTGGACGCCATACCGGGCAATGTGCAAGTGCGGCTGCTGCCGCGGACTGTTTTCGTCAGGCGTACGTGGATCTGGTGACCCCGCCGAGCGGCGCGCAGGGCGAGCTGCGGGACGGCAGTGTCCTGCGAGCGGACATGTCGTCCGAGACCATCCAGCTTTACCAAGCCTTCAACCGAATCTATGACCTGCTGTCCCAACTGCAGCCGGCTCAGCTGGACGCCGCTTTGAGCGCGGTGGCCGAAGTCCTGCGGGGGCGCGGTGGCGACCTGGGCACCACGATCGCCGAGCTAGACATCCTGACCCATCAGCTACAGCCAGCTTTGCGGTCTGTAGGACCAAATCTGCGGGCATTGGCGACCCTGAGCGAGCAACTGTCGTCCAGCGCACCGGACGCTTTCCACGCTCTCGACGACGCGGTGTCCATCTCCGAGACCATCGTGGCCAAACAGCAAAGCCTGCGGTCACTGCTCGGCGCCGGCACCTCGCTCGCGCAGCAGTCGAACCAGTTGCTGGGAAACAACTCCAGTCGGATTATCCAGCTGGTACGACTGACCGGTCCACCGCTGGACGCACTGGCCTCTCAGCCCGGCCAGATCAGCCGTACGCTCACCGACCTGCACACCTTCCTGAACAAGGGAAGCCAGGTTTTCAGCAGCGGGCGGCTGAAACTGCAGGCGCCGATCATCTTTCCGCCGCCAGCCGCCCTACACCGCGGCCGACTGCCCGCGCTATCCGGGACTCTCCGGGCCGAACTGCGGTGCGGCCGTACCGAAGGGCGGGACCGTCCTGATGCCACCGCCAGGCAGCCAGCCAGCCGGAGGCACCTCCGGGCCGGTCGGCAGCGGGCAGGAGCAGAACACCATCGGCGCTCTTTTCCCTGACCTGCTTGATCCGAACTCGGCCGGCCAGGCAAATACCACCGGCTTGCTGGACCTGCTGGCAGGGCCGATCCTGCGCGGCACCCAGGTGGTGACGCCGTGATCAGGACCGCCATCAAACTTTCGTTGTTCCTGCTGGTATCCGTCCTGGCCACCGTGCTGGTGATCAACACGCTGGCCCAGCCGCTGTCCGGGCCGAGCGGTGAATACCACGCCGTTTTCAGTGACGCGCAAGGGCTGGTGCCGGGCAGTGACGTGCTCATCGCGGGCGTACGGGTCGGCCGGGTCGACTCGGTCAGCCTTCAGAACACGCAGGCGGTGGTCACCTTCGCGGTCACCGATGACCAGCAACTGCCAGCCAACGCGAACGCAATTATCCGGTACGCCGACCTGGCTGGCGGACGCTATCTCGCGGTCACCCCGGGCAGCGGCCACAGCGCGGGTGTCCTGAATCCCGGAGACACGATCCCGATCTCCCGGACCCGGCCGGCCCTGGACCTGACCGCGCTGCTGAACGGATTCAAGCCGCTCTTCGACGCGATCAACCCCCAGCAGGTCAACCAGCTGGCGTCCGAGATCGTCACCGTCCTTCAAGGACAGTCCGGCACTATCGCCGACCTGCTGAACAAACTCGTGGTGGCGGTGACCGCGAACCTCGCCAGCCGCGACCAGGTCATCGGTGCCGTACTGACGAACCTGGATGCCGTGCTCGACACGATGACCCGCAACCAGCAGAATTTCCGTGCCCTGCTGACCGGGCTCGGATCGCTGGCGGCCGCGGCCGCTGGTGACCGGCAGCAAATCGCCGCCGCAATCGACGGCACCGCGGCGCTGGCCGGCTCACTTTCCGGGCTGGTGACCCAGTTGCGGCCGCCGGCCACCACCGACCTCACCCAGCTCAACCGCGCCGCTGGCATGGTGGTCGCCAACCGGACCGCTCTGGACAAGGCCCTGAAAGGCGCGCCAACCCTGGTCGGCACGGTCGGCCGTGCGCTCGACTACGGCACCTGGGTCAACGTCTACATTTGTAATTTGAGCATCTCCGTCGGAGACAACGCGTCCATACCGGTAAGCGTCACCGGAGCCCGTTCGCAGGTGTGTCGATGAGCATTTTCAGCAGGAAAAACCCTGGAAGTTCCAGCGCGATGTCCCGCGGCATGATCGGCGCGCGGCTGCGCTGGTCCTTATCGCGGTGATCGCGGTCGCCGGGCCGCAGGTCGTGTTTTACCTTCGTACGGGCGACTACACACTGCCGATTTCGCGAACGCGAGCGGGCTCGCCACCGGCGATCAGGTCTACGTGGCCGGGGTAGCGGCCGGCCGGGTGACCGGCGTGACGTTGGCCGGCGACCACGTCCAAGTGCGTTTCCGGCTGGACCACGCCCAGTCGCTGGGCGACCGCACGTCCGCCGGCATCAAAGTCGCCACCCTGCTCGGCCGGCGCTATCTTTCGTTGGTCCCGGGCGGATCCGGCAGCCTGGACGGCGGCATCATCCCCATCGCCCGTACGTCCGTGCCGTACACATTGGACGATCTCAGCCGGGCCACCACCTCCACCACGGACCAACTGGATCTGCCCGCGCTGCAACGGATGTTGGCGAGCATCACCGAGGTCACGCCCACCGACAACACGGTCGTCACCCAAACGCTCACCGGAGTGTCCATGGTCGCGGCGATCGTGTCGCAACGAGAAGGGCAGATACACGCGCTGCTGACCGGCGTCCAAACCGTCACGAATTCCCTGCTGCAGCAGCAAAGCACGCTGGTCACCCTGCTGGGCGACGCCAACCTGGTGGCACAGATGCTCAACCAGCGCCGGCAGGTCATCCGGGCGATGGTCGCGGACCTGACCGCGCTCACCGGCCAGGTCAGCCAGTTCCTCACCCAAAACGGCCCGGCGGTCAACCAGCTGCTGACTCGCCTGCACTCGATCACCGCTTTGCTGGCCCAGAACGACCAGGCGCTCGGCGCAACTCTGACCCAGCTCGCGCCGATGACCAGATATCTCACCAACGCCACCGGAAACGGCCCATGGGGCGATGTTTCTGGCCCGGCCGGGCCACTTCCGGACAACCTGCTGTGCGTTTCGGCGCTGGTGAAGGGATGCCGATGAGCAGCACGGGCTGGCGGATCGGAGCCGTCATCGCCGCACTGATCGTGGTGCTCGGTGGCGGATATGTGCTGCTGCGACCCGATCCAACGCTGACCGTGGCAGCTGATTTCGCCCACGCTGACGGGGTTTTCGCCGGCAGCAAAGTGGCGATCCTGGGCGTACCGATCGGCCGGGTGACCTCGGTGGAGCCACGCGGCTCGGTGGTACGCGTCTACATGTCGTTGCCGCGCGACACCCAGATCCCGGCGAACGCCCAGGCCTGGGTCACCACGCCGTCCGTCATCGCGGACCACACCGTCGAATTCACCCCCGCCTACACCAGCGGCACGATGCTGAGTCCAGGCGCGTTGATCCCGGCCACCCGTACGCATTCACCGATCAAATGGACCGAGCTGGTGCAGTCGCTGGACACCCCCTGCTCGCCGGCCTCGGACCCAACGGTCTCAACAAAACCGGCTCGCTCGGCGCCGCTTTGCACAGCGCGGCCACGGCTCTGCAGGGCAACGGCGGCCCTTTCCGTACGGCTGTGCAGAACCTCACGCAAGCAAGTGGAGTGCTGGTCAGTGACAGCACCGAGGTGGCCGGACTGGTCACCAGCCTCAACCAGCTGGTGCAGTTGCTCGCCAATCACCGCTCGGATATCACCACGCTGACCACCACAGTGACCGGGCTGGCCGGCGACCTGAACGCCGAACGCGCAGATATCAGCGCGGCGCTGGGACAACTGGCGACTGTGCTGACCCAGGTGGCTGCTTTGGTGAAAGCACACGGAAGTGCGCTCGGCGCAGACCTGACCCGGCTGAACCAAGTCACCGGCACCCTGGTCAGCCACCAACAGGATCTAGCCGAGATCCTGGACACTTTGCCTTTGATGTCGGACAACCTGGGCCGCGCGGTCGGCCCGGACGGGCGGTTGCGCGTACGGCTGGACATCTCCACCGTACTGACCCAGTTCGACGCCACCCGCCAGCTGTGTGAAAAACTGCCCGTACCGCTGTGCAGTGGAGCCGGTCTGGTGAATCCGATCCCGTTCCCGCCCAACCTCTCCAACCCCCTCGAGCCTTCCGGCGGCTACCCCGGAGGTGGCGGATGAGACTCCGCGTCGGTGCCCTGCTGGCGGTCGCCGCAGTGCTGCTGAGCGGCTGTGGCCTCAGTTTCCAGAACCTGCCGATTGGCCGTGGCGGCGAAGGCCCTTCGTACGATCTGACCGCGATTTTCACTGACGCGGCGCAGCTTCCGCTGGGCGGGCAGGTTCGGATCGGCCAGGCCGTCGTCGGCCGGGTGACCTCCCTGCAGGCACGGAAGTTTCAAGCCGTCGTACACATGCGGATCGATGTCGGCACCCAACTGCCGGTCGGCACCACCGCCCGGCTGGAGCTGACTTCGGTGCTGGGTGAGGAATATGTGCTGCTGGTCCCGCCCGACAAGGCGGACCGCGGATTCCTCGCCAATGCGGCGGTGATCGGCCTCGCGGACACCGCCCGCGCGCGCGGACGTGGAGAACACCCTGGCCGCGGTCGGCGCGCTGATGTCCGGCAGCGGATTGGATCAGGTGCAAACCATCGTCACCGAGACCAACCGGGCGCTGGCTGGACACGAGCAACAGGTGCGAAATCTGCTCGGACAGCTGGACAGCCTGCTGCGATCGCTGGACGCGCATCGCAATGACATCAACCGGACGATCAGCGCGTTGAACAGTTTCGCCGCCCTGGGGGCACAAAACCAGGCCGCCCTGCAGGCCGCGTTAACCCATATCACGCCGGCCCTGGACGTGCTTCTCAGTCAGCGCACCGATTTTCTCACCCTGCTGACGAGCATCACCCAGTTGTCGAAGACCACCACCGGCCTGCTCTCACAAACCAGCGCTGGTCTGGTCGAGCGCGCCCGGCAGTTGCGCCCGGTGTTGACCGCACTGGCTGGCTTCGACTCCGAACTCGGCTCGACGCTGATGTCACTGCAGACTTTCCAGCACCTGTTGGAAGGAAGCATTCCCGGTGACTACTTGACAATGGACGCGGACCTTTCGGTGTCCGGGACTCTGGAGTCGCTGATCACCGGCGGTTCGCGGATCGCCCCCAGCACCGCGACAAACGCGCCGCCGACCGGCGGCGTCGGGCAACTGCTGAGCGGAGGTGTCCGGTGAATCGTCGCTCCCCCGTCGTCCGGCTGGTGATTTTCACCCTGCTCGGCGCGATCTGCACGGCGTACGTGGGCGTCCAGCTTTTCGGGGTCACCGCGTTGCGCGGCACGATCCAGGTGACCATACGGATGGCCGACGCCTCCGGCTTGGTACCGCAGTCGCTGGTTACCTATCGCGGTGCCCGGGTCGGCATCGTCCAGTCGGTCGGCCTCAACCAGGACGACGCCGGAGTCGCCGCGGTACTGAGCATCGACGCCACCCAGCACATCCCGGCCAATGCCCGCGCGGTGATCGACATGGACACACCCATTGACATTCAGCACGTCGATCTGCAGCCACAGAACACAAACGCGCCCTATTTGGCCAATGGCAGCGTCATTCAGGGCAACCGGATCAGCACCCCGCTGCCGCTGGAAACACTGCTGGTGCACCTGATGACGTTCGCCGACAGCATCAACACCCACGATGTCGCGACCCTGACGAACGAGCTCTCCACAGGCTTGTCCGGCATGGGACCGGATCTGCGTCACCTGCTGGACAATCTGGTCGCGCTGCTGCGGAGTGTCCAGACGTACCAACCACAACTCCTGCAGCTGATCGGAAACACCAACAGCCTGCTCAATCCGGCCAACCCGGGCTCGGTGGACCTGCCGGCGCTGACCTCGGCGTTGCAGGGGTTGACCAGCCAAGTACGCAGTCACAGCAACGAGATCGGCAACCTGCTCGACCAGGGCACCGGCGTCGCCAACCAACTTGTCCCACTGCTGCAGGACAATCAGGAGTCGTTCACCACGCTGTTGGGTAACACCGTGACGACCAGCCAGATCATCAGCATCCGTACGGCGGCCATCAACGAGTTGCTGATCTCGCTGCCGGACACCTTCACCAGGGTCGGCGGCATCGCTCACGGCGACACCGCGTTTTTCAGTCTGCTGGCCGCGCAGGGGCCGGTCTGCTATTACAACACCCCGCGCCGGACACCGACGGACACGTCCGTACGCCCGGTGCAACCCAACTATCTCTGTAATTCCACGCTGCCGGATCTGCAGCAGCGCGGCTCGCAAAACGTCCCCAGCCCGCAGCGCCGGACCACCGGAACATATGACCCGGCCACCGGCAACGCCACCGATCCGACCGGCCAGCAGTTCCGGCTCGGCACGAACGGCGGCCAGGCGTCCGCGTACGGATCCCAGTCCTGGTCCGCGATTCTGTTGCAAGGAGTGCAGTGATGTCCCAGACCGTCTCGGTGACCAAGTCCGACAAGGCCGCCCGGCGCCCGTCGCCCAAGCCACGGCCGGAAGAGTCCGAGACCCCGCCGGAAGAAGCGCAGAAGCCGGCGGAGAAGGTCGAGGAGATCAGTGTCGGCCAGGCCTTTCGGCGACTTCTGCGTGGCATGCGGCCGTCCTTCAGCCTACGCACCGCCGGTGTTGTCGTCCTGATCGTGGCGATCGCCGCGGTGGCCGGATACTTTGGCTGGCAGAGCTACAAACAGACGGCCGTCACCAAGGCCGAGGCAAGCGCGCTGGCCGCCGCCCGTACGTACGCGACCGACCTGTCGACCTACGACTATCGGTCGCTTTCCGGGAACTTCAAGAAGATCACCGCGAACTCAACCGGTCAGTTCGCCCAGCAGTATGCGAAGGTCAGCCAGAATCTCACCAAACTCATCCAGCAATATCACGCCACCTCGAAAGGCACCGTCGTACGCGCCGGCGTTTCGGAGGGCACCAGCGACCGGGTGGTAGTGGTCCTTTTCGTCGACCAGCAGATCACCAACACCAACAGCCCGCAGCCACGGGTCGACCGCAACCGCATGCAAATGGTCCTCGTCAAAACCAACAATCACTGGCAAATCTCCGACGTAGCGCTCCTGTAGAAGACCCGCGACGAGTTATCTGGCTGGCACGACCAAAGGGGCGATGTGCCGGCGAGCGAAGGCGCGGGTCGCGTCGTCGTCGCTGCTGGGAATCCGGCCGTCCGGGGTGAGCACCATCGACTGGGCCAGCCGGGCGAACATTTCGGCCACCATCTCGGTTTCCTCTACAGATCCCGCATCCGAACCCTGCAGCCGGCGGATTTTGTCCGCCACATAAGCCCGGCCGAGCCCGACAACTGGACCGCCGGAGACGGTCAAAGCGGGCAGCACGACCTCTGGATCGGTGGCCAGAATCCGCCGCAGCAAAGGATGTTCTCGGGCGCCAACGACAAAAGCCACGAAACACTCGACAACTTGCTCGGTCGGGGTGCTCGCGTGCGCGATCTTGCTGTCCACATCGGCGATGAAACGCTGCACCTCCCGCGTCACGGTCGCCTGCACAAGCCCACTTTTCTTCGGGAAGCGCCGATAAACCGTGGCCACCCCGATGCCTGCCCGGTGAGCGATCTCGGTCATGGTGGCCCGCCGAATGCCGAAATCCAGGAACGTCGCCATCGCCGCATCCAGCACCAACTCAGCGTCCGCCGAGCCGCGCATCGATCTCTCGACAGGGGTGGCGTTCGTCTGCTTTGGCAGCGTCAACATTGTCCTTCGATACTACCGTCGACAGGAGATTTTGACTCCTGCCAGGGCAATCCCGAGGCTCGCCCGTACGCACCGAAATCGTCCACTGACACTTCGTCACCACTGTCTGCAAGACAAATCTGCTGTTGTCCCTGACCGAGGCTGGTCGTCGTCTTAAACGGGCATTGAGCCTATGCAGCAGCCAAGCCCTCACCGGTGAAACCCGGCCCGTTCGCCTTGCCGGCACTCGCCTTCTGCGTTAGAGAGTCACCCCGAGCAGGCGGCCGACGCCGTACGTGACGGCCATCGCGAGAGCGCCGCCAGCGACCGTACGCACCATCGCCCGACTCACCCGAGCGCCACCCAGCCGCGCACTTATCGCGCCGGTGATGGCCAGCGCGACCAGCACTGCGACAAAACACAGCGGGGCGCGTACGACTGCGGGCAGCGTGATCACCAGCAGCGGCAGCAGGGCACCGACGGTGAACGACACCGAAGAAGCAAGCACGGCCTGCCACGGGTTGGTCAGATCGTCGGGGTCGATGCCCAGCTCCGCCTCAGCGTGGGCTCGCAACGCGTCGTGCTTGGTGAGCTGCTCGGCGACCTCCATCGCCAGCTCAGGTGAGAGACCCTTGTTCTGGTAGAGTTCGGCCAGCTCCGCGAGCTCCGCGTCCGGCATGCTTTCGAGCTCCCATTTCTCCTTGGCCAGCAATGCCTTCTCGCTGTCCCGTTGGGTGCTCACGGACACGTACTCACCGGCCGCCATGGACAGCGCGCCGGCCAGTAGCCCGGCGATGCCGGCGGTCAGGATGGCGGGTCGGTCAGTGGTGGCCGCGGCCACGCCGAGCACGATGCCGGCCACCGACACGATGCCGTCGTTGGCGCCGAGCACCCCCGCGCGCAGCCAGTTCCGGTTGGCGCGGCCGCCGGCGTGGTGCTCCGGCTCACCCTCATGGGTCTGGGTCGCGTCCGTCATGACCCGACCGTAACCATCCCGACCTGCGCCAACTCACCCAGTGCCGGCTAACTCACGGTGCGTACGAACGCCACAGCCCAGCAATTACCCGCCCCACCTCCTTAAAAACAGGGAAATACTGCCCCTGGCTGGTTGTTGATACGCTTGCCAAGAGGGCAGATGAGCTGTGGAGGCGCGGTGCGGTTCGGGGTGCTCGGACCGGCGCTGCTGGAAACCGCTCGCGGCGAGGTCGAGCTGAGATCACGCAACCAGCGCACAGTGCTGGCCGTGTTGCTGAACGCCGCCGGCCAGCCGGTGCAGGCCGCGCGGCTTATGAGCGCGCTCTGGCCGGTACGCCCGCCCAGGACCGCGCCGAATGCCGTCCACGTCGCGATCCACCACCTCAGGAAGGCGCTCGAAGAGCCGGATCGGCTGCGGTCCACCCCAGCCGGCTATGTCCTGCGGACCGACCCGGATGAGGTGGATC
Source organism: Fodinicola feengrottensis (assembly GCF_010993775.1). Taxonomy (GTDB): domain Bacteria; phylum Actinomycetota; class Actinomycetes; order Mycobacteriales; family HKI-0501; genus Fodinicola; species Fodinicola feengrottensis. The sequence continues at coordinate 64,446 of NZ_WOTO01000031.1, read as the reverse complement.
TGGAGCGGTTCCAAGCCCTGGTGGCCGCTGGGCGGGCCGCGCTCGCGGCCGGTTCGGCCGTTGTGGCGGGTGACCGGCTGGCCGCGGCACTCGGACTGTGGAGAGGCTCCGCTTACGAAGATTTACGCGACGATGTGTTGCTCCGCACCGAAATCGAGCGGCTGGAGGAGCTCCGGCTAACGGCCCTGGGCGCCCGGATCGACGCGGACCTGATGGCCGGGCGGCAGCTGGAGGTGGTCGGCGAGCTGCGCCAGCTGGTACGTGCTCACCCGACCCGCGAGGCGTTCGCCGTCCAGTTGATGACGGCGCTCGAGCGTACCGGCAGACGCGGCGAGTCCGTCCACGTCTATCACGCGGCCCGACGGGCGTTGGCGCGAGAGGTCGGCGCGCGGCCCGGTGTTCGCTTGCAGGCTGCCTTGCGGGACGTGCTGGCCACCCCGGCGCCGGCCCTGGATCGACGGCCAGCGCCCGCTCAGCTGCCGGCACTGCCGCCGATTTTTGTCAGTCGGGGAGCCGAAATCGCGCTGCGCCGCGAGGTGGCCGCGGTGGTCGCCATTTCCGGGCCGGCCGGGGCCGGCAAGACCACCCTGGCGGTGCGGATCGCCCACCAGCTGCAGGACCGGTTTCCGGACGGGCAGGTGTATGCGGATCTGGGCGGTTCCCTTTCCCGACGGGTCGAGCCGGCCACCATTCTCACCGATTTTCTGGATTCTCTGGGGATAGAACCGATTCCGGCCGAGCTGCAAGAAAGAACCGCGCTTTACCGGAGCGTGCTGGCCGACCGCCGGGTGCTCGTCCTGCTCGACGGCGCGGTCGACGAATCCCAGGTCGCGCCGCTGCTCCCGGGCGCCGGTGCGAGCCAGGTCCTGGTGACCAGCCGGCCAAGGCTCACCGGCCTGTCCGCCGTCGACCAGCTCGACCTCGGCCCTTTCACCAGGTCAGAGGGCCTGGAGCTGCTGCTGCTGGCGGCCGTGGCCGGGGCTGAGCGCGTACGGCACCAGGGCGCCGCCGCTGCGACCGTGGTGGACCGATGCGGTGGCTCAGCGTTCGCGCTCCGGATCGCCGGCGAACTGCTGCGCGATCAGCCAGTCGCGGATCTGGCCGCGTCGCTTGCCGACGACAGCCTGCGTCTGGAGGTCCTTTCCGGCGTACGAGCATCCCTTTCGCTGAGCTACCAGGACCTGAGCGCCTCGCTCCGGCAGGCTTTGGACGATCTCGGTTCGCTGGAAGCAACGCGCCTGACCGTCGCGCTCGCCGTCAGCGCCCTGGGCGAATCACCAGCAGCCGCAACGGAAATCCTCGAACAACTGGTGGATGCGCGACTGCTTTACGTCGTTGGCCGCGACAATTACCAATTCTACGATCTCGTACGTCTATACGTTCGCGAACAATGTTCGCGTACCTGCGAGCGGGCCAGCCGATAGGATGCGATTCGGAGTGCTCGGCGAATTGTCCGCCGAAACCGACACAGTGGTGCCGTCGCTCTCGGCGCGGTGAAACAACGAGTCACTCTGGCGGTATTGGTGGAAAAACGCGGCACTGTGGTGCCGGTCGCCCAACTGATCGACGCGGTTTGGGGCCGGCGGCCACCTAAAACCGCCGCCAAGAATCTGCAGATCTACGTCTATCACCTCCGCCAGTTGCTGGACGACCCGGCCCGGATCAGCCGGCAGGCGACCGGCTACCAACTCGACATCGAGCCGGGCGAGCTGGACGCGGACCGGTTCCAGCGGCTGACCGGCGCGGCGCTCGCCGAGGCCGATCCGACGGCGGCCGGCGCGCTCTGGCGCCGCGCCCTCGGCCAGTGGCGCGGTCCGGCGTACGACGGCCTGCACCACGTGCCGCTGCTGGCCGAGGCCGCCGAGCGACTGGCCGAGCGCCGGCTGACGGCACTGGAGGGTCGGATCGAGGCCGAGCTGGGCAGCGACCAGTCGCTCCCGGACCGGCTGGTCGCCGAGCTCACCGACCTGGTTGGCCGCTGGCCTTGGCGGGAACGCTTCGTCGGGCAGCTGATGCGCGCGCTCCACCGGACCGGGCGGCCAGCGCAGGCACTCGACGCGTACGAACGCGGTCGCCGCGCTTTGGCCGACGAGCTCGGCCTTGATCCCGGCCCGGAGCTGCGCGAAGTCGAGCGGGAGATCCGTGCGACCAGTGCGCCGGGCGGGCCGGCGCCGGCCCAGCTACCGGCCGATATCGCCGACTTCGCCGGCCGGGAGAAGGAGGTCGACGCGGCCGTGGACGTGTTGGGCAAGACCGCCGACGCGCTGTCCGTGGTAGCGATCTCCGGGCCTGCCGGAGTCGGCAAGACGACGCTCGCCGTACGGATCGGGCACCGAATTCGTGGCGCGTGTCCGGACGGCCAGCTCTACGTGGACCTGGCCGGCGCGAACGGCCGACCGGCCGACCCGGCCGCCGTGTTGGCCGCATTTCTGCGCGCGCGCGCTGCGGCTGCCGGCGGCCGCCATCCGGACCGCCTCGCCGAGCGGATCGCGTGCTACCGGAGCATGCTGGCCGACCGGCGGATCCTGATCGTGCTGGACAACGCGGCAGACCACGCGCACATCGAGCCCCTGCTGCCCGGCACGCCGAGCTGTCCAGTGGTGGTGACCAGCCGCGTACGACTGACTGGCCTGCCCGGCGGGCACCTGATCGACCTGCGCCCACTGGAGCTGTCCGACAGCCTGACGCTGATCGGCCGGATGGTCGGCCCGGACCGGATCGGCGTGGAGGTCGCGGCCGCCCGCGAGCTGGCCCGGCTGTGCGGCGGGCTGCCGCTGGCGCTGCGGGTAGCCGGCGCGAAGCTCGCCGCGCGGACCCACTGGACCGTACGGGACCTGGTCGACCGACTCGCCGACGAACATCACCGACTCGATGAGCTGCGGCATCGGGAACTGCAGGTCAGGGCTAGTTTCGGGCTCAGTTTCCAGGGCCTGAGCGAGCCGGCCGGAAGGTTGTTCGGCCGGCTCGGCCAGCTGGACGCGCCCGACCTCGCCGGCTGGGTGGCGGCCGCTGTGCTGGACTGTCCGATCGCCGACGCCGAAAGCGTTGCTGGTGGAGCTGGTCGACACCCGACTGCTGGAGGTCGCCGGCCGGGACGCACTCGGCCAGCACCGCTACCGGTTCCACGACCTGCTGCGGGTATACGCGCGAGAGCGTGGCCGCGCCGCCGAGCCGGCCGCCGTACGAACCGCTGCCCTGCGACGCGCCTTCGCCGGCTGGCTCGCGCTTATGGACCGAGCTCATGGAGCGGTTTTCGGCGATGGCGCGACAAACAGCGAGGCAACCGGCAGATGGCAACCGATCGACGGTTGGCCGGAGCTGCTGCTGGATGCCTCGCTGGCGTGGCCGGACGCAGAGCGAGGCAACCTGATGGCGGCCGTCCGGCAGACGGCCGACGAGCCGGCGCTGCGGGACCTGTGCTGGGAGCTGGCTGCCCTGTCCATTGAGGAGTTCGCGGCTTTCGACGACGTCGAGGACTGGCGGGACACCGGCACGTACGCGCTGACCGCGATGCGCGAGAGCGGGCACCGGTCGGGCCAGGCCGCTCTCGAGCTGCAGCTCGGAGCGCTGCACGCGACCAGGCGCCGGTACGCCGACGCCACCGACGCGATTTCCCGTGCACACAACCTCTTCACCGACGCCGGCGACTCGTACGGGATCGGTTTGACGTTGCGGTTGCGGGGCATTCTGCGGCTCGCCGATGGCGATCTGGACGGCGCGGAGGAGTCCTTGCTGGCCGCGCGCGAGCTGCTGCTGAAAGGAACCAGCACCGAGGCCCACGTGCTGATCTATCTGGGCCGGATCGCCAGTTACCGCGCGCAAAAACGCAGGACGCGCTGTGCCATTTCGGTGCGGCGGCCGAACGAGCGCGGGCCACCCACGCCAGCAAACTGTGGTACGAGGCGATTTTCTGGACCGGCGAGACCCAGCTGAGCTGCGGATCGCCGGAAGCCGCCGGCACCTTGCACAGCGCCGCCGACCACCTGCTCGCGACCGGCACCCAGGTCGCCGACGGCTACGGGCTTTTCGCCCGCGCCGACGGATATCTGGCCGCCGATCGGCTCGCGGACGCGAAGGTCACCTTCGTACGCTGCGGCTCGGTGGCCCGGCGGAACGGCGACCGCGTGATCCAGGCACGGGTCCTGCAGCGACTGAGCCAGCTGGCGTTGCGGCTGGGCGACGCCCCCGAAGCGGTCCGGCTAATCGCCGAGAGCCTCACCGTCAGCGATCAGGCGTTCCCGCCGCTGGACCGCGCGGCCTTGCTCGACGCGGCGGTCGACGCGTACGCGGCCGCCGGCGACCTGCTGACGGCCGGCGCGTACCGACAGGCTCGCACCGACCTGCTCACCGGTCTCGGGCTACCTCCGTCGCACGGGCGGCCAGCCCGTCCGCGGTCTTCTGGATGAAACCCTGCAGCTGCGTACGGTAAAGCCAGCCCGTACCGAAAGTCTTCGGGTCGAAGGTCGAGTGCCAGCGGATCAACGTCCCGGAGTCGGTGGGCTCCAGATCGACGTCGGCGCGGTAGCCGCGCAGCGGCATGCCGGCGAGCAGCACATAGCTCAGTCGCCGGTTCTCGATCATCTCCACGATCTGCTCGCGCGCGTGGAACCTCCCGGTGTGAAAGATCCGGATCTCGCCGAGTTCGGTCGGCTCGCCGGTGCCGGCGGACACCAGCTCGTACGACCCGAGTGGGGTGAATTCGGGCCACCCGCTGCCGTCCCGCAGGAGCGCGTAAACCGTCGCCGGATCGGCGGTCGTCGTGCTCTCCACCCTGACGTGTTGGCTCGCCATCGACTGTCCTTCCTGGTCAACGCGTGTACCACCTGGTACATATACGATATGGTACGGCTTCCAGCGAAGGACAGGGTGTGACGGCGAAGGAGCGGCTGCTCGGCGGGGCGATCGACTACATCGCGACCAACGGCGCGGCCGACCTCAGCCTGCGCCAGGTGGCCAAGGCGATCGGCACCAGCCACCGGATGCTGATCTACCACTTCGCGTCCAAGGAAGGGCTGCTGATCGAGGTGGTACGGGCCGTCGAGGAACGTCAGCGAATGCTGTTCGCGGAACTCAACGCGGACGAGTCCACCGACGTCGGCGAAATGGCGCGACGGTTCTGGCAGCGGCTCAGCGCGGCCGAGAACTGGCCGTACGTCCGGCTGCTTTTCGAGATCTACGGCCGAGCCCTACAAGGTGACCAGCGATCCAGGCCGCTGCTGGACGGGCTGGTGGAGAGCTGGCTGCCGCCGCTCACCGAATGGGGGATCCAGCGCGGCCTGCCGCCGGAGAAGGCACGCGCGTACGCCCGGCTGGGCGTCGCCGTCCCGCGCGGCCTCCTCCTGGACCTGATGGCCACCGGCGACAAGGCGGCGGTCGACGAGGCGATGGATCTTTTCATCACCTCGTACGAAACCCTGCTGTCCTGACCTTTGGTTACCTGGTGGCGGTGTCGACGATCCAGGCGTACATCCGGGCGAGTTCGCGCCACGCGTCGTACCGGCCGCTGCGGCCGCCGTGGCCGGCCTCCATTTCGGTGTGCAGCACGATATGCCGGTCACCGGCGCCGACCGCGCGCAGTTTCGCCACCCATTTCGCCGGCTCGTGGTAGAGCACCCGGGTGTCGTTGAGGCTGGTTTCCACGAAAATCGCTGGATAGTCGACCGGCTCGATGTTTTCGTACGGTGAATAGGATTTCATGTACGCGTAAACGTCGGCGTTGTGCAGCGGGTCGCCCCACTCCTCCCATTCCAGCACGGTCAGCGGCAACGACGGGTCAAGAATGGAGTTCAACGCGTCCACGAAAGGCACCGACGCGACGATTCCCGCGAAAGCGTCCGGGGCCAGGTTCGCGACCGCGCCCATCAGCAGGCCGCCGGCGCTGCCACCGTACGCGATCAGCCGGTCGGCGCTGGTCCACTTCTGCGCGACGAGATGCCTGGCGCAGGCCACGAAATCGGTGAACGTGTTCTTTTTGTGGAGCAGCTTGCCTTCCTCGTACCAGTGCCGGCCAAGCTCGCCACCACCCCGAATGTGCGCGATCGCGTAGACGAATCCACGATCCAGCAAGGAAAGTCGCGGCACCGAGAACCGCGGTTCGGAAGACGACTCGTAACTGCCGTAGCCGTAGATCAGGCAGGGCGCGGACCCGTCCAGCGGCACGTCTTTTCGCCGTACGATGGACATCGGCACCCGGGTGCCATCCGATGCGGTCGCCCACTCGCGGGTCTGCTCGTACCGCTGCGGGTCGTAGTCGCCGAGCACCGGCTGGCGCTTGCGCAAGGTCAGCTCGCCGGTCGCGAGGTCACAGTCGAAGACGGACCTCGGGGTGATCATTGACGCGTACGACAGCCGGTACGTGCCGGTGTGGTATTCCAGGTTCGCGTCCGGGTCGACCGCGTAAAGCGGCTCCGGGAAGGAGATCTCCCGACCCTCACCCCACCCACCATCCACTGTGGACGGATAGACCCGCAGACCGGTCAGGCCGTCGAACCGCAGGTGCACGACGACGTGCCCGTCGAACACGTCCAGCCCGAGCAGCCGGGCGTCGTCACGATGCTCGATCAGCGGCGACCAGTCAGCGGGCTTGTCCACCGAGGCCGCGGCGACCGCGAAGTTGACGCCACCGCCGACTTCCGGGTCATTGTGGACGATCAGAAAACGATCGCCGGCGATCTGGTGCTCCACCTGATATTCGACGTCCTGCTTGCGGGCCCGCAGCACCACCGGCTCGCGGTCCGCGGCCGCCGCGTCGATGATCCGGGTCTCACTGGTCACCTTGCTGCGCAGGTCGAGCAGGATGTAGCGCTCGCTCTGGGTGAGCCCGACGCCGACCCAGAACCGCTCGTCGGCCTCCTCGTACACGAGCACGTCGTTGGCCGCCGCGGTGCCGAGCTGGTGTCGCCAGACCCGGTACGGCCGCCAGGCGTCGTCGTCGGGTCAGGTAGAACAGCGACGCCGAGTCGAGCGACCAGGCGGTGTCGTAGAAGGTGTTCGGCACCTCGTCGCCGAGCAGCTCGCCGGTCTCCAGGTCCTTGACCCGCAAGGTGAAGCGCTCACTGCCATCGAAGTCCACCGCGTACGCGAGGAGGCGGCCATCCGGGCTGACGTCGAACGTCCCTACGGACAGGAAGTCGTGCCCCTCGGCCAGCTCGTTCTCGTCCAGCAGCACCTGCTCGCCCGGCAACGCCTCGCCGGTCTCGGTGGACGGCGGCTCGGCACTGGTCGCCGACAGCCGGCAGTGGATCGCGTACTGCTGACCTTCGACCGTACGGGCGTAATACCACCACGGGCCCTTGCGCGCGGGCACCGACAGGTCGGTCTCCTGGGTACGGTCCTTCACCTCGGTGAAGATCTGCTCGCGCAGGTCCGCGAGGCCGGCGGTGACCTTCTCGGCGTAGGCGTTCTCGGCCCGGAGATATGCCAGGGTGTCCGTGTCTTCCTTGTCTGCGAGCCACGCATATTCGTCGACGACGGTGTCGCCGTGATGCGTACGAGTGGACGGGACGCGTTTCGCGACCGGTGGGGTGCTTTCGCTCATGATCCCGACGCTACCGCCGCCCGGCCGGCGGTGATGCCCTTGCCCTGTGTCGGGCCGCTCCCCAGCCGGGCATGCCCGATTTGGTCAGATGGCTGACCATTCATGAATCCGGCGAATTCCGGCGTACCACCCGTACCGCATTATTTCCGGGTGAATGCGCGTCCACTTGCGACACTCCGGTCGTATCACCCCGGAAACATCCGGACCGCGTTCTTTTTAGTCACGCGACCAACATTCGCGATCGTGATCCGGACAGCAAGAAAAGATCCCCGCTCGCGATGTCGCGATGGGGGATCTTTCCTTCTAACAGTGGGCGATACTGGGATCGAACCAGTGACCCCTCGCGTGTGAGGCGAGTGCTCTCCCGCTGAGCTAATCGCCCGGGAGACGGGTTAAACCATAACCGATGCGGCATCCGGCCCCACACCGGGGGCCGGCCACCGGGCGCCAGACAGATCACGGTCCGGTGTCGAAAACAGGCCGCGAAGATTTCCATGTTTGGCGTCTGAGCCAGGGTGGTATGCCAATAGACGACGACGGCGGGGCATTTAGCCAGGGGGAAGAAAGGTGGCCGAAATGGCGCGTACGCGTCCAGTTGCGGTCCAGGTGGACACGGCTTTACGGCTGGTTGTGCCGGACGGATCAGGGGTGCCGGTGCAGGCGACGCTGCGCTACGAACCTACAGACCCATATGCCGTGCATGTCATCTTCTGCGCGGATCTGGCCGACGGCGACGATCCGGAACCCTCGGTCGCGTGGTCCTTCGCCCGTGACCTCCTGCTGACCGGCCTCACCGAGCCGGCAGGGATGGGTGACGTAAGAGTGTGGCCGTGGACCGGCCAGGACGGCCAGGTCGTCGCACTCGCCTTGTCCTCGCCCGACGGGCACGCCCTCTTCGAGGTGCCGACGGCGACTCTGGACGACTTCCTGCAACGCAGCTATGCCGAGGTGCCGGCCGGCGAGGAACCCTCGTACGTCGACCTCGACGCGGTGGTCACCGAACTCCTCCGCGCGTAGCCACTCCTGTCCACACCAGCCGGTCGGCCCGCTCGGGCCGGCCGGCTGGTGTCGTTTTCGAGTGATGCGCGCCACTCTCGTACAAACCGGGGCGGCTGCCGTACGCCGTCGCCTCTCCCGCAAACCTCTCCATCCGCCCACCTTCGACGGCTGACTCCGCAGGTCACAGCCCTGATGTCGAGCAGGCAACGACCCAGGGGTCGAAAAGGTGAACCCCGTTTGTCGGCGCTGTTGCTACTTCGGTACAGTTCTCTTCGTCGCCGGGAGAACTTGCCGGGACATGCGGACGTAGCGCAGCTGGTAGCGCATCACCTTGCCAAGGTGAGGGTCGCGGGTTCGAATCCCGTCGTCCGCTCGGAAACCACATGAGGCCCAAACCCTCGCGGTGGAGTGGCCGAGAGGCGAGGCAACGGCCTGCAAAGCCGTCTACACGGGTTCGAATCCCGTCTCCACCTCTGCTACGCAAGGGCGATTAGCTCAGTGGGAGAGCGCTTCCCTGACACGGAAGAGGTCACTGGTTCAATCCCAGTATCGCCCACCAGTTGTGCAGCGCCTGTCCGGCTTCTCGCGGACAGGCGCTTTTTGGTTTCCTCCGGCCGCAGATCCAGCGTTGAGTGCGGGACAAAACCCCACACTCGACGTCGACTGCGGGATAAAGTCCCGCACTCGACGAAAACCCACCCCCCCCGCCGACCAAGATCAACCACGCTGCCGCGGCGCACGAATTCCGGCATACTGTGCCACCAGGACGGTCACCAAACAGCCAGCGGAACAACAGACCAAACGATGTCCGATTTGGACTAGACCGAATTGCCGGCGACAGTCTAATCTCGACCGCTAACGGGGCCTGGCGGAGTTCCTGCGAAAGGTGGAGGGACCGATGACCGTGCCGGCGCCTTCCTCGGCCGCTGCCCTTGACCTTGATGTGGCGGTGTCGCAGTCCGGCTGGAGCCTTCGCGAGGTGTTGTCCCGGTTGTCGTGTGTCAGCGGGACTTTCGACCGGGTAGCGGACCTGCCCGGCGGGCTGACGAACCGGAATTTTCGGGTCACCGGCGCGGATTTCGATCTGGTGGTGCGGGTCTCGCCGGCGGACGACTCACCGCTGCCGATCGACCGGCAAGCCGAGCACCGGAACAGCCGGCTCGCAGCGGCCACCGGCGTCGGCGCTCAGGTGCTGGAATATCTGCCGGGCGAAGGGATCATGGCCGTCTCGTACATTCCAGGACGGACCCTCACCGAGGACGACATTCGCGGCGGTGCGTACGCCGAAAGGATCGCGGCGGCCTGTCAGCGGCTGCATGCGGGCGAGCGTTTTGTCAATGACTTTGACATGTTCGTGGTGCAGGCGGACTATCTCCGCATCATCCAGGAACGCGGTTTCGCGATCCCGGACGACTATCTGAGTTTCGCGCCGGCGGTCGAGCGCATCCGGGCCGCACTGGCCGCGCATCCGGTACCGACGGTGCCGTGTAACAACGACCTGCTGGCTGGCAACATGATCGACGACGGCACCTCGATCCGGCTGATCGACTACGAGTACGGCGGGAACAACGACCCCTGCTTCGAGCTCGGCAACATTTGGAGCGAGTCTGCTCTGGACCTGGAACAACTGGACCGGCTGGTGACCGCCTACTACCAGGGCCACCAACCGGACAAGGTGGCAAGGGCCCGGCTGCTCGGGCTGATGTCGAAGTACGGCTGGACGCTGTGGGCCGCGATCCAGCATGCCAGCTCAGATCTCGACTTCGATTTCTGGTCCTGGGGAATGGAAAAGTACGAACGGGCGCGACAGGAGTTCACTCGCGACGGATTTGACCGGCTGCTCGACCAAGCGGCACGCAGGACCTGACCACCGGAGGCGACATGCCGGATCCGACCAGCACCGACACCGACGACCTGGCCGGTTTCGGCTATCACCAACGGTTGTCCCGTACGTTGGGCAGCTTTTCCTCGTTCGCGGCCGGATTCAGCTACATCTCGATCCTCACCGGGATGTTCCAGCTGTTCGGCTTCGGGTACGGGTTCGGCGGCCCTGGGCTGTTCTGGACCTGGCTTTTCGTGCTGGCTGGCCAGTTCGCGGTAGCGCTGTGCTTCGCCGAGCTTGGCGCGAGGTTCCCGATCGCCGGTTCGGTCTACCAGTGGTCGAAACAGCTCGCCGGCCGGGCCGGCGCGTGGATGGCCGGCTGGGCGATGCTGGTCGGATCGATCGTGACGGTCGCGGCGGTTTCCATCGCACTGCAGATCGTGCTGCCGCCGATCTGGTCCGGTTTCCAGGTTTTCACCGACAACACCGTCAACGCGGTGTTTCTCGGCTGCTGCCTGTTGATTGTCACCACGATCATCAACATCCTCGGCGTGAAAGTGATCTCGAGGGTCAACAACATCGGGGTCTTCGTCGACTGGTCGGCGCGGTCGCCATCATCGTGCTGTTGCTGTTCTCTGCCCGCCGCGGCCCGGATGTCGTGCTGCACACCCAAAACGCTGGTCAGGGGCTCCCCGGCTACGGTGTTTTCGGCTATGGGGCGGCACTTGTCGTCGCGGTCATCATGCCGGCGTACGTGATGTTCGGCTTCGACACCGCGTCCTCCTTGGCTGAGGAGACCAAAGAACCCCGCCGCCGGGTGCCGCGGGCGATCCTCAACGCGCTTGCCGCGGCCGGGATAGCCGGCGCGCTGCTGCTGCTTTTCGCGCTGATGGCCTCCCCCACCCTGGATCTGGCCGCGCTGCAAAAGGGCGGGCTGCCGCTGGTGCTGGAATCGGCGCTCGGCCCGACCGTCGCCAAGCTGCTGCTGGTAGACGTGGCCATCGCGATTTCGGTGTGTACGCTCGCGATCCACACCGCGAGCATCCGGATCATCTTCTCCATGGCGCGAGACAACAACCTGCCGTTCTCAGCGGGGCTGGCGCACGTTTCCGCACACCGACGGTCGCCGGTCGTGCCGGCGATCGTGGTCGGCGTGGTCGCGGCGCTGATCCTGCTGGTGAACATCGGCACTCCGCAGATCTTCACGCTGGTCACCAGCGTCTCGATCGTCATCGTCTATGTCGCCTACCTGCTGGTAACCGTGCCATTGCTCAGAAAACGGCTCCGTGGTTGGCCGCCGGACGGCCCGGCAAGCGGGCTTTTCGGCCTCGGCAGGTTCGGGCTGGCGATCAACATCGTCGCGGTCTGCTATGGCGCCTTCATGGCGGTCAACCTGGTTTGGCCGCGAGAAGCCATTTATGGCGCCGGTGGGTACGCCTGGGGTGGCTTGATCTTCGTCGTCGTCGTGCTCGGCGTGGGCGCCATCTACTACTTCACCGTCCAACGCCGCCGCACTTTCACCGTACTGACCGAACATCGCGCTGTCGCCGGCGCGTTGCCCATCGCTGCCGAAGACTAGAACCGAAGGAGTTCGCGCGTGCCGCAGGACCAGTCCTTTCCGTCCGCTGCCCGGATCGTCATCATCGGCGGCGGGGTCGGGGGGGCGCGAGCGTCGCGTACCACCTCGCCCAGCTCGGCGAGCGCGATGTGGTGGTGGTCGATCGCGACGAGCTGACCAGCGGGTCGACTTTCCATTCGGCCGGGCTGATAGGGCAGTTACGGGCGGATCCGACGCTGACCCGGATGAACATGTATTCGGTGGAGCTGTACCGGAAACTGCAGCAGTCCGAGCAGCCGCCGGGTTTCGTGGAATGCGGCGGTATCAAGCTCGCGTCCACCCCGGAACGGCTGGAGGAGATCCGCCGGCAGATCGGGTGGGCCCGGACTTTTGACTTGCCGCTCACTGAGATCTCCGCGCGGGAGGCCCAGGAGCTGTTCCCGTTGATGAACACCAGCGGGGTGGTGGGCGCCGCCTACCTGCCGACCGACGGGTACATCGACCCCTCCCAGCTGACTTACTCGCTGATGGCCGGCGCCCGGGCGGGTGGCGTTCAGGTGCACACGCACACCCGGGTTCTGGGCATTGACACCGAAAAACAGCGGGTCTGCCGAGTGCGTACGGACCGCGGCGACATCGAGACCGAGATCGTGGTCGACTGCGGCGGAATGTTCGCCGCCGAGATCGCCCGAATGGTCGGCGTCCGGGTGCCGATCGTGCCGATGTCCCACCAGTATCTCGTGACCGAAGGTTTTCGTGAACGTACCGGCAAACCGCTGCCCACCCTGCGCGATCCGGATCTGCTGATCTATTTCCGTGCGGAAGTCGACGGGCTGATCATGGGTGGGTACGAGCGCGACGCCCGGCCGTTCGCGTTGGACCCGTCCACATTGGACGCCGTGCCGGCCGACTTCAACGGCAAGCTGCTGACCGAGGACTGGCCGCGGTTCGAGGAAATCATGGAGAACGCGCAGACCCGGCTGCCCAGCGTCGGAGACGTGGGGATCCGCAAGCTGCTCAAACGGGCCGGAGGAGCCTTCACCCCCGACAACGAGTTCTGCCTGGGCCAGACCGCGGTCGGTGGGTTCTTCGTGGCCGCCGGCTTCTGCGCGCACGGCATCGCCGGCGCCGGCGGCATCGGCCGGGTGATGGCCGAATGGATCGTCGAGGGCGAGCCGTCGTACGACGTGTGGCACATGGACATTCGCCGGTTCGGCCGGCATTACGAGTCACCGTCATACACTTTGGCTCGTACGCTAGAAAACTACGAAACCTACTACGACATCCGGTATCCGAACCACGAGCGCTCCGCGGGCCGGCCGCTGCGCACCTCGCCGGCCTATTCCTGGCACGTCGAGAAAGACGCGTTCTTCGGCGAGAAATCGGGCTGGGAGCGGGTGAACTACTACAACTCGAACGCGGCACAGGGCGACGAGACGCTGCGCCCGCGGGGCTGGGCCGGCCAGCACTGGTCGCCGGCCATTGGCGCCGAACACCTCGGCACCCGCCGAGCCGCCGGGCTCTTCGACGAGTCGTCGTTCTCGAAAATTCAGGTCACCGGGTCCGGTGCGGCTGAATTGATGGAATGGGTCTGCGACAACCGGGTCGCCCGCGAGATCGGCGCGGTGACGTACACGCAGGCGCTCAACAAACGCGGTGGCATCGAATGCGACTTCACCGTGACCCGAGTCGCCGAGCAGGAGTTCCTGGTCGTCACCGGCACCGCCTTCGGCACTCACGACGCGGCCTGGATCCGCCGGCAGGCGCAGCGGGATCCATCCGTACGGGTCACCGACGTGACCGGCCAGTGGGCCTGTTTCGCCTTGTGGGGGCCCCAAGCGCGAGACATCCTGAGCAGCCTTACGCCGGCCGACCTGGATGCTTTTCCTTTCATGACCATGCAGGAAATCCCGGTCGGGTCGGTGCCGGTACGAGCGTTGCGCGTCACTTTCGTTGGCGAGCTGGGTTGGGAGCTTTACTGTCCCAGCGAGTACGGCGCCACGCTCTGGCGGACGCTGTGGGCGGCCGGCCAGGAACACGGCCTGGTAGCCGGCGGCTATCGGGCGATTGACAGTATGCGGCTGGAAAAGGGCTACCGGGTGTGGGGCGCGGACATCGGACCGGCCCGCAACCCGTACGAGGCCGGCCTTGGTTTCTGCGTCAAGCTGGACAAACCCGGTGGCTTCCTGGGCAGGGACGCGATCGCTGAGGTGCGTGACCAGCGCATCAACTCTCCCCTGCAGGGCGAGCGGCTGCGCTGCCTGACGCTGGCGGACAAACGCGCGGTCGCCCTGGGCAACGAACCGGTCAGCATTGGCGACGCCGTCGTTGGCCGCATCACGTCCGGTGGTTTCGGCTACACAGTGGGGAAATCGATCGCGTACGCGTATTTGCCGACCGATCTTTCCAAGCCTGGCACGCCGGTCACCGTGGAGATTTTCGGTGAGGCGGTGGCCGGCGAGGTGGTCGCGGAGCCACTTTTCGACCCGCACGGCGAACGTATCCGGGCCTGACGTGTCAAAACCGACGGACGCGGCGACCACCATCGTCGGTGCCGGCGCGGTGGGATGCGCGGTGGCCTTGCACCTCGCCCGCGCCGGCTGGAAAGACGTGCAGGTGATCGAGTCCCACGATGTCGCCGAGGCGACCACTGGGCAGGCCGCCGGGTTGGTCGGCCAGGTGAGGTCCACTGTGGACCGGACCCGGTTGGCGATGGCTTCTGTCAACTTGTTTTCCCGGTTGGAGAAGGAGACTGGTTATCCACCGGATTGGCGGCAGACCGGCAGCATCCGGATCGCCTTGACCGCCGACCGGGCCGCCGAGTTCGAGCGGATGGCGGCGATCGCGCGGTCGGCCGGGCTGGAAACGGAATTCCTGTCCAACGCCCAGGTCACCGACCGGTTTCCCTTGCTGGACACCACCGCCATCCGCGCGGCACTGTGGTGTCCAACCGATGGCTATCTCCAGCCACACAGTTTGACCACCGCGTACGCAAGAGCCGCCCGCGATCTCGGCGTCACGTTCTGTCCACACAACGACAGTGACCGGTGTAGACGTACGAGACGGGGTCGTCGAAGGATTGCGTACGAGCGCGGGCGACATTCGGACCGACCTGGTGATCAACGCGGCCGGGCCATGGGCCGCCGGACTCGCCGCCATGATCGGCGTCGACCTGCCGATTATCCCAGTCCGGCACGAATACTTCGTCAGTACGCCGACACCCGGTTGGTCGCCGGACCTGCCGGTCCTGCGGATTCCGGACCTTCACTTGTACGTAAGAGCCGAGTTGCGGTCAGTTTTGTGTGGTGGGTGGGAAGCGCGGGCGCTCAGCCGTGACCCGCGACGAGATCCGGTCGTCCCGATCGAGCCCGACTGGGACGTGTTGACCGGCTTCGCCACCGACCTCGAGACGGTCGTGCCGGGCGCTTCGCAGCTCAGGGTGGCCGAGGTTTTCCGCGGCTGGCCAGCGTTCGCGCCGGACGGCCGCTTCGTCGTCGGCCCGGTGCCGGGCGTACGAGGCTTCGTGATGGCGGCCGCCTGCAACGCCCACGGCGTCTCCGGATCGGCGGGTTTAGCGGAATACGTCATGGAAAGCATGCGGCCAGACCCGTCACCGTACGTGCAATCCCTTAGCCCGGCCCGATTCCTGCCCAACACCTTCGACTGGACCGATGCGCAGACCAAGGCACGCGCGGTCTACGAGAATTACTACGCCTTGACTTCATGAACTTGACGTTTTGGTAGTCATCAATCGGCGACTACCACCTTGTCGAGTTCGAGAAGGGGTTAGGTCCTTGCCCGCCGGTTTGTATAGTCCTCTACCGAGGCGGGTGGCGGTAGCGATGCTCAGTTTGGGAAGCGTAGTTCCTTGATATCGGCGAGATTGATGTGGTGTCGTGCGTATACCTTGACGGTGTTTTCGCCGGTGAGTTGTTCCTCGCCGATTGCCAGCTTGCGGGCAGTAGCAATGACTTCTTCGGGTGAGGTGCTCTCGATTTCGAGGTATGGCGGGATGAGTGGCCATTGGTCGATTTCGAGTTGGGCGTGGCCGAAGGCGAAGCTTGTGCGGCGGTTTTCTTGATACGACTTGGCGTTGAATCCGAGCTTCTCCAGCAGGAGGTTCGTGGTGGCGAAGTCGTTGACCACGATTTCGGTTTCATCGGTGCCGTCGATGTTGTCGTTGCGGATTTCTTTGACTGTGAGCGTTGTCTGGTTTCCGTTGTCACGTAGGCGGATCCATCGGGTGGCGTCGGTGGGATCGATGTCGTAGACGTAGCGTCGCATGGTGGTGATGGCTCGCGTCAGGGTTCCGCCGGCAACCAGGATGCGCGCGGTCATCTCGTCTGGGTCGATGTCGAGGACCTTGGCTTCGAACTCGGTGGCCATGCACTGTCTCCCGGGTGTGGTGAGTGTCTGGTCCATGAGGTGTATTCGTCTTGTCGCAGGGTCATGATCTCATCGCGCAGGCTGCTGGTCGCGAACTGTTCGACGCGCATGCAGAGGTCCATCCGCTGGATACAGACGCCCACTTGGAATCCGCCGGCGCGGTCTCGGTAGAGCCGGACACCGTAGTAGCCCTCCTGACAGTCGGTCGGGTTGTTGAATCGGCATCCGGTGCATGTCTGCGGCAGCCGTACGGATCGGATTCGCTTCACCCAGATCGCCCTGCCGGTTGGCAGCCGGTATCGCGTGCGCCACCCCGACGCGCCCGCGGTGACGTAATGCGCTTCGGGTTCTGCATGCACCTGGTCAAGGACCGCGTCGATGGCCTGCAAAGATTTGGTGCCGGCGTCCAGGGAGTTCAGCAGCCGCACGGAGAGCCGTTCGGAGTAGTCGCACAGCAGCCTCAGTACGCGCGGGATATGGGTGGAGTCCGGTACGACGATGTTGGCTCGGGCGTCGATGCCCGCGCTGAGTGCTGTCTCGATGGAGCGGCGGAGCGCGTGGATCTTGCGTTCGGCACGGGTGGCGTCACGGTATCGATCGTCCTGGACCTGCGCCAACTCCACTGCGGTGGTGCCGAAGATCGAGAAGTTCACCCGTTTCAGGCCCGCCGCCGCACACGCCGGCAGCACTCGGGCCCCGTTCTCGCCGTTGGAGGTCATCGCCACCCCGAAGCCGACCTCGCGAGCGAGCGACGTGATGACCTGGTCCAAGCCGGGATGCAGCGTGGGTTCCCCGCCGGTGAGATGAAGCTCGCGAAGGTCCAACCTGTCACGCAGCACCCCCCCAGAGCGGTCGCGAACTCCCGCGTCGGCCCGACCGTCGCTGGCAGGAAACGCGCCCCGTTGGACCCGAGATAGATCGACCGCCGGCCCGACCTGCCACCGTCAGTAAAGGCGCCGGTGCGGTTGCCGAGATTGTCGGCGACCACCGGTGTTCCCTCGTTGTGGCAGAACGTGCACGTCAAGCCGCATGCGTCGATCACCTTGACACGAAGTGTGCGGTCCACGTCGACATGTACGGGTAAGTCGTCCACAGGTTCACCATCCCTAGCGATGACCGCACGCAAGCCTGGAGAACCGACTCACGTCAGATGCAATAGATGTAGCTCTATTGCATCATCATGGATAAGTGAAGTCAATAGAGCTAGCTGTATATGCTGGTCGGCGTGGCACACATGGGTTACAGGTATCGTTATCTGGTTAAATGAGTTGGGTAGATAAGGGGATGCAGTGGCCACGGGCTACCGGGAGCTCGCGCAGACGTTGCGCGGCAGGATTCTCAACGGCGAATACGAGCCAGGAGCGACGCTGCCCAAGCAGGAGGAGTTGGCGTTGAGGTTCGGCGTCAACATCGGCACGGTACGCAAGGCCGTCGGGCTGCTGGAGGCTGAAGGTCTAGTGACGCCCGTCCGGCGCCGAGGCACTGTCGTACGCGATCGGCCGCCAATGCGCAGGCTTGGCGTTGAACGCTACGCCAAACACAAGTGGAAGTTCGGCGACGTTGTTGCTTTCGCCGCTGATCGCGAGGCGTCCGGGCGCACCTGGCGACCAACTGACCAGACCCAGACTGTCCACCAGGTCGAAGCCGACGCCGAGGTGGCCGCCGCGTTCGCGATCCCGCCGGGCTCCCCGGTGTACGAGCGAGCGCGACTCATCCTCGACGACGGATCACCCACCCACACGCTCACCAGCTACTACCTTCCCGCACACGTCGAAGGAACACCACTGGTGAACCCGACACCAGGACCAGCGGGACGCGGCGGCGGCTTCGCAGTGCTCACATTGCAGGGGCTAGAACCACACCACATCACCGAAAGCCTGCACGCGCGCATGCCAGTTCCCAGCGAGGGCGAACAACTCAAACTCCCCGCAGGGGAACCGGTGGTCGTCCTGGAACGACGCACGTACACCATCGACGATCAGATCATCGAATTCGCCCGCGGAATCCACGCGGCCAGCCGATTCTCCTGGACGTACAACTTTCAACTCCCCGACTGACCGCCGCGAGGACATCCATCGCCATGCCAGCACCCGAGCTGACCGCCGAGCAGTACGCCGACGTGGAAACCCTGTGGGACTACCACCAACTCGGCCACCAGCTGCGACCCGCCGACATCGCCATCGGACTGGGCAGCCATGACCTCGGCGTCGCCACCCACACCGCGCAACTGTTCGACCAGGGACTGTTCCCGCGGATCGTCTTCACCGGCGCCAACGCCCCGACAACCATCGAACGATTCCCGCGCGGCGAAGCCGTCCACTACCGCGAACACGCACTGGAACTCGGCGTACCCGACAACGCCATCCTCATCGAAACCAAAGCCCGCAACACCGGCGAGAACTTCACCCTAACCCGTGCTCTGCTGAAACAACTGGATATCCAGGTCCGCTCGGCGATCGTGGTCAGCCGGCCCTACCAACAACGCCGCGCCTACGCCACTGCGAAAAGACAATGGTCCGGGCTGGACATCATCTGCTCATCCGAGAAAATGCCGCTCACCGACTACATCGCGGCCATCGGGGACACCAAACGCGTCATCGACATGCTCGTCGGCGACACCCAACGCATCATCACCGTCCACGCCCATCAAGGATTCGCAGTCGCCCAGGACATTCCCGAGCACGTCCAAGCGGCTTACGAGCGCCTTCGCGACGCCGGCTTCACCAGCCGAATCCTGCCCTAGCCCAGGTGTTTCGTGCCGACTGCGGGCCACCGGCGTGTAATGCACGGGATTGCCTGTCCTGTAAGGGAAACTGAGCTTGTCGAGGTTCTTCAGCGCCGGCACATCCAGGTCTTCAGCGCCTTCCCTGGCCGTCACCCTGACTTCGGGGGCTCGGCACTCCCTTTACCCACCCCAAAGGGCTTTCGACACTGGGCTTCGACCAGACCCGTTTCCAGACCCAGCCACCAGTCTGCTATCGGGCCACCTGGCAGCTACCCGGACCGGACTCACACCGGCAAGCGACGACGAGCCGACAACCACAGATCACCTACACACGACAACCGCCAGCCTGCTGGTCGCACGAAAGAGGGAGGTTAGGCGCCGAAGATGTCCTCCACCGCGCGGCGGGCGCGGCGGGGCGGGGTGGTGCGAGGTAGGAGTCGACGAAGGACTGAGGATCGTCGGTTTCCCGGTCGACGACCCACGCCACGCCGGCCAGATCGGGCCCATAGCGCGGAAGTTGGTCGGACGGGCGGCCGCGGACCAGCATCAGAGCGTTGCGTACGCGAGTGGCCAGCCGCCAGGCGGTGATCATGTCGGCGGCGCAGTGGTGCGCGATCAGGCCGGCTTCGGCGGCGGCCTGTAGAGCGTCCAATGTGGACGTTGAGCGCAGGTCGTGGACCGCGCGGGCATGCTGCATCTGGACGAGCTGGATGGTCCACTCGATGTCGCCCAGGCCACCCCGGCCGAGTTTGGTGTGGGTGGTCGGATCGGCGCCGCGGGGCAGCCGCTCGGCATTGACTCGGGCCTTCAGCCTGCGAATTTCGGTGACACCGGCCTGATCCAGGCCTCCGACCGGGTAACGCAAATCGTCGGCGATCCACAGCAGTCGCTCGCCGACTTCGGCATCGCCGGCGGCGACCGGGCACGCAACAGCGCCTGCGCCTCCCAGACGCTGGACCAGCGGCGGTAATAGGCCTCGTACGACGCGAGGCTCCGCGACAACGGGCCCTGCCGGCCTTCCGGTCGCAAGCCCGCGTCGACGGTCAGCGGTGGATCGACCGAGCGGGCCGCGAGCAGCCGCTGCACCCGTTCCGCGACAGCGATCGCGGCGCGAGCCGCGTCCGCGTCGGCCACGCCCTCGTCCGGCTCGTGCACGAAAAGCACGTCGGCGTCGGACGAATATCCGATTTCCTGCCCGCCGAGGCGGCCGAGCGCGATGATCGCGATCCGGGCTGGCAACGGCTCACCGCGCTCGGCGGTCACGCCGCGGATCGCCGCCTGCAAGGTGGCCGCCAACACCGCGTCCGAAACGTCCGAGAGCGCCTGCCCGACTTCCCGGACATCGAGCAACCGCAACACATCCGCGCACGCGATCCGCAGCAGCTCACGGCGCCGGAGCGTACGCACCGCGGCGGCACACCGCGGCCACCGGCTCGACCGACCGGGCGGCCGCACCGGTCATCGAGGTCAGCAATGTTTCGAAGCTGCGCGGCTTCAGCTCGTTGTCGTCGGCCAGCAGCTGCAGGGCCTCCGGGTCGCGGGACAGCAGATCCGCCACATACCGGCTGGCGCCGAGCAGTTGCGCGGTCCGCTGCGCCACCGGGCCGCTGTCCCGCAGCAGCCGCAGATACCACGGCGTACGGCCCAGCAACTCGGACACTTTCCGGTACGCGAGCAGACCGGCGTCCGGGTCGGGCGAGTCCGCGAAGGTGAAGAGCATCGCCGGCAGCAGGGTCCGCTGGATCGCGGCCGTCCGGCTGACGCCGGTGGTCAGCGCCTCGACGTGCCGCAACGCACCGGCTGGGTCAGTGAAACCGAGCACGCCGAGCCGGTCGCGGGCCGCCTCCGGGCTCAGCCTGTACGCGTCCGACGGCACCCGCGCGACCGCCTCCAGCAACGGCCGGTAGAACAGTTTTTCGGCAGTTGGCGGACCAGCCTGGCCACCTGCGCCCACTGCGCGAGGAAGGCCTCAACCGGTCCCTTCTCGGCCGAGCCCATGATGCCCAGCGACCGGGCCAGCCAGCGCACGCCATCGTCGTCGTCCGGGATCCGGTGGGTACGCCGAAGCCGCTGCAACTGCAGCCGGTGCTCGACGGTCCGGAGGAACCTGTAGGCCTCCCCCATCGCGGTCCCGTCGGCCAGCCCGACATAGCCGCCCGCACGCAGCTTGGCCAGCGCTTCCAACGTGTTGCCACTGCGGATTTCCGGGTCCGTACGACCGTGCACCAGCTGCAGCAACTGAACGGCGAACTCAATGTCCCGCAACCCGCCGGGGCCGAGCTTGATCTCCTTGGCGGCCTCCGCGCTGGGCAGGTGATCGACGACCCGGCGGCGCATCGCCCGCACGTCCGCGACCACCCCGTCCGCATCCGCCGCCTTCCAGACCAGCGGCGACACGATGCCCAGCCACTCGCCGCCCAGCGCCAGGTCACCGGCCGCCGGCCGGGCCTTCAGCAGCGCCTGGAACTCCCACGTGCGGGCCCATTTCTGGTAATAGGCCTGGTGGCTCGCGAGCGTACGCACCAGCGGGCCGTCCTTGCCCTCTGGCCGCAGCGCCGCGTCCACCGGCCAGGCGGCCTGCTGGCAGATCCGCATCATGCTGCTGGCCAGCGTGGTCGCGGTCCGCAGCGCGCCCTCGCAGTCGCCGTCCGGATCGGCTGGCTCGGCAACGAAAAGCACGTCGACGTCACTGACGTAGTTGAGCTCGAGGCCGCCGCATTTGCCCATCGCCACCACCGCCAGCCGGGCCGGCGGCCGACCGGCCGGCAGGGTGGGTGGCGGCGGCAACCGACAAGGCGGCCTGCAACAACGCGTCGGCGAGGTCCGCGAGCTCCGCCGACACCTCGTCCATGCTGGAGGCGCCGGTGATGTCCCGAGCGGCCAGACAGAGCAGCCGGCGCTGGTATTCGTTGCGCAGAGCCAGGCACCGCGGCCGGCCCGATCACAGTGGCATGCGCACCACTCGTACCGGTGGTCGGTCCGTCGGCGATCTTCGCGCCCACCGCCCCGAGCAGACCGGCAACGAGCTCGCCAGTGGCTGGGCGGTGTGCGTACGCGCCGGGGTCGGTCAGCTCGTGCCAGAGCTGCGGGCGGGCCGCGATCAGGTCACCGAAGGCCGAAGACGCCCCCAGCACACCCAACAGCCGGCGGCGCAATCCCGCGCCCTCGCGAAGCGCCGGCAGCACGGCCGGATCCTCGGTGGCGAGCCGGTGCAACGACAGCAGCGCGAGGTCCGGATCGCCGACCCCGCCGAGCGCGACGACGAGGATCTCCTCAGCCGGGCTGTCCACGACGGCGCCGGCCTCCCACAAACCCAACGGCACACCGGTCAGGAGGTCGGCAGCTCGGTCCGTACGCAACAGCCCATATCTGGCAAGTCGCGCCGCTCCACCTCCGCGCACCGCGGTCGCCTAGTGGTCCGCGCCCGAATCGGCAGGCCGGGCCGGCCGGCCGTCAGCTCGCCGCGGACCACCGCGGCGAACCGCTCGGCGAACGGCTGCCACGCCTCCTGCACGTCATCGAGCACGCTGACGAACCGTTCCAGCAACTCGTCCGGCTCCCAGCCAATCGCGGCAACCCGCTCGGCGTCTTCGGCGATCCAGCCGGCCAGCATCTCCTTGTCGCATTCGATATGAAACTGCAGCCCCCACACCCGGTCACCGACTCGGAAAGCCTCGTGCGGGCAGCGCGGCGAGGCGGCCAGCAGCACCGCGTCCGGCGGGAGCAGCACCACTTCGTCGGTGTGGAACTGCAGCACGTCCGGGGCCAGCGGCATCGGACCGAACAGCGGGTCGCTCTCAGCCCGGTCGCGCTTGCCGACCAGCCGCGGCCCAATGTCGCCGCCGTTCTCGGCGCGGGCCACCCGGCCGCCAAACGCGCGCGCGACCAGCTGGCCGCCCAGACACACTCCCAGCACTGGCCGACGGTCCTGCCGGGCCGTCCGCATCAGCGCCGACAGCTCCGGGAACCACTGCGTTTTCGTGGCCGGATCAGGGGTCGCGAAGGCGTCCTGCGCGCCACCGAGCACCAGCATCCCGCTGTGTGCGGCCAGATCCGCGGGCAGCGGATCGCCGGCGTGCGGGCGTACGAGATCGAGCTCCAGCCCGGCGCCGGTCAACCAGTCACCGAGCCGGCCGGGGCCGTCGCTCGGGTCGTTCTCCACCACCAGCAGCGGGGGCTCGTCGTCACGCATCCAACCCTACTTCCCGCGCCGAGGTCAGAACCGGCCACCGCCAGATCGCCAGAGCAGCCAGCGCCGCACTCGGTTGACGATGGCCAGGAACGACAGGGCGAAGACGCCGAGCACGGCCGCTCCGCCGAGACAGACCTCGTGCAGGTCGTCGGCGGCGAAGTTCAGCTCTCCGACGAACAGGTGGGTCCCGTAGTAGGTGCCAAGGAACAATCTGGTCACGTAGTAGTAGCCGCCGATGAAGAAACCCACCACCATCGCGAGGGAGAAAAACGCCCAGAGAGGGCCCCGCCGCGAGTGGTCCGCCGGTTGGCTGCCGCGCCCCGGTTGTTGGCCTGTGCCATCACCTGGCTGAACGGCATCATGCCTGGCTGCGGTGGCGGGTTCGGCTGGAAGCCGCCCGGCGGCTGCGCATAGCCGGCGGACGGGTCGGCCGGATACGGCTGTGCCCCGAAAGCCGGGTAGTTCGGGTCCTGCTCAGGAAAGTTCGGCTGCGACATCTGGCATCCAAGGAGTGAGGGAAACCCGCAACGGTTTGACGGTCATCGCATCTGCTGCCGGTATCGGCGCAGCGTGTCCCGGACGTGGAAAAAGCCGAACACGGCCATGCCGCTGAAACCGAGCACCATCGAGCCGATAGGTCCGTACTGAAGCACCGCTTCCGGGCCCAAGTTCTGCTGCTTCGCCCACCAGGCCCCGCCGAGATAGCCTGCTGCGAAGCACGCAAGGACCGTGACCAGGCTGAACACCACCCAGAGCGCGTATTTGACGCCGCGCGGCTTAGCGGGAACGTACGGAATGATCTGGCCGGACGCCCCAAGGATGTCCGGCTGTGAGAAGCCGCCTGGCTGGTGGAAACCGGCCGGCGGCTGCGCGAACCCGGCCGGCTGTCCATGCTGCTGATACTGCGTGCCCGCGGGTGGGTAGCCGGGACCAGGTGGCGGAAAAGTTTGGTTGCGACATCTGACATCCACGGGAGTTGGAGGGGCGGTCTGGCCACCGTAGTTGACCTTCCCGCCCACACCCATGACCAGCGCAAATCCCTGACCGGGAGGCCCGCGAAGCTGCCCGTACGGGAGTCGGTCAGCGGGTGAACCGCCGGATGGCCGCTCCCCCGAACCCGATGGCGAGCCCCAGCACCATAAGTATCGGAAGCCGCACCGCAGACCCGCCTCGAATGTCCCATGTCAGCCACACATACCCGCCGAACAGGACGAGCGTGATGGGCACCGACACCAGATAGAACACCACTCGCAAACGGGCCTTGGCCGGGCTGCCCGGCCGCACGCCCACCTGCATGAACTGCAACCACGGTGACAGCGGCCGCTGCCCGTACGGCCGCGGACCATAGCCCTGCCGCGAATAACCAGCCGGCGGCTGGCCGTAACCCTGCTGCCCGTACGGCGGAGGGCCATAACCTGGCTGCGGGTATCCGGGCGGCGGCTGCGGTTGGGCGTACGGCTGTGGGTAGCCCGGAGCCGCTGCTGACCGTCCGGCGGTGGCGCGGAGCCGTACTGCTGAGCTGGCGGGCCGTACTGCCGCGGCGCAGGGCCTGCCGGCGGTGGGTATGCCGGCGGCGGACGGTACGACTGGGCCGGCGGCGGTGGCAGCGGGACCGGTGGTGGCCCAGCCTGATCTGGCCAGTGCTGCTGTGACATGGAAATCCCCGTGGTTGACGCGCATCGCCGGCAACTGCCCGTGATGTTGCTGCCACGCTAGGGGGTCGAACGCGTAGACCGCAATGGGGTTCGTTGAACCCACCGGCCGCGAACGTCTAGAGCGAGGGCAGGTAGCGCATTCGCTCGTACGGGGTGACCTGGCTGCGGAAGTCTTCCCACTCGGCGCGCTTGTTCTTCAGGAAGAAGTCGAAAACGTGCTCGCCGAGCGTCTCGGCGATCAGCTCGCTGGTCTCCATCACCCGCAGCGCGTCGGACAGATTGTGCGGGAGGTCGGTGAAACCCATCGCCCGCCGCTCGGCCTCGGTCAGCGCCGACACGTCGTCCTCGGCGCCAGCTGGCAGCTCATAACCCTTTTCGATGCCGCGGAGGCCCGCGGCCAGCAGCACCGCGAAGGTCAGATACGGGTTGCAGGCGGAGTCAATCGAGCGGACCTCGACGCGGGCCGAGTTCGCTTTCCCGTACGCGGGCACCCTGACCAGCGCGGACCTGTTCAGGTGGCCCCAGCAGACGTACGCCGGCGACTCAGTGATGCGACCGTCCAGCGGAGCGCCGAAGAGGCGCTTGTACGAGTTGACCCACTGGTTAGTGACCGCGGTGAACTCCCGCGCGTGCACCAGCAGGCCGGCGATGAACTGGCGGCCGACCGTCGACAGCTTCATCCCGTCGGTCGGGTCGTGGAACGCGTTGTTTTTCGCCGGTGAACAGCGAAAGATGGGTGTGCATGCCGGAGCCGGGCTGGTCCGAGAACGGCTTGGGCATGAAGGTCGCGTAGACGCCCTGCGACAGCGCGACCTCCTTCACCACATGCCGGAAGGTCATCACGTTGTCGGCGGTCGCGAGCGCGTCCGCATATCGCAGATCGATCTCCTGCTGGCCGGGCGCGACCTCGTGGTGGCTGAACTCCACCGAGATGCCGATCCGTTCCAGCGCCAACACGGCCTGCCGGCGAAAGTCGCGGGCGGCCGAGTGGGTGGTGTGGTCGAAATAGCCGCCGCTGTCCACCGGGATGGGCGGCGAGC
Source organism: Fodinicola feengrottensis (assembly GCF_010993775.1). Classification (GTDB taxonomy): domain Bacteria; phylum Actinomycetota; class Actinomycetes; order Mycobacteriales; family HKI-0501; genus Fodinicola; species Fodinicola feengrottensis. The sequence goes on along the minus strand of NZ_WOTO01000031.1, from coordinate 38,532 downwards.
CGTCCGCCGGCACCTCGTCCATCAGATAGAACTCGATCTCGGGTGGGTGTAGAAGCTGAAACCCTTTTCCGAGGCCCGGTCCAGCGCGCGCCGGAGCACGTGCCGCGGGTCAGCCCAGGAAGGCGACCCGTCCGGCATCTTGATGTCGCAGAACATCCGCGCGCTCTCGCCGTGCAGCCCGCCCTCGAACGGAACGAAGACCTGGAAGCTGGACGGGTCTGGCATGGCGACCATGTCGGACTCGTACACCCGGGCGAAGCCCTCGATCGCGGACCCGTCGAAGCCGATGCCCTCCTCGAACGCGGACTCCAGCTCGGCCGGCGCCACCGACACCGACTTGAGGGTGCCGAGGATGTCGGTGAACCAGAGCCGGACGAACCGGATGTCGCGCTCTTCCAGGGTTCGCAACACGAACTCCTGCTGGCGGTCCACCATCTATCCCCCTGTCGACGCCGTCAACCGGCCCGCGGCTCACTCTGTCCCGTTCAGACAACTATCCAACAGGGCAGAGTGTGCCGCCGACGTGTTTCGGGCTCGTTACAGGGGCGGCCGACACGGCGTGTCTCACCGGCGAAAGCGGTTGCCCCCACGAATGATCCGCATGCCGATCCGAAACACCCAGAGGGCGATCAGCACCGGGAACAGGAAGATCAGGGCGATCGGGTTGTCCTGGCTGACCACTCGTACGACGACGGTGAGGATGACACCGAAGATGATCAGGACGATCGGCGCCACGTAGAACAGCCACGGCGGCAGCGACGAGACCCAGCCCATGAAGCCGGCCTGGCGCTGCGGCTGGTACGGAGACGGGCCGCCGAACGGCTGGGCGCCGTACTGCGGCTGGCCCTGGAACGGCTGCTGGCCGTAGCCCTGCGGCGCGGGCTGCTGGTAGCCCTGTTGTGGGGGCTGCTGGTAGCCCTGCTGGGGCTGGCCGTAGCCCTGCTGGGGCTGGCCATATCCGGGTTGGGGCTGGCCGTAGCCCTGCTGCGGCTGCTGACCGTACGCCTGCTGGGGGTCATAACTGGGCTGCTGTCCGTACGCCGGTGGCACCGGGGGTGCGTCCTGCGGTTGCTGTTGCCCGTACGGCTGGTCGGCTGGTGGGTAGCCAGGTTGACTCATGTTCTTCGCCTTCTTAGAAATGCCGCGGGTGGCCGGTGTCGAAATAGTGACATGCCCATGCCACCAAAGGCGGACCTTTTACCCCGTCATGACCAACCGCTGCCTGAACGGGCGGCCGTACGGACGAGCGTCACGTCGGCCACACCCGCGGTGCGGTTCGGCCGGCAACCTGGAGAATATGGCTATGCCCAAGCTGCGTGTGGCCCTGGCCCAGCTCGACCCGGTGGTCGGCGACATCGCCGGCAACGCGAACCTCGTCCTCGACGCGGCCCGGCGCGCGCACGCGGCCGGCGCCGGGATCGTCGCGGTCGGCGAGATGTTCCTGACCGGCTATCCCGCCGAGGACCTGCTCTACCGGGATTCCTTCGCGGACGCGAGCCGCGCCGAGCTGGCCCGGCTTGCCACCCGACTGCGGGCCGAAGGGCTCGGCGAGATCGCGGTCGTCACCGGCTACTACGACCTGGACGGGCCGCTGACCCGCGGCCCGGACGACGGCACCGGCGGCGGCCCCCGCAACGCCGCCGCACTGCTTTACGACGGCCAGGTCGTCACCAAGTATTTCAAGCACTACTTGCCAAACTACGGCGTCTTCGACGAAGACCGGTATTTCAACCGCGGTGACCGGCTGCCGATCATCCGGTTGGGGCTGCCGGACGGCGATGTCGACCTCGCGATCGTCATCTGCGAGGACATGTGGGCCACCGGTGGCCCGGTCACCGCCGCCGGCGAGGCCGGCGTCAACCTGGTGCTGAGCATCAACGCGTCGCCGTACGAGCAGACCAAGAGCGACGGCCGGCTGGAGCTCTGCCAGCGACGGGCCCGCGAGGCCGGTGCCCCGCTGGCGTACGTGAACATCCTCGGTGGGCAGGACGAGCTGGTCTTCGACGGTGACTCGCTGGTCGTGGACGCCCATGGCGAGCTGCTGGCGCGGGCCGCGCAGTTCGCCGAAGAGCTGCTCGTGGTCGATCTCGATCTCGAGCCGGCGAGGTCCACTGTGGATGGTGAGCTGGCCGCAATGGCCGTCGAGCGGCTCCGGCTGGAGCTGCCGGCCGTGCCGCCGATCACGTCGCCCGCGCTCGTACGGGTGGCTGAGCGACTGTCCGCCGACGGCGAGGTGTGGTCGGCGCTGGTGCTCGGACTTCAGGACTACATCAAGAAAAACGGCTTCCGCTCGGTGGTGTTGGGGCTGTCCGGCGGCATCGACTCCAGCATCGTGGCGGCGATCGCGGCCGACGCGATCGGGCCCGCGAACGTGGTCGGCGTCTCGATGCCGACCAAATACTCCTCGGACCATTCGCAAAGCGACGCGGCCGACCTGGCCAAGCGGATCGGGCTGGACTTTCGGATCGTGCCGATCGCCGGCTTCGTCGAGGCCATCAACGGCGAACTCGGTTTCACCGGCCTCGCCGAGGAGAACCTGCAGGCCAGGTTGCGCGGCGCGATCGTCCTGATGGGACTGTCCAATTCCGAAGGCCATCTCGTGCTGACCACTGGCAACAAGAGTGAGCTGGCGATGGGTTATTCCACCCTCTACGGCGATTCATGCGGCGGCTTCAACCCGATCAAGGACGTACTGAAGACAACGGTGTGGCGACTTTCCCGCTGGCGCAACGAAGAAGCCGTCCGCCGTGGCCAAACCCCGCCGATCCCGGAAAACGCGATCAGCAAACCGCCGTCCGCCGAGCTGCGGCCCGGCCAGCTGGACACCGATTCGCTGCCCCCGTACGAACAACTGGACGCGATCCTGTCCGGCTACGTCGACGGCGACCTGGGCCGCGCCGACCTGCTGGCGGCCGGCCACGACCCGGCGATCGTCGACCGGGTCGTACGCTCGGTCGACCTCGCCGAATACAAGCGCCGGCAGTCCGCCCCCCTGGGCCAAAAATCACCGGAAAGGCCTTCGGCCGCGACCGCCGCCTCCCGAATGACCAACGGCTGGCGCGAACACGGCTGAATGCCTACGGGACCGCGGCCTTCGCCAGCGCAAACGTCGAGTTCGCCAGCTGGGCGTAAGGGATCTGGGTTTTCTCCAGGGGATCGACTTAGTGTCCTGCGCTCGCGCGAGTCAGCTCGCGGAGGGTGACAGCCACCGCTGGGCGCTGGTCGGAGCCGCGCCGGAAGGTGACGTGCACCTTTCGGAAGATCGGCGGGCGCAGCGCGACGAACCGGACACCCCCGGGCGGATCGGTCGTACGACCGAGGTTCGGCAGCAGGGCGATGCCGAGGCCGGCGCTGGCGAGTGCTTCCTGGACCCTGAATTCGCGAGCCCGGTGGGCGATCAGCGGCTCGAAGCCGGCGGCCCGGCAGGCGCGCTGGACGAGCAGGCCGAAAGCGGTGCCCACCAGACCCGCGATCCACCTCTCGCCGGACAGGTCCGCGATGGCGATCGACTCCGCGGCGGCCAGTCGATGGCCGGCCGGCAACGCGACCACGACCGGGTCGTCGAGGAGGTGGACCGAGATCGTGCCGCCGTCGGACAGCGGCGTCAGCAGGTCGTACTCGTACGTGACCAGAATGTCGAGCGCTCCGGAACGCAGCAGCCGCAGGCCGTCCGCCGGGTCCGTCTCCAGGATGCCGAGGCTGACCGCCGGGAACCGCTTCGCGATCACCTGACCGGCCGGCACGACCAGCGCGGTAGCGGCGGACGGGAAGGCGCCGACCCGGACCTCGCCCTCGACCGTCGTACGCGCCGCGTGCAGCTCCGCGGCGGCCGCGTCGAGGTCGTCGACGATTCGTTGGCCGCGCTCCACCAATGCCCGTGCCGCCGGCGTCAGCAGCAACACCCGGCGGCCGTCGCGTTCCAGCAGCTGGACGCCGGTCTCCCGTTCCAGGGCTGACAGCTGCTGCGACACCGCCGACGGCGTGAAAGCCCAGAACCCGGGCGGTGGCCGCGATGGTGCCGCAACGGCTGAGCTCGCACAGCACGCGCACCCGTCGCAGATCCAACATCGTTAGCAGATCTTACGCCGGGGCACGCCGAGTTTCACTGGACGTACCGAAGAGGCCGCGGTGATGCTGGTCGGATGCTGCTCGATTTCTTGGTGTCCGGCAAAAACCGGGCCAGACTGGCCATCCTTCCGACCCCGATGCACCCGCTCAAGCGATTGTCCGGACGGCTCGGCGGCCCGGAGCTCTGGATCAAACGGGACGACCTGACCGGCCTCGCCGGCGGCGGCAACAAGACCCGCAAGCTGGAGTTCCTGGTCGGCGACGCGATCGCGCAGGGCGCCGACACGCTGGTGACGGTCGGCGCCATCCATCCAGTCCAACCACACCCGGCAGACCGCCGCGGCCGCCGCCCGGACCGGGCTGCACTGCGCGCTGCTGCACAACGGCTGGACAGCGGAGCCGGGCAAGGCCTATCGGGCGGCCGGGAACCCGCTGCTCAGCGAACTGCTCGGCGCTGAGCTCTACTACTCGACGAAACCGTCCGGGGCCTCGGTGAGCACGGGCAGCTCGAGGCGCTCGCCGATCATCTGCGCGCGCAGGGCCGCCGGCCGTACGTCATTCCCCGGGGCGGCTCGGATCACCCGCTCGGCGGCCTCGGCTATGTGCTCTGCGCCTCCGAGATCGCCATTCAAAGCGCCGAGTGGGGAGTGGAGTTCGACACCGTGCTGCACTGCACGGGAAGCAGTGGCACGCAGGCAGGCCTGCTCGCCGGGTTTGCCGCGCTGGACGCCGACACGCGGGTCATCGGCGTCTCCGATGACGGCCACCAGACGCGCAAGCGCGAACGCGTCCTACGGCTGGCCAACGCGACCCTCGCCGAACTCGGCCTGCCAAACAGGATTGGTCCGGAGCGGGTCGAGATCGTGGTCGCGGACGAATCGCCATACGGCGTGGCCAGCGACGCCGTCCTCGCCGCCGTCCGACTCTTCGCCACCACCGAAGGCCTGGTCGCCGACCCGGTCTACGAGGGTCGACGATCCGCGGCCTGATCGACCTGGCCGCCGGCCCGACGCTCGGCCGGCGCGTCCTTGTCCTGCACCTGGGCGGCTCGCCCGCCATCCACGGTTACGCCGACCAGCTTTGGCGCGACGGGCTGCAGCCGCTCCCGCCAACCGCTAGTCCCACGTGACCAGGGACGGCGACAGGTCCACGCATCGGCATGGACGGGCGCCGGGCATCCTCGGATTCGGTTACCGCCAGCCGCACACCCGGGAGCCGTGCGAACAGTGATCGCCAGCGACTTCGCCCACCAGCTGGCAGATCACCGGGATGGGCAGCGGAAAGGCGACGTTCTGCACCAGTCCAACGACGAAGTCACGCCTACGGCTGGTCGGCGAGCCGCCCGAGCAGCGCACGCGGCACCACCGTCACCGGATATGGCCGGTCCGTTGAAAACGTCTCATCCCCGCTGATCTTGGCCACCAATTCGTACGCACCTTCGCTGGTCAGCTTGAAAACTGTCAGCTCGATGGGGGTCGGATTGACCACCCAGTAGGAGGTCACGCCCATCCGGGCATATGCCGCCTTCTTTGTGTTCAGGTCGTTCAGAGCTGTGCTCGGCGACAGCACCTCGACCGCCAGCAGCGGTGCCACTGGCAAGTTCTTCTCGGTGAAGTCGTCAAAACGACCGACCAGCACGTCAGGCTGCAACTCGGTCGAATACGACGGCTGGACCGCGAAAGGCCCGACCACCACGTCGCACTCCGGCGGGCAGGCCGCTTCCAGGAGGCCGTACAGCTTGCCGATGATCTTCTGATGCCGCCTGCCTGGCGCGGGGCTCACCATGAGCATCCCGTCAATGAGCTCGTACCGATGACCATCAGCCGGCATTGCCTCCAAGTCACGCACCGCGAAAGGGCGTCCCGAGGTCGAGCCGGTGAAAGCCTCTTGTGTCATGACCACCATCGTGCCCTCCTTCCCTGTCAAGAGGAAGTCGACCAGCCCGGTGCGACAGAAACGCGCCGCACGCACCTTCCAGCGAGCAGGACTCACAGCCGTTCCCCTCTTCTGCGACCCAGGCGGGGCCGCTAGAGTCTGTTCACATAGCGAATTTCTGTTCGCCATGCGAACATCGACATGCTGGGAGACTCGATGAGCGCTACCGAAACGACCACCAGACGAGGATGGGTGCTGCCGCTGTGTTGGACGGCGGTGTTGCTCGACGGGTTCGACCTGGTGGTGCTCGGCACGGTGCTGCCGGTGCTGCTGGCCGGCCATATCTGGGGCCTCACGCCAGCGACCGCGACACTGATCTCGACGGTGGGGCTGGTCGGGATGACGTTTGGCGCGATGCTGATCGGTACGGTCACCGATCTGATCGGGCGGCGTCGCGCGGTGATCATTTCGGTGATCACCTTCTCGACTTTTACGCTGCTGTGCGCTTTCGCGCCGTCGGCACCGATCTTCGGACTGTTGCGGCTGCTCGCCGGGATCGGCCTTGGCGGCTGCCTGCCCACCGCTATCACGCTGACTTCTGAGCATTACGCGCGTACCGGCAAGGCAAGCACCGCAACGACGGTGATCATGACCGGCTATCACGTCGGCGCGATGGCGACGGCACTGCTGGGCATCCTGTTCATCAAGACGCTCGGCTGGCAGGCGCTCTTCGTTTTCGGCGCCCTGCCCTGCCTTGTGCTGGTGCCGCTGATGATCCGCTACCTGCCTGACTCGCCGGTCACGGCCGAGGCGAAGCCGACCCTGCGAGCCGCGATCGCCACACTGTTCTCCGGCAAGCTGGTCTGGCGGACGATCGCGTTCTGGGTCACGTCCTTCCTGGGCCTGATTTTGGTGTACGGGCTGAATACCTGGCTGCCGGAAATCATGCGTCAGGCCGGCTACGAACTCGGCGCCGCGCTGGGTCTGCTGCTGACCCTCAACTTCGGTGGCGTCATCGGGCTTCTGGTTGCCGGCTATGTCGCCGACCGGATCGGCATCAGCCGCTCGACCATCAGTTGGTTCGCCGTCGGCGCGGTTTTCCTCGCGCTGCTGAGCGTCAACATCCCGGCGGTCGGCCTCTACATCGCGGTTTTCCTCGCCGGCGGCTTCGTGTTCAGCGCGCAGGTCCTGGTTTACGCGTACGTCACCCGTACCTATCCCTCGCACGCCCGCGCGACCGGTCTCGGCTGGACCGCCGGCGTCGGCCGGATCGGCGCGATCTGTGGTCCGCTGATCGGCGGCGCGCTGCTCACCGCGGGCATCGCCTATCCGTGGGGTTTCTACATCTTCGCCGCGATCGCGCTGTTCGCGGCGATCGCCGTGTCGACCGTAGGCGGCACAACTGTCAAGGAACCGGTCCGTCAATAGGTGACGGCCGCGCGAGTTCCCGGGTCAGTCGGCCAACTGGCCGAGCAACGCGCGTGGCACCACCGTCACCGGATATGGCTTGTCCGCCTGGAAAATCTCATCCCCACTGACCTTGGCCAGCAACTCGTACGCACCTTCGCTGGTCAGCTCGAAAACGGTCAGCGTCACCGAGACCGGGTCGATGACCCAATAGGAGGCGACGCCCATTCGCGCATACGCGGCCTTCTTGTAGTTGAGATCGTTCAGTGCCGTGCTGGGCGACAGCACCTCGACCACCAGCAGCGGCGCCACTGGCAAATTCTTCTCGGTGAAGTCGTCAAAACGACCGACCAGCACATCAGGCTGCAACTCGGTCGAATCCGACGGCTGGACCGCGAAGGGCGCGGCCACCACCACGAACCCGTCCGGGCGCGCCGCCCGGAGGACGACAAACAGCTCACCGGCGACCGTTTGGTGCCGCCAACCCGGCGCGGGGCTCACGATGAGCGTCCCGTCGATGAGTTCGTACCGGTGGCCGTCATCCGGCATCGCCTCCAGGTCGCGCACCGTGAAGGCGCGGCCCGAGGTCAAGCCGGTGAAAGCTTCCGCAGTCATGACGCCCATGGTGCACTCCTTCCTCGCCGAGAGGAAGTCGACCAGCCGGCACTGACAGAAATGCGCCGCACCGCTTGCTGTGAAATGTTTCTCAGCGCGGCCGCGACGCCGGCGTGCCACGCTGGTCACTAACCCGGGGACGCGGGATATCCGCGCTTCGAGGCACACTCCAAAGGAGACTGCGATGGCTCAGAATCCATCCACCGAACCCAGCCTGTACGGCGGCGCGGTCCATCGGCGGGTACGCATTCGCGACCTGCACACGGCCAAGGAGCACGGCGAGCGCTGGCCGATGCTGACCAGCTACGACCAGTACACGGCGATCATCTTCGACGAGGCCGGCATCCCCGTACTGCTGGTCGGCGACTCGGCGTCGAACAACGTGTTCGGCTACGACACCACTCTTCCGGTCACCGTCGACGACCTGTTGCCGCTGGTCAGAGCGGTCGTACGAAGCACCCAGCGGGCGCTGGTCATCGCCGACCTGCCGTTCGGCTCGTTCGAGGCGTCCGCCGAGCAGGCACTGGGCACGGCGGTGAGGTTCATGAAAGCCGGCGCGCAGGCCGTCAAGCTGGAGGGCGGCCGACGGGTAGCGCCGCAGGTGGAGGCACTGACCGGAGCCGGCATCCCGGTGATGGCGCACATCGGCTTCACCCCGCAGCACGAGCACACCCTCGGCGGCTACCGCGTACAAGGCCGTGGCAGCGACGGCGACCGGCTGGTGCACGACGCGATCTGCCTGGCCGAAGCCGGCGCCTTCGCGGTCGTCCTGGAAATGGTGCCGTCCGAGGTGGCCAAGCGGATCACCGGCGAGCTACGGATTCCGACGGTCGGCATCGGCGCGGGCCCGAACTGCGACGCGCAGGTGCTGGTCTGGCAGGACATGGCCGGCCTGCGCGGCGGAAAGCTGCCGCGGTTCGTCAAGCAGTACGCCGACATGCGTACGGTCCTGAACGACGCCGTCGCGCACTACGCCGACGAGGTACGTACGGGCCAGTTCCCCACCGACGCCCACTCCTTCGAATAGCCACTCTCGGTAATCCCCACCCAACTGGAGTGGCTCCCCGCAACGGGGGGTCCCTCGTCGAGTGCGGGACTTTATCCCGCACTCGACGTCGAGTGCGGGATAAAGTCCCGCACTCGACGGAAATCCAGCCCCATGCACGCTTGGGGTTAGAGAGCGCGCAGCAGCGGGAGGACGTCCTCGGAGAACTGGGTGAGGAAGCGGTTCTGGTCAGCGCCGGGGCCGTGCATCACGAGGTGGTTGAGGCCGGCGTCCACGTACTGCTTGATCTGGGCAACGGCGTCCTCGGGGTTGGACGCGACGATCCAGCGCTTGGCGACCTGATCGATCGGAAGCTCGTCGGCGAGCCGCTCCATCTCCTGTGCGGAGCCAACCGAGTGCTTCTGCTCCGGAGTGAGGGATAGCGGCGCCCAGAAGCGGGTGTTTTCCAACGCCACCTCGGGATCGCGGTCGTACGAGATCTTGATCTCGATCATCCGGTCGACCTGCGCCGGGTCCCGATCGGCGGCGGCCGCGCCCTCGGCGACGGCCGGCATCAGCTTGTCGGTGTAAAAAGCTCCATGCCCTTGCCGGACGTGCAGATGATGCCCTCGCCGGCGCGACCGGCGTATTTCGCGACCACCGGGCCGCCGGCGGCCACGTAGACCGGTACGGGCGTCTTGGGCCGGTCATAGATCTGCGCATTGACGAGCTTGTAGTAATCGCCGTCGAAGTCGACCGAGTCCTGCGTCCACAGCGCACGAATGAGCTGCACTGCCTCGCGCAGCCGGGCGAACCGCTCCTTGAACTCCGGCCACTCCCGGCCGGAGACGGCGATCTCGTTCAGCGCCTCACCAGTGCCCACCCCGAGCATGATCCGGTCGTTGTAAAGGACCGCCATGGTCGCGAAGGCCTGTGCGATGACCGCCGGGTTGTAGCGGAAGGTCGGGGTCAGCACGCTGGTGCCGATCTGTACGCGGCTCGTACGCTCCCCCACCGCCGCCATCCAGGTCAGCGCGAACGGGGCGTGTCCGCCCTCGTGCCGCCAGGGCAGGAAGTGGTCCGAGACGACCACGCTGTCCAGGCCCACTTCCTCGGCTCGTACGGCATATTCCACCAGGTCACGCGGCCCGAACTGCTCCGCCGACGCCTTGTAGCCAACTTTCAGCCCCACGAATGCTCCCTGTCTCGTCTTACCTGTCTCAGTCCCAACACCGGACCACGCCCAACACATACCGGATCTAGTGTCCTGCGCCCGAAGTTCGCTACTTTCTCCGGCGCCCAGACGGCGACTGAGAGCACCGGAGAATCGCCCACATACCACCAGTATGAGGACGATCCTCCGGCGCACTCAGGCCACCGTCTGGATCACCGAATAAAGCAACGAACTTCGGACCCAGGACACTAGATCGCTTCGCCACCGGAGGCTCGGCTCGTACGCACCGGCAGGTCCGCCAGCGCGGCCGGTGGCTCCCGCCAGAGGGCGGGCAGCGTGCCCGACCGCGCGGCCGAGATCGCCGACCAGACCCGTTGCGGGGTGCACGGCATGTCGATGTGCCGGACGCCCAGATGGCCAGCCAGCGCGTCGACCACCGCGTTCTGTACGGCCGGCGTCGACCCGATCGTGGCGGACTCGCCGATTCCCTTGGCGCCCAACGGATTCAGCGGCGTCGGGGTTTCGGTGTTGGCGGTCTGCAACGGCGGCAGGTCGGCCGCGGTCGGAATCGTGTAGTCGACCAGCGTGCCGGTCTGCGGGTTGCCGTCCTCGTCGTAGACGAACTGCTCCCAGAGCGCCTGCGCGATGCCCTGCGCCATCCCGCCGTGCTGTTGTCCCTGCACGATAAGCGGGTTCAGGATCCGCCCGCAGTCGTCGACCGCGAGGTGCCGGAGCGGCTTGACGAAGCCGGTTTCGGTGTCCACCTCGACCACCGAAAGATGGGCTCCGAACGGGAAAGTTCCGTCCGCCTGCTGGAAATCCAACGCCGCTTCCAGCGGTCCGCCGTCGGCCTGGGCCGCCACGGCCAGCTCCGACCAGCTCACCGTGGCGGTGGGTACGCCCCGAACGCCCAGTCCACCGCCTTCGGCCAGCATCACGTCGTCGACATTCGCCTCCAGCAGATTCGCCGCCAGATCCCGCGCCCGCCGCAGCACCGCTCCAGCGGCCAGGTTCACCGCGTTTCCGCCCACCTGCAGCGATCGCGAGCCGCCGGTGCCGCCGCCGCGTGGCACCAAAGCGGTGTCCGACTGTACGAACGTGATCTGGTCCATCGGGATGCCGAGCGCGTCCGACACCAGCATCGAGAACGAAGTCGGGTGCCCCTGCCCGTGCCCGGACGTGCCCACCGCGATGGTCGCCGAGCCGTCGTCATGCACGGTGACAGCGCCGTATTCCTGCCCGCCACCACCGCTGGTGACCTCGACATACACACCAAGGCCAAGGCCCAGCTGACGTACGTCCCCATTCGCCCGCCGCTTCGCCTGCTCGGCCCGCAACGCCGGATAGTCCGCCAGCTCCAGCAGTTTTTTTTCAGCGGAGCCGCATAATCTCCGGAGTCGTACGTCGTACCGACCACTGTCCTGTACGGGAAGATATCTCCCTCCAGGAGATTGTGCCGACGCAGCTCAACCGGGTCGATGTCCAACTCGGCGGCGGCGATGTCCATGATCCGCTCAAGGAAAGCAGCCGCTTCCGGTCTGCCAGCACCGCGGAAAGCGCCAACTGTCGTCGTATTGGTCAGTACGGCAGCGGCTGAATAGGAAATCTTGGGAATTTTGTAGACGCCCTGAGCCATCGCATACGTCGTCTGCATCGGCAGCACACCACCGAAACCCGCGTACGCACCGGTGTCGCCGATCATCCGGCAGCGCAGACCGGTAATGATGCCGTCCCGCTTGAGCCCCATCTCGACGTACTGCACCTGAGCGCGCCCGTGCGGCATCGCGATCAGGTTCTCCGACCGCGTCTCGATCCATTTCACCGGCCGGCCGATCTTGCGGGCGGCCGCGATCGTGACACTGTGCTCGGCGACCAAACCTGCCTTGCCGCCAAAACCGCCACCGACATGCGGCGCGATCACCCGCACCCGATCTGCCGGCATGTCGGGGAATACTCCTGTTACCAGTGACTGAAAAGCGTGCGGCATCTGGGTCGAGACATAGATGGTCGTCTCGAATTCGCCGGCCACCTCGGTTCCCTCAGCTGGCGCTCCACCGGCCGGAATGACCGCGATCGCGTTGCCCTCCATCGGCACCACCGCCATCCGCTGGTTGTCGATTCGCGCGCGTACGACAACCTCGGCGTCAGCGAGTACGTCCGTGTCGTCGGCTTCCCGTTCTCCAGCGGCGATGTTCGACCCCAACTCCTGGAACTGCAGCGGCGCGTCGGGAGCCAGCGCGAGCTCAGGATCGGTCACCGACGGCAGCGGGTCGTAGTCGACGTCGACCAACTCGACCGCGTCGACGGCCGCCGCCTTGGTCTCGGCCACCACCACCGCGACCATGTCCCCGACGAACCTGACCTTGTCCAGCGCCAGCGGCGGCCGCTTGCACGCCGCGTTGACCGGCAGGAACGTGTCATGGGCCGGGATTCCCAGGTCCTTGGCGACAAAAACGGCGACCACCCCAGGCGCGGCAACCGCGTCGGAGGTGTCAATCCGGGTGATCGTGGCGTGCGGGAACGGCGATCGTACGAACGCCAGGTGCAGCAGTCCGTCGATGCGCAGGTTGTCGATATACGTCGCTCGCCCCCTGGATCAGATCAGGGTCCTCGACGCGTACGACAGCATTCCCAAGAATCGATCCAGGCATACCACGACCCTATGTCATTCGACGGTTCAACTGCGCACCCAAAACCTGCGGCGCGGTGGCCAGCGTCCAGCGTCGGGCCGTACCAGGTCAGGAACCTGCCATCCACCAGCGCACAATCGGTGTCCGGAAAGGCCTCTGGGCCGTCCTCGGCGGTGAACTCGTACGGTTCGTTGGGCAGGATCACCAGTTCCGCGCCCGATGTCTGGATCTCCGCCAGCTTCGGCCTCGGAAACCGCTCGCCGCTGAAGACGTTGACATATCCCAGCCGCGCCAGGAGATCGCTGGAGAACGTCGCACCGCCCAGCAGCACCCACGGCCGTCGCCAGACCGGGATCGCGACGCGTACCGTCTCCGTCTTTTCCGGCAGCGAGGCCCACACGGTTTCAGCGTCGGTCAGCCACGCCGGCTTGCCGAGACCGCACATCCGCAGCATTCGGCCTAACGACACCAAAGCCTGCGGGACCGTACGCGGGTTCACCACCCAGACCGGCACACCAGCGTTGCGCAGCATGAGCACATCGTCCTTGCGGTTCTCATCCATGTCGGCCAGCACGAGATCGGGCTCGCACGCGAGCACGTCGGCCACCCGGGGATATTTGCTGCCGCCGACCCGCGCGACCGCCAGATCCGTTGGGTGCGTACAAAAATCCGTCGCTCCGACCAGCAAATCGCGACCGGTCACCGCGACGCTCTGGGTCAGGGACGGCACCAGCGACACGATCCGCCGCGGCCGGCCGGCGAGCGTGACTTCCTCGCCCAGATCGTCTTTCATCCGGTCAGGTAACGCTGCAGGGTCGGGCCGAGCCAGTGCACGACCTCTTCTTTGGTGAGCGCGACGACCGGCGGGAATTTGAGGATATAGCGGGTCAACACCAAGCCGAGCACCTGCGAGGAAATCAACCCGGCCCGTTTCGCCGCCTCCTCCTCGTTCGGGCAGACCGACCTGAGCACCGGACCCAGCTGGGTGGCGAAAATCCTGCGCGCCGTTTCGGCCACCGGGTCATTCGTGACAGCCGCGCGCAACAGCGCCATCAGCGTCTCGTCGCCGTCCCAGAGCCGGATGACGTGACTGGCCAGTCTGGCGCCCATCTCGTCCAACGGCCGTCCGTCCTCCAGACCGGTCAGCTCGAGGTTGAACTCGGCCGCGGCGGCGAAAAGCTTCTCCTTGTTGCCGTAGTACCGCATCACCATCGACGGATCGATGTCGGCGTCGGCGGCGATCGCGCGGATGGTGGCGCGCTCGTACCCGTCCTCGGAGAACCGCTGCCGGGCGGCCGCGAGGATCGCTGCCCGGGTGCCATCGGACCGCCGGGTCCCACTGGGTGAGGTCATGTCAACGACTGTAGGCCAACAAGTGTTGACATGCACGCGAATCTCCATCTACTGTTGTCAACAGTCGTTGGCCAACAATTGTTGGCAACCTTGACGAGGAGGAACAAAATGCCTTCCACCAGCACAGATGTCCTGATCGTCGGCGCCGGCCCGGCCGGCCTGCTGCTCGCCGGCGACCTCGCGGCCGCCGGGGTGCGTACGACCATCCTGGAACGCCGCGACACCGAGTCGAACCTCAGCCGGGCTTTCGCGGTGCATGCGCGCACCCTCGAGGTGCTCGACGCCCGCGGTGTCGCCGACGAGCTGATCGGCATGGGCCAGAAGCTCTCCGCGTTGCAGCTCTTCGGACGCACTGAAGTCCATCTCGACCAGCTGCCGGCACGCTTCCCGTACTTGCTGGTCACCGCCCAATACAACGTCGAGCACGTGCTGCTGCGGCGGGCGGTCGCGGCCGGCGCACAGCTGGTCCGCGGCGCCGAGGTCGTCGCACTCCGGCAGGACGCGGACGGCGTCGAGGTGGACGTACGGTCCGGCGAAACGTACCGGAGCCGCTACCTGGTCGGCACGGACGGCGTCCAGAGCACCATTCGGCAGGCCCTCGGGCTGCCCTTCCCCGGCCGCTCGGCGGTGCGGTCGATGATGCTCGCGGACGTACGGCTGACCGAGCAACCAGCCGCGCTGCTGGCCGTCAACGGCAACGCGAACGGGTTCGTTTTCATCGCGCCGTTCGGGGACGGCTGGTATCGGGTGATGGCCTGGAACAAGCACAACCAGGTGCCGGACAGCGCGCCGGTCGACCTGGCCGAGGTGGCCGCGGTGACCAAGCAGACGCACGGCACCGACTACGGTATGCACGACCCGCGGTTCCTGTCACGCTTCCACAGTGACGAACGACAGGTCCCGCACTACCGGATCGGCCGGGTGTTCCTGGCTGGCGACGCGGCACACGTCCACTCGCCGGCCGGTGGGCAGGGCATGAACACCGGTCTTCAAGACGCCGCCAACCTGAGCTGGAAGCTCGCCGCGGCTGTCCATGGCTGGGCGCCGGACGGCCTCTTGGACACGTACGAATCCGAACGGCACCCGGTCGGCCGCGCAGTGCTGCGGACCAGCGGCCTGCTGCTGCGGTTGGCGAGGTCGACGACCGTCCCGCAGCGGCTCCTGCGCCGAGCGTTGGGAACCGTGATCGGGCTTGTGCCGGCGATCAGGAACCAGGTGGCACAGACTGTTTCGGCGATCGGCGTGCACTACGCGGCGGCGCGCGGCGCGGACCGGCTGGTCGGCCACCGAGTGCCGGACCTGGCCGTGACCGGCTCCGACCGGCGGCTCTACCGGACGCTGGGTGAGGGCAAGTTCGTGCTGCTCACACCCGGTGACTCAGATGTCGCCGCCGAATGGGCCGATCGAGTGGTGACAGCCGTGCCAGTACGCGCACCCCGCCCGTACATCCTGGTCCGCCCGGATGGTTACGTAGCCTGGGCCGGCATCGACGCTCGCGGCCTCACCGCCGCCCTCGAATCCTGGTGCGGCACCGCCTCCCAGCTGAGCGGTGCTCACTCCTAGTTCGGGTGCCGCCCGCCCGTTTTGGCCGCGAGTGCCTACTCACCGGTTGAAACTGCGGGATGCCTCGGCGGTGCGGCGCCGGTACGGCTGGCCCGTTTTGACATGATCAGGGGGAACCGCAGCAACCCCCGGGAGGATCCGATGGCGCCGACTCCGCAGCGCTGGGCCGCGGCGGCGTTGGCTGGCCTCTGCTTGGTCGCCGTCAGTATGCCGGCGGCTGCCGCGCCGTCGCCCAGCCCATCCACGTCACCATCGCCGTCCACGTCGGCGGGTCCGTCCGTACGGCCGTCGGCCAGTGCGCAGCCCAGCGACGCGACCGCCGGTGAGCAGCCCGGTCCGACGAACTCGATCACCGATGTCAGTGGCATCGCGGTCGGGTCGTACCAGCGCACCGACGGCGACTACCTGACCGGTACGACCGTGGTGCACGCCGTCCATGGCGCGGTCGGCGGGGTCGACCAGCGTGGCGGGGCGCCGGGCACTCGGGAGACCGACCTGCTCAGCCCCCTCAACTCCAATCCCTCTGTCAACGCGGTGCTGCTGACCGGCGGCAGCGCGTACGGGCTGGACGCGGCCGGTGGCGTGATGAGCTGGCTGGAACAGCATCACGAAGGCGTCGCAGTCGGCCCGTCGGCGGAGCAGGTGGTGCCGATCGTGCCGGGAGCGGTGATCTTCGACCTCGGCCGCGGCGGCGGTTTCGGGGCCCGGCCGACAGCCGACTTCGGGACCCGCGCGATCACCACCTCGACCACCGGCCCGGTGCTTTCCGGGACCGTCGGCGGCGGCACCGGCGCCCGGGCCGGTGGCCTGAAGGGCGGTCTCGGTACGGCCAGCGTGAAGCTCGCGAACGGCGACGTGGTCGGCGCGATCGTCATCGTCAACGCCGCCGGGTCCACTGTGGACCCCGCTGATTGTTCGCTCTACGGTGTAAAAGAAGGCCTGCCCAGCGAGTTCGGCGACCTGCGTACGCCAACCGCTGCGCAGTGCCATCCTCAGTCCGCCGGCGGTCAGTCGCTGAACACCACCATCGCGGTCATCGCGACCAGCGCGCCGCTGGACAAGGCCGGCGCGGCCCGAATGGCGGGCGCCGGCCAGGACGGCATGGCGCGCGCGGTCAACCCGTCGCACAGCCTGGTCGACGGTGACACGGTCTTCGCACTGTCCACTGGCACCGGCAACAAGCTTTCGCCGTCCGACCCGACCGCCACCGACCGCCTCGACGGCTTGTACGCGGCCGCCGCGAGCACGCTGACCCGGGCCATCGCGCACGCCATGCTCGCCGCGACCTCCGCGAAGTCGATCGTCAGCTACTGCGACAAATACCCATCTGCCTGCGCGAACGTCCCCACCGGCGAGTACGGTCGGGCCGCCGGGCGGTCGTCGTCGCGACCGCCCCGGCGAGCGCCTCGGCGTCCCCGTCGGCCGGCACCACGGCCGCGCCGGCACCACCCGGCAGCCTCCCGCCGGTCGCCAGCGCCTCCTCGAACCGCGCGGTCGCCTGGATCAGCATCGGCATCGCCGGTGTCGGCATCCTGCTCGCCCTGCTGCTCATCTCGGCCCGAATTGGCCCTCGCCGAGGCCGACTGTAAGTCGCTTTTGTCCCGTATAGTGCCCACATGCAACGAATGTGGGCGTTAGCCGCCACTGCTGTCCTGTGGGCTGTGTCGGGAGCACCGGCCAGCGCCGCTCCGCCTCCCCCGTTGACCTGCAACGGCAACATCAACGGGCACGTCAGCGCGTCGTACACCGGGACGACCTTGACCAGCACGACTTCCAACTACGACGCGACGATGGTGTGTACGCGCGGGTTGCACGGCGAGCCGATGACCTCTCTGCAGGAGACGGCGTTGGTCTATCTCAACGGTTCCGTCGTCCGCACCGGAGTGTTGGGTCAGTGCGCTGGCTCGCAGCCATGTCTTTCGGTGGAGTCCAAAGGGAACTATGTCTGTTCGTCGACCTGTGGCGGGGATTACCGGATGGCCCATCGGGCCGTGATGGTGCTGCCGCCGAACCACGAGTGGGGCACCCCGCCGGCCGGCTGCACGAAAATCGACACACGGAAACTGCAGTGCCTGTGGTTCAGCGGGACCGTGCACGTACAGCCGGTTCTAGGCTGAGAGGAAATCCGCCAGCGCCGGAACAAGCACTCCAGGTTTCACCAGGTGGGTCTGACCAGGCAACGTCCGATATAGCGCGTCCGGCAGCAGATCGGCGAGAGATTTCACGCCCGTACGCATCCATCCGGGACTTTTCCCGCCATCCATCACCAAAGTGCGGATGGTCAGCGAATCCCACCGGGATTCGGGCAGCGGCCGGCAGCTTTGGTTCGGATGCATGACGGTGATGTCATACGGCAAAGTGTGCGCGACAGCCTGCAGTTTCGACCACACGGACCGCATGACGGGCATGATCGCGACGAAAAACGCTGGGGTGTCGACGATGCGCATGAACGCCTTGACCGCGTCACCGGGGCGGCCAGCGTCGATCATCATACGGAGTTGCTCGTCGAAGTCGTCCGGCACCGGTCGGCGGCTGGTGTCGACGATGAAAGGCGGCTCGTAGAGGGCAAGTTTGCTGATCGGGAGACCGCTGTTCGCGGCTTCCAGCGCGAGCACCGCCCCGGACGACTGGCCGAACAAGTACGCCGAGTCGCCGATTTCCCTGACCAGGGCGGCAATATCTTCGATCTCCCGGCGCACCTCGTACGGGCCGTGGTTACCGCTCTCGCCGCGGCCCCGCCGCCGGTCATACGTGTAGACGGTGAAATCGGACGCCAGTTGCTCCGCGATTTTCGGGGTCGGCCCGAACTCCCGATAGCACAGCGCGCCGTCGACCAGGATCAGCCCAGGACCGCTGCCGGTTCGCGAGAACCCAATCGGGGTGCCGTCGGCGGAAGTGACCATGCTCATGGGATTTTCCTTTCGGCCAAGCGAGAATGGCTCATGACACGACCTCCGTCAGCCAGGTCCGCCAAGCCTGCTCGGCGCGCATCGGATCGATGTCGGCGAAAAACGTGATGGGCGGCGACCAGTGGTCCACGGAAGCCGCGCATGAAGCGGTAGAGGGCGTCGTCCGTACGGATGCCGACCGTGTCCGGATTGACGAAATAGACGACACCGTCGACGAGTCCATGATCCGGCACTGGAACCCGCACCTGGTCTCCGCTGACGGCGGCCCGGTCCAGGCCGAGCGCTTGGCCCAGCATTGGCCAGACCGCGTCCCAGTTTTCCACCGGTGGACCGAAAGCAGTGACCGGGATGGCTGCGCGACCCGCGAAGTGGGTGACATATTCCACCAGCGTCCGAAAGAACAGCCGCAAGCCCCGAGTCATCGCCTCGTACTCGTCCGCCCAGTCGTCGCCGGGCAGGAAGCCGCTGGCGACCATCCGGACGACGGTGCTGCCCTGCTCGCGACCCTCGAGCAGGAATTCGTACGCGACGAACCGGCCGTCCTGCGCGGTCTCGGTGCGGTGCGCGAGCCGCTGGTTCGGCTCCCAGCCGGTGACGGTCGACTCCGGCGCGTACGCACCGAAGGCCGTTCGTATCACACCGCCCGCACCCGCCAGCACGTCCGTACGACCCATGAACCACGAGTTGATGCCCGGGCCGGTGGCGATCGCCGCCCAGATCTGCTCGGGGGTCGGGGCGACCTCCTGCTCACTGACCGTCTCGAACTCGCGGCCCATCTCAGCACTCCCTTGTCTCGAACTCCGGTCACCGACAGCGTCTCAGCTGTGGTCGACGCTGCGACCAGCGGATCCACCCTCGCCACATAGCTAACCGTAGACAAGGTCAACCGTCAAGACAAGAAAGTTTGTCTGCAGAGGGATTCTCGAGGATCGCTCGCGCGGTTTCCGCCGAATTTTGGATAATTACCCTCGAAAGCGCCAGACTTTGGCCTGTCTTGGCACATACCAGGATTTCTGCTTACCGAAGCGGCATTTGGTTGATAGCGTGCCTGCGCTCCCCCCCGACCCCAGCCCGGAGGATCCCTCATGCCGTTAAGACCCCGATCCGGCCTCGTCGCCTGTTTGGTCAGCGCCTTGGCCGCCACCATGGCGATGGCGCCGGCCGTCGCCCCGGCCAGCGCCGCACCCGCGAAAACGGCGACCACGGTCAGTGACCCAGCGCAGTACGTGAACGCATATGTCGGCAGCAAGCCGGGCGCCACCGACTTCGGCAACGGTGGCGGCGCCGGGAACACCTTTCCAGGCGCGGACGCGCCTTTCGGCATGTTGCAGTGGAGCCCCGACACGGTCACCTACCAGCACGGCGGCTATTCGTACGACGACAACAGAATCCGCGGCTTCAGCCTGACGCACATCTCCGGCGCCGGCTGCGGCGACTACGGCAACATCCCGTTCATGCCGACGCTGGGCACCGGCCTGGTGTCGTCGTACACGTTCTCGCACGCCAACGAGAAAATCGCGCCGGGAGCGTACGGCGTGACCTTCGACAACGGCCTCAAGACCGAACTCGCGGTGAGTAAGCGTGCCGGCGTCGCCCGTTTCACTTACCCGGGCACCGACACCGCCTCGCTGCTCATCGACGTGGCGAAGGCATTCAACAACGCGATGGGTGCCTACACCATCGGCACGAACAGCATCACCGGTTATGAGGACGGCGGCGGTTTCTGCGGCGCCGGCAACAAATACCGGGTGTATTTCACCGCCACCTTCGACCACACGATCACTGGCGTCGACAAGCCGACCCAGACCCAGCCCATCCTGCATTTCGACACCTCAAGCGGTCGTACGGTGACCGCGCGGGTGGGAATTTCGTTCGTCAGCATCGCGAACGCGCAGACGAACCTGTCCACCGAGCAGGGCAGCAAGACGTTCGAGCAGGTCCGGGACGGCACCCGCGCGGACTGGAACGCGCTGCTGGGGCGGATCTCGGTGGCCGGCGGTACGGCCGCGCAGACGACCACGTTCTACACCGCGCTTTATCACTCGCTGCTGTTTCCGGAGACCTTCTCCGACGTGAACGGGCAGTATATTGGCTTCGACAAAGCGATCCACACGACCGCCTCGGGCCACACCGAAT
The DNA here is from genome assembly GCF_010993775.1 of Fodinicola feengrottensis. Taxonomy (GTDB): domain Bacteria; phylum Actinomycetota; class Actinomycetes; order Mycobacteriales; family HKI-0501; genus Fodinicola; species Fodinicola feengrottensis. Next base: position 17,817 of record NZ_WOTO01000031.1, on the reverse strand, counting down.
ACGCCACCTTCTCCGGCTGGGACGTCTACCGGTCACAGGTGCAGCTGATCGCCTTCCTGGATCCCGGAATCGCCTCTGACATTGGGCAAACCATCGACGACCAGGCCGCGCAGGCCGGCTATCTGGACCGGTGGACGCTCGCGAACGGCGGCACCGGCGTGATGAACGGCGACCCGCTGCCGACCATCGCGGCGAACATGTATGCCTTTGGTGGCACCGGATTCAACGCCTCCGACCTGCTCGGCAAGGCGGTCGCCGGCACCGCGAACGGCTCCCAGCGGCCCGGCTACGCACAATACAACGCGCAGGGCTACATCCCCGAAGGCGTGACGGCGTCTGGGGCTCGACGGCCAGCAGCCTGGAATACTACTCAAGCGACTTCGCGATTTCCCAGCTCGCCGGCCGGTTGGGCAACACCTCGGTGGCCAACAACTACCTGCTGCGCTCGCAGGGCTGGCGAAACCTGCTGCATGACAACTACCTCCAACCGCGCAACAGCGACGGTAGCTGGATTTCCTTCAACCCCAGCTCCGGCACGTCGTACGTGGAGGGCAACGGCGCTCAGTACACCTGGATGGTCCCGTTCAACTACCAGGGACTTTTCGCCGGTATGGGCGGAAACTCGGCCGTGCTGCCCAGGTTGGACAGCTTCTTCTCGGACCTCAACGCGGGACCGGACAAGCCGAACGCGTACCTGGGCAATGAGCCGACCTCGGAAACGCCGTGGGCCTACGCCTTCGCGGGTGCGCCGTACAAGACGCAGGACGTGGTCCGGCGCGCGGTGACTACGATCTACAAGCCCACCCCGGACGGCGAGGTCGGCAACGACGACCTCGGGCAGATGTCGTCGTGGGCCGTGTGGGCGTCGCTGGGCATGTATCCGGAAATCCCGGGCCGCTCGGAACTGGTGCTGGCCAGCCCGCTTTTCAGCCAGATCACCATCACCCGCGGCAACGGCGCGACGATCACCATCACCGCCCCCGAACGCCTCCGAAAGCGTCAAATACGTCCAGTCGCTGAACGTCAACGGGCAGGCTTCCACGAAGCCGTGGCTCAGCGAGGCTTTCGTCGCCTCCGGCGGAAATCTCGACTTCACCATGGGCGCGACCCCGAACACCACCTGGGGTACGGCCGCCGCCGACGCACCGCCGTCGTTCGACTACACCGTGCAAAATGGTGCGACTGGGCCGATCAAGGGCCTCGCGAGCAAATGCGTGGACGTGGCCAACGGCGGGACCGCGAACGGCACCGCCGTGCAGCTCTACACCTGCAACGCCTCGACCTCGCAGAACTGGACCCTGCGCTCTGACAACAGCATCGGCGCGTTGGGTAAGTGCCTCGACATTTCCAACAGTGGCACCGGCAACGGCGCGCTCGTACAACTCTGGGAATGCAACCGCAGCAACGCCCAGGTCTGGCAACACCAGTCCAACGGCGCGCTGCGCAAACCCGAATTCGGGGCGCTGCCTGGACGTACCCAACTCCGCCACCGCGGACGGCACCCGGCTGCAGATCTACGACTGCAACGGCACCGGCGCGCAAACCTGGACGCTGCCCAGCTAGCTAGCTCACAGGGTGTTCGGGGGCAGCGAAACTGTCCCCGAACACCTTTTCTACAAGCCGAAAATCGCCGCGACCGCGGCGGTCAGGTCATTTTCGCTCATCGAGCCGTCCACCTCGATGGCATTCAACCCAAGCTCTTTGGTCTCTTCGCGCAAGCGTTCGGTAAACATCGCGTCCCGCTCCAACAGATTGCTCAGGGCCTTCTCGGGATCACTGGTTCTGCCGGCGATCTCCCACAACGATCCCCTGCTGTGGAATGCCTGGCCCGGAAATGTGGTGTCGGGAGAAGCCAGACGGCGTGCGTACGCTCATCCAAGTGCGGCTTCACCAGTCGCGGCAACAGCCGAAAACCCTCCACGATCACCTCGGTCGACAGCTCTTGGACGATCAACTCGAAACCCTCACCACGGAACCAGTGGAACGTGTCCAGCATGACCTGCGGCGAGCGGTTCAGCCATCGCTCGTCCATGTCCATGGCGAGGAACTCAGCCACGTACGGACAGTCACCACAGCGACTGGCGTGATCGGCCATCGCGTCATCGGTCGCGTAATGCCCGAGGCCATACTCACCGGCCAGCCGGCGAGCGATGGTCGACTTCCCGGCGCCGCTGCCGCCGCCGATCCAGTAGACAGTCACGGTCCTCCTGGAGGGACGGACGAGTTGGTGCGTAGGCCGGGTTCTGTGGCCGGGGCGCCTCGCGGCACTGCCCCGGCCGGCGACCATCCATCTCGACCTGCCGTCGCCGGCAGGCTCTAGCGGTCTACCCCGCAGGCTCGGACGGGCCGCCCTCAACGCCTGCGCAAGCGCCCATGTCGCGACGCCCTCTTGACCTTGCTCCGGGTGGGGTTTACCAAGCCGTCCCGGTCACCCGGGGCGCTGGTGGTCTCTTACACCACCGTTTCACCCTTACCGGCGCGGGAAATCCCGCGCCGGCGGTCTGTTTTCTGTGGCACTGTCCCGCGAGTCACCCCGGGTTGCCGTTAACAACCACCCTGCCCTGAGGAGCCCGGACCTTCCTCGACCGTGCGCAGGTGCGCACCGCCGCGGCCGCCCGACCAACTCGTCCGTCCACCAGCAAATCCTAGTCGCCCACTAGTTAGGTGGCCTTGACGCCCTCCACCAGCCCCGGCACGTCGCGTACGCCCAAGTCGCCGGCCTCGACCTCATAGTCGCGTGGCTTGGTCGCGTCGACGCCGTCCGGCGCCTTCAGGGCCTTGCAGATGAAGGTCGCGATGACGCCGACCAGGATGTTCACCACGACGGCGAGAAGCCGACGTAGATCTGCACCTTGCTGTGCAGCCCGAAGTTGGCCAGGCTGTACGCCGAGCCGCCGAAGTGCAGGTGCCCGGTGGCCGGGTTCGGGATCTGATAAAGCATCACCAGGCCGACCAGCATGCCGGCCACCCAGCCGGCGACCAGGCCCCAACGGTGGAACCACCGGGTGTAGAGGCCCAACGCCACCGACGGCAGCGTCTGCAGGATGATGATGCCGCCGATCAGCTGCAGGTCGATCGCGAACTGGGTGTTCAGGATCAGGATGAAGCCGACCGCGCCGATCTTGACCACCAGCGAGGCCAGCTTGCTGACCTGCGCCTGTTCCTTAGACGAGGCGTCCCGGCGGAAGAACTCCTTGTAGATGTTGCGAGTGAACAGGTTGGCCGCGCCGATCGACATGATCGCCGCCGGCACCAGCGCGCCGATCGCCACCGCGGCGAACGCGATGCCGGTGAACCAGCTCGGGAACATCTTGTCGAACAGCACCGGCACGATCGTCGTGCTGTCGCCCTTGATCGGCTTGATGCCGGCCGCGAGCGCCATGAAGCCCAGCAACGCGATCAACGCCAGGACCAGGCTGTACGCCGGCAGGGCGGCCATGTTCCGCTTGATCGTCTTGCGGCTGTTGGAGGCCAGTACACCGGTCAACGAGTGCGGGTAGAGGAACAACGCCAACGCCGAACCGAGCGCCCATGTCACGTACTGCAACTGGTTGTTGCCGTTCAGCAACAGGCTGCCCTTGGCCGCGTGGGTGAGCGGGTTGATCGTCGCCAGCGCCTTCTCGGCGCCGCCGAACACCATGTCCCAGCCGCCCAGTTTCACCGGAATGACGATCACCGCGACGATGATCACCAGGTAGACCAGGGCGTCCTTGACGAAGGCGATCAGCGCCGGCGCGCGCAGGCCGGAGCTGTACGTGTAGAGGGCGAGGATCAGGAACGCCACGATCAGCGGAATCTGCCCGGGCACGCCCATCGCGGTCAGCACGCCTCGATGCCGACCAGCTGAAGCGCGATATATGGCATGGTGGCCACGATGCCGGTGATCGCCACCAGCAGGGCCAGCGTGGACGAGCCGAACCTGGCTCGTACGAAGTCCGCCGGCGTCACAAAACCGTGCGTGTGGCTGACCGACCACATCCGGCACAGCGGCAGCATGACCAGCGGGAATGCGATGATCGTGTACGGGATCGCGTAGAAGCCGAGGGCGCCGCTCGCGTACAGCAGCGCGGGAACGGCGACGAACGTGTAGGCGGTGTAGAGGTCGCCGCCGAGCAGGAACCAGGTGATCCAGGGGCCGAAGCTGCGACCGCCCAGCCCCCACTCGTCGAGGTGGTCCAGGCTGCCGACCCGCCGCCACCGAGCGGCCACGAAGCCCATCCCGGACACCAGCACGAACAGCACGATGACGATCGTCAGCTGCACCCAGTGATCAGCGAGCTGTGGCATCTCAACTCCTCCGCTTCGTCAGGTGGTAGACCGCGACGGTGACGATCACCAGGACGGGCAGCAGGAGCAGCTGGAACCAGTAGAAGAAGGGGAACCCGAACAGCTCCGGATCCTTGGTGTTGAACAGGAACGGACACAGCGGGAGCACGATCGGGATCAACAACAAGAGGTTCCAGAGGCGGCCAGGGTCCCTGACCACCGGATCCTGATCCGGCTTTCCCTGCATATCGGGCACCGCGACCTCCCTCTTACGCCAACACGCCGAAACCGGCGCGGGTGAGAACCTAATACCCCGGACCGACAATGCGAAGCACTTCACACCAACTGGCTCAGCGAATCTTTACGTAGTGAGTCGCGTACGGTTCAGGCCGTGTCAGCCACGGTGTCGATCTTGCTGCTCGTGGCGACCCTCGCGGTAGCGATCGCGGCACCCCGGCGGGTCCCGGAGGCAGCGGTCGCGGTTCCGGCAGCGGCGGTCGCGGTGCTCGCGGGCCTGCTCCCGGCGACCGCGGCCTGGACCGAGACGCTGCGGCTCGCGCCACCGTCGGTTTCCTCGTGGCCATCCTTCTGCTGGCCCATCTCAGCGACACCGAAGGCATCTTTCGGTGGGCCGGCGCCGCCATGTCGCGGATCGCCGCTGGCCGTCCGCAACGGCTGCTGGCCGTCGTCTTCGGCGTCGCCGCGCTGACCACCGCCGTCCTCAGCCTGGATGCCACGGTCGTCCTGCTCACGCCGGTGGTCTTCTCCACCGCCACCCTGATGCGGGCTAGACCGAAGCCGCATGTGTACGCCTGCACGCACCTCGCCAACTCCGCGTCGCTGCTGCTGCCCGTCTCGAACCTGACCAACCTGCTCGCGTACCGCACCAGCGGCCTGTCCTTCGCCGCCTTCGCGGTCCTTATGGCGCTGCCCTGGCTGGTCGTGATCGGCGTCGAATACGCGGTCTTCCGGCGGTTCTTCGACACCGACCTGAGCTCCCCGGCCCGGGCCACCCAGCAACCGGTCGGCCGGCCGCCGGTCTTCGCGATCGTGGTCCTGGGTGGCTGTCTGCTCGGTTTCGCGACCGCGGGTCCGCTCGGCGTCGACCCGGCCATCGTCGCTGGGGCCGGGGCTGTCGTGCTCCTGGTCCGGCGGCTGTTCGTGCGTACCGAGCCGCCGGTACGTACGGTCTGGAAAGCGATCCTTGAGGCGAATCCACTGTTCTGCCTGTTCGTACTGGCCCTGGGCATCGTGGTAGCGGCGGTCAGTCGGCACGGTCTCGGCGCGCTGCTGGCGGCGGTCTTCCCGTCCGGCGACAGCCTGGTCGCGCTGCTCCTCGCCGCCGCGGTCGCGGCCGTACTGGCGAACCTGGTCAACAACCTCCCGGCCGCCCTGCTCCTGATCCCGGTGGCCGCCGGTCATCCCGGTCTGCTGCTCGCGGTGCTGCTCGGCGTCAACGTCGGCCCGAACCTGACCTACGTCGGGTCGCTGGCGACGCTCTTATGGCGCCGCATCCTGCGCGCGCGAGAGGCAGGCCCGGCAATGGGCGAGTTCCTCCGCCTCGGCGCCCTGACCGTGCCCACCGCGCTGGTCGCCGGTGTGTGCGCGCTCTGGCTTTCGCTCCAGTTGACCGGCCTGGGAGGCTGACCGCCATGCGCGTACTGGCCTGGCTCACCGACAACACCTGGGAAGCCTGCGTCGACGCCGTCCGTACGACCAACTCCCCCGACGTCACGCTTCTCTACGTCCAGGCTTCCGATGTCTCAGAAGCAACGCATGGCGCCTTCAGCGGGCTTCTAGGGCGCCACCGCCCCGGTCACGATCCCGGCGATGTCGTACGAGCAGCGTCCGCGGCGACTGGAGACGCCGTGCTCAGCGCCGCCGTCGAACGGCTCGGATTCGACTGCCGGGTTGAGCACCTCGCCGGCGCAGTTGAGCGTGTCGTGGTGGCCACTGCCGCCGATGCCGACTTGTTGGTGGTGGCACGAGACGGAGACCGGTCGCGGCTGGGGCCACGGAGCTTGGGGCATGCGACCCGTTTCGTAGTGGACCATGCGCCCTGCTCAGTGATGCTTATCTGGCCCGAGGAAGCTCCCGATCTGGGCTCCATCCCACCCAAGCCACCCCATCCCCCTCGGCGTTAGGACTGCGTTCTCTAGCGGTCGGCTTTCTCAGAATCCGATGACTGGTCGTTCGAGTCGGTGCGGGCCAGAACGGCTCACGTCGACCGGGCTGAATCCGTGCCGGCGCCAGAACCGGAGGCCGCGAATGTTCGCTGGCGCGACCGCGATCCGCAGTTTCTCAGCGCCTGACTCGATGGCCCAGCGGTCGACGGTCGCGAGCACCCGTGCGCCGACGCCGCGGCTGCGGGCGGCCGGCACCAGGACCAGCAGGCCGATCATCCACGTACGGCGTTGGGGCCAGTCTCGTACGACGTCGAGGACACCGATGTTGGCGGTGCCCAGGCGTACCAGCATGACCGCTTTGTCGCCCGGGTCGCTGCCGGGCGGGACCTTGGCGAGGAGTTTCTCGGCCTCGTCGGGTGGGGCCGGGAAGCCGTCGACCAGCATCGCGAAGTCTTCGGAAGCGTCGAACACGGCCTGAACCTGGGCGGTCTCGGCCGCGGTGACCTGGACCAGGTCGATGGCGGTGGCGACCGGGAGCACGCCGCTGGGCAGGATCGGAGTCGCCGTCATACCGCCCTCGCCGCTGAGGTGTCATTGACCGTTCGTACGCAGACCGAGCCTGGTGAGCCGTTGAACTCCACTTCCGTCACTCCCCAGACGTCCAGGCTCAACCGCTCGATCATCCGGGGCGGTGCTTCCCACCCAACTCGAAGGATATCCGCCACCCGCTCGCGATCCGCAAGGACCACAAAGGTGCCGCCACGGGCCTTAAAACGGGCCAGAAGGGCGTCCGTACGGCCAGCCTCGAGCAGGTCAGGCTCGGTCTCGACCGGCGCCCGGAGGGCGTCGGCGAGCACCTGAGCGGCGTTGGCCACAGTCGGCTGACCAGCGGTCAGAACGGCCTCTGCAGCACCCCGACCGGCGAGGTATTTGGCCAGGTCGTGAGGTACGTCCGCGGCGGCGTCGACAGTGACCAGGAGCAGGGTGGTAGCGACCTGACCACTTGTGGCCATCGGTGCCTCGCCGGTGAGGTCGCGATGGACCGGTATGCCGTCCATGGCCGAATTCGCCAGGGCGTCGGCGGCGGAGTTCTGGGCCCGCGGGATCCATTCGTACGTGACCTTGTCGAAGGCGCGAGCGACCTCTTTGGCCTTCGCTGCCAGCGGCACCATGTCCGGGTGCTTGATCTTCCAACGTCCGGACATCTGCTCGACGACCAGTTTGGAGTCCATCCGGACCGCGACCCGGCGGGCGCCGAGATCGCGGGCGGCGGTCAGGCCGGCGACCAGACCGGAGTATTCGGCGACGTTGTTGGTGGCGAAACCGACGCCCTCGGCGCGCTCGGCGAGCAGGTCGCCCGTACGCGCGTCTCGGACCAGGGCGCCGTAACCGGCGACTCCCGGGTTCCCCCGCGATCCGCCATCGGCCTCCACGACGACAGCGGTGATCTCCTCGCTGTCGCTCACAGGCCTGACATGTCCGTCCTGACGAGGATCCGGCCGCATTCCTCGTGCCGGATCACCTCGTCCGGTGAGGCCTTCTTGATCGCCGCGTAGTCGGAGCCGGCCAGCTCCAGCCGGCAGCCCTCACAGCGCCGAGCCCGCAGTAGCGCGGCGCCGATACCGCTGGTCGACCGGATTCGCTCGTACAGTTTGAGCAGGTCATCGGGCATGTTCGGGACGATTGCCGCGCGCTCGGCACCCCGTTTGTCGGTCTCCGCGTCGATCTCGACGAACGCCGCGTCCCGCCGCTCGGTCGCGGCCACCACCGTGGTGTCCACCGCCGCCTTGGCCGACTCCGCCGCGGCCAGCACGGTCTCGGCCTCCTCGCGCTTCTCCATCAGCTCCAGCTCGTCGTCCTCCAGCGAAGACGCCCGGCGGGCCAGCGAGTCGACCTCGTGCTGTAGCCGCTCCAGCTCCTTGGATGGCAGGCCGCCGGCCTGCATCCGCTGCTGGTCCTTGGTGGCGCGGTTGCGTACCTGCTCGACATCCATCTCCAGCCGGCGTACGTCCCGGCCAAGGTCGTCGACGTCAGCGCGCGCGGCGGCTACCGCGTCGGACAGGCCGGTCAACTGCTTCGTACCGTCGGCGATTTCTGCCAGCTCCGGCAGCGCGCCACGGCGGTGCGCCAGCTGGCCGAGCGCGGTGTCGATCGCCTGCAGGTCCAGAAGCCGGCGTTGGGCGGCGGGGTCAGCCTTCACAGCGGTGGCGGCTCCTTATCGTCGAGCGTGCACGGTCCAGGGGTCAGTGACCCGGTCCGATACAAGGACCTTCACCGTAGCGGCATCGCCGGAGCCACCGACGCGCGCGCCGAAGGTGGCCGATAACCGGGCGGCCAACTGATCCAGCCACGGCCGCTCACTCGACCAGTGCCCCACGTCCAGCAGCGCCGGCCCGCCCGCCGCGAGGTGCTCGGAGACCGGGTGATGACGGAGGTCGGCGGTGACGTACGCATCGACCCCAGCTGCCGTGGCATCGGCCAGGAAGCTGTCACCGGCACCACCGCAGACGGCTACCCGCCGGATCAGCCGGTCCGGATCACCAGCGGCTCGTACGCCCACCGCGCTCGCCGGCAACACTTTGGCGGCCAGCTGGGCAAAATCCCGCAATGGCAGCGGCGCCGGCAGATCCCCCACCCGGCCGTGGCCACCGACCGCGGCCGCTACCAGCGGGCGGGTGTCCCGCAGCTCGAACCGAGCAGCCAGCGCGTCGGACACGCCCGGGTTGGCCACATCGGCGTTGGTGTGCGCGGTGAGCAGCGCGATCCGGTCCGAGATCAGCCGGTGCACCAGGCTGCCCTTCGGGGTGGACGCGGCCACCGAATGGACTCCCCGCAGCAGCAGCGGATGGTGGCTGATCATCAGCTGGACGCCGTTCTCCTTCGCCTCCGCGATGGTCTCGGCGACCGGGTCCACGACCAGCAGGATCCGGTGGACCCTCGCGTCCGGGTCGCCGCAGGACAGCCCAACCGCGTCCCAGGACTCGGCGGTCTCCGGTGGATACCACCCGTGCACGGTGTCGACGACGTCAGCGACTCTCACGTGAGCAGCCTAAGGGCGGTCTTTCCAACGTCGTCAACGGCCGCGATTCAGCGTTTATAAAGAGCCATTCGGCAAGGTGATGTCAGCGGTACCCCATGAGGGAAGGGAAGTGGATTCATGCGCAAGGCAATCTGCACAGCCATCCTCGGCGCGGCGCTGGCCTTCGGGTTTGTCGCGGTGCCCACCGCACCGGTCGCGGCGGCGACCCATCAAGCCACCGCCGTCTCGATCGCCAAGGACATCCAGGCGACCAAGGCGGTCGCACCCTGGAAGGGCGGCAAGGTGCCGTATTCCTGGGGCGGCGGTCACGGCTCGAAATACGGGCCGAGCAAGGGAACCTGCTCCGGCTACACCGGTCCAAAGCCGTGCCGGGCGAACGTCACCACCGGAGTCGACTGCTCCGGCTTCACCCGCTGGGTTTACGCCCGGGCGTGGGGCAAGGACGTGCTGGGCGCCGGCAACACCGACAGCCAGCTGGCCCGGATGCACAAGGTGAGCAAGGCGAACGCGGTGGCCGGCGACCTGGTTTTCTTCGGTACGCTGAGCAACACGCATCACGTCGGGCTGTATATCGGTGGCGGCAAGATGATCAATGCCTCGCACACCGGCACCTTTATCCGTACCGACTCACTCGGCAGCGACCTGGTCGGCTACTACCACTACAGCTGACCAGGTCCTGTCTGGTTATTGCGGTGGGATGAGAGTGGCTCGATGCCGAGCGACTCCCGAATGTCCGCCGCCTGCCGAGCCGTCCGCTCAGCGACGGCGGGCATGGCACGCTGACGGCAGATTTCGGCTAGTACGACCAAAGTCTCGGCCAGCGCGTACGGGGTGCCCAGGCTTTCCCAGATGCGTACGGCCGAACGGGCCGCCACCTCGGCCCCGGCCGCCGCGTCGCCAGCAGCCAGCCGGGCACCGGCGATGCTGTGCCAGGTCATGCCCAGCCCGAAAGTGTGGCCCTTCTCCCCGTACACCCGCAGGCAACCGTCCAAGATGGACAGTGCGACCGCCGGCTCGCCGTTGCGGGTCCGGGCCTCGGCCAGCCAGCGCCGCGAATGGGTGGCGTCCACCGCGCCGAGTTTCGCGCCGGCCTCGCTCGCGGCGGTCAGCGTCTCGATGGCCGGCGCGATTTCGCGGCGGGCCAACTGAATCGCGCCGAGACCACGCAGGCACTGGGTGAGACCATGTAAATACAGTGGCTCCCGGCAGTGCGCGAGGGACGCCTGCAGGCATCGCTCGGCCTGGTCGAGCCGGCCCTGTTCCCGGTGAATCGTGGCGATGCCCTGCTGTGCGTAGACCAGACCGCTGCGGTTTCCGGTCGCCAAGCAGATGTCACTGGCCGCCGCGAAAGACCGGACGGCCTCGTCGTACCGGCCGAGGATCCGGAAAAGATAGCCGAGCCCGGACAGTGCGGCGCCCTGGTAGTCGGAGTTTTCCAGCCGTACGGCGATCGCCAGCGCCGACTCGAAATAGCCGACCGCCTTCACGTACCGGTCCTCAATGGTGTGCAGTTCGCCGAGATTGCGCAGCAACGCCATTTCCACCACGAGATCGGTGGTGGCCTCGGTGCTCGCCGGCCCGGCGATCGCCAGCGCCGCGAGCGCCGTTTCGTGGGTCCGCCGCCAATCGTCGTAGAAAGCGTTGATTTCGCAGTAGTTGGCCAACGCGCCGGCGAGAGCGCCAGCCAGCCAGCACCGCTGGTTCCAGGTCACCGCCATTTCGACGGCGTCGGCCAGCAGCCGGAAATCCGCACCGAACCAGCCGGCCGGATCAGCCAGGATCCGATCCCGTGCGGCCGGCGGCAGCTGCCATCGCACCGCCGGATCCGCTGGTATGTCCACGAAACCCAGGTCCATCCGGGTATCCGCGGTCCGAGCCAGGTCCAGGCAGGCCCAGACCAGCCGGAGCGCGGCCATCCGGCGCCGCTGCGCGCTGATCGTCGCGGCCGCTCGCTCTCGAGCGAAAAAAGCCGTACGAGATCATGCAAATGATAGGAGTCGGCCTCGACGAGGTGCACGTCCACCAGCGCGTCGAGCAGCTCGGCGGCCTCGGCCGCGCTGGTGTCCAGCAGCGGCGCGAGCACCCAACTGGGAAAGGCCCCGACCGGCAGCAGTCCCAGTGTGGCGAAGGCTTCCCGTACCCGCTCGGGCAGTCCGCGCAAGCTCAGCTCGACACTCGCCCGGACGGCCAGATCGCCGGTCGCCAGCACGTCCAGCCGGCTGTGCTCGTCAGCCAACGCGTCCGCCAGCCGTTGCAGTGTCCAATGTGGACGGGCGGCCAGCCGGGCGCCGGCGATCCGGACGGCTAGCGGCAAATATCCACACTGCGCGACTATCTCTCTGGGCCGCGGCCGTTTCGGCGGCAAGCCGATCGGCGCCGACGAGACCGGCCAGCATCGCGAGCGCGTCCGGTTGGGCGAGCATCCCCAGCGCGATCCGTTTTCCAGCCACCGCTGGAATCTCCGCACGGGCGGTGATCAGCACGCCACAACTTCCGGTGCCTGGCAACAATGCCTGCACCTGGGTGGCACCCGACGCGTCGTCGAGAACGACCAGCACCCGGCGGTCCGCGAGCGCCGAGCGGGCCAGCCGGGAGCGTTCGTCGGTATCGTCCGGGATGGACGCCGGTGGCACCCCCAGCGCCCGCAGGAATCCAGCAAGCACCGCCGACGGGTCAGCTGGCTGCTCTGTGCCGCGGAGGTTGGCATAGAGCACGCCGTCCGGATAGTCGTCTCGTACTTGATGGGCCAGGTGCACCGCGAAGGCCGACTTGCCGGCGCCAGCCGGCCCGACCATCACCACCGTGGGTGGCGCCGGGCCATCGCGGCGCAGGGCTTCGGCGGCTTCGCGTACCTGCTCGGTGCGGCCGACGAAAACACCGAGGTCGGCGGCCGGAGCTGGTTGGGCCGCGGCACCGCGGACTGCCGCGGGCGTTTGGTGGGGATTTTCGCGCCACACCAGCGGTGCACGTACAGGTCGGTGGTTCCGCCGGCGAGCACGGTCCGCTCCAGGTCCCGCAGTTGCTCGCCCGGCTCGATGCCGAGTTCGGCCACCAGCGCGCCCCTCGTCGCCCGGTAGACGGCGAGCGCGTCGGCGACCCGCCCGGTGCCCTGCAGCGCGACCATCAGTCTGGCCGCGAGGCCCTCGTTCAGCGGGTGGTCGGCGACCAGCGATCGCAGCTCGAACACCAGGTCGGCGTGCCGGCCGAGGGCGAGGTCCGCGCTGATCCGCAGGCACAGCGCAGCCATCCGGCGCTCCTCCAGCTGCGCCGCCGCGGCGGCCGCGAACGGCGCGTCCACCCCGCCTAGGGCCGGCCCCCGCCACAGCGCGAGCCCGTCCTGGAGGTGGCGTACGGCAGCAGCCGTCTGCCCGTCCGCGAGCCGCCCCTCGGCCTCGGTCACCCGTACCGCGAACCGGTCGATGTCCCGGCTGCCGGCCGGCAGGCGCAGGCGATAGCCGGCCGGGTCCGTACGGATCACCTCGTCCGGCAAGCCAGCCGCTGCGAACACCCTTCGCAGCGCCGAAACGTACACCTGGATCTGGTTGCGCACCCCCCGCCGGCGGCTCGCCCTCCCACAACGCCTCGACCAGCCTGGACACCGACAGCACCTGGCCGCCGTGCAGCGCGAGACAGCCGAGCAGGGCACGGCGTTTCCCGGCCCCCACCGGCACCTGCCGCCCGTCCACGCTCACCTGCAGCGGACCGAGCAGCCGTACATCCAGACGGCGCGCTGGCATGCGGCAATGATGGCATTTGCCCGCAACACTCTGGCCGCGAATCACGCAAGCTTCACCTTGCGTGACCAACTGTGGCTTTTGTCATATATTCTCGGTTATCCGCCCCCTCGGGGGTTTGACCCACTCGCCAAAACTGTCGGCGGCGTGCGATTGGCTCGTTCGGGGGCGGCATTTTCCCGGCCCCCCGTACGGCGGCTGCACAATCGGATTCCGATTGTGCAGCTCCACATAGGGTGCGGCGCGAAACTGTCGTACCGACGTGAAATTTTGAGCCCCCGCCCTTTCAGAAGGGTGGGGGGTGGGTGGCGGGCTTTCATTACGTAAGTAGACGCGCGCGCGACAAGCATCCAGTGCGGGACTTTATCCCGCACTCGGCGTCGAGTGCGGGATAAAGTACGGCACTCAAGCCGGCTCGACGTACCTGTCGGCCCCACCGAGGAAGCTGGAGTTCGGGAGCGGCAAGTTTCGTCGAGCGGGTTCTGAACGGTGTTGGTCAGGTCAGGGAGGCACTACGTAAGGCTGCATAACGGAGTTGTGTCCGGGACGGGACTTTGGACCTCGGTCGTTCGTGCCAGAGTCGTTGAATCATCAGCCAACTTGGGTTCGGGGTGGCCGCCAGGATCCATACTTGTCGTACTACAAGCTTCCGATCCGCACGAACGACGGAAAGGAGTGCGCACCATGTCCCGAGCCACTGTCTCTCCCCAGATCAACGCGACGCGTGGCGTCAGCCTCGGCTGACGCGTTCCGGCGACACGCGATCCGAGATCGTGGGATTCGTCACACAATGTGAAGAGTGTCTGATCGTGTCAGTTGGGTATGACGCAAACTCAGACCTCCTCGCGAGGAATCGCCATCCGGACCGCTGGTGTGGCGTCCGGGCTGCGGATGTCGGCCGCCGCGACCCCTTTTACCGAGAACGAAATTCTCGGCCTCCGCAGCGTTGTTCCCACCGGTGGCACCTGTTTCGATATTGGTGCCGCCTATGGTATGTACACGTTCCCGTTGGCGCATCTGGTCGGAAAAACCGGCTCGGTGCACAGTTTTGAGCCACTCACCGGATCGTACCGGTTACTCGCGCTGACCAAACGTTTGGTTGGCGGCAAGAACATCCAGCTGCATCGGTCCGCGGTCGGGCGGGAATCGGGCTGGCAGCCGCTCACGGTGCCGCGGCAATGGGGATTTCCCATCCGTGGCAGGGCCTTCCTGGCACAGGACGCGACCAGTCTCGGCCCGAACGAACGAACGGTTCACCTCACACCAGGAGGTGGGCGTGCCGGTGACAACTGTCGACGAGACCTGCCGGAACGCCGGTGTCGGGCAGGTGGATTTCCTGAAAATCGACGTGGAAGGCGCCGAGCTGGCCGTCCTGGAAGGAGCCAGCGAGACCATCGCGGCGCATTCCCCGGCGCTGTTGCTGGAAATCGAGGACCGACACGTCGGAAAGTACGGGCTGCGGGCAACCGACCTGGTCGACTACCTCACCAGCCGTGGCTATCGCATGTACGTGTGGAAAAACCGGGAATGGACCGAGACCGATCGGGTGACCGTGGCGGTACGCAATTACCTCTTCAGTGTGGCGCTGGACCGATCGCGGTCGAAGATTCCCGCACTGGCTGGCCAATGGGCCGGCTAGCCGGACGAATCGCGAAGGCCTCCCGCAGCCGCCGCCCGAAAAGCATCATCGCGGCGGCCGCGGCGAGGGCCACGATGCCCTGACCAAGATAGTAATAGTCGGGTGGCAACGCGTCGCCGAGACGTACGGCCTGGGCGCCCAGACCCGCGCCAAGCGCGCTGAAAAGCCACACCAACCCGATCACCCGGCCGACATACTCCCGGGGAGCGACCTCGGCGGCCGCGCTCATGGCCACCGGACCGATCACCACTTCCCCGCACGCCTGCAGGAAGAACACCGCCACCAGCCACAACGGTGAGACGAGGACGCCGGTGCCGGCCATCGCCGCAGCCACGCTCATCATCAAAGAAAAACTCGCGCCTGCGAAAAACAGACCCAGCGCGAACTTCCCCGGCGTGCTCAGCCGTGCGCCCAGGCGTACCCAGGCGTACGCGAAAATCGGCGCCACCAGCAACATGAAGAACGGGATGGCGGACTGGAACCAGCTGGCCGGCAAGGTAAACCCGAGGAAGCCCCGGTCGGTCGACTGCTTCGCGAAGAGGGGCAGCATCGAGCCAGCCTGGCCGACCATCGTCCAGAACAGCGAGACCGCCAACAATAGCCAGAAAAACGCGCGCAACCGGACCATCTGGACGGCCCCACCGGCGGCCGCGGATCAGCACAAAGAAATAGGCAAATGGCAAGATCAGTGTCACGATCCCAAAAGCGACCACCACGTGCATCGGCGAGAAAGAGCCGGAAACCACGTCCAACACCACGGCCACCGCCATGACCGCGAGCACCGCTGTCGCGGTCAGCCCAGCCTTGCGTCGCTCGGTGCGAAGAAGGGGTTGGCCGGCCGACCTGCCGGCCTCGCCGAAGCTGCGCCATCCCAGCAAAAACTGTGCGATTCCCAGCACCATGCCCACGCCGGCCGCGGCGAACCCGAGGTGCCAGTTGACTCCTTCGCCCAGCCAGCCCATGATCAGCGGCGCGAGCAGGGCGCTGACCTGGCCGGTGACGTAGAAGAGCGAGATCGCGCCGGCCCGCTGGGCCGCCTCGTCGTCCCGATAGAACCGGCCTAGCAAAGCGACGATATTCGGTTTGAGCAAACCGGTGCCGACCGCGATGAGAATCAGGCCGACGTACGACAACGCCGGAACAGCCGCCGCCAGGCTGAAATGTCCGGCCGCGATGACGACCCCCGCCGAGCAGGATGGCACGGCGTTCCCCGAGAATCCGGTCTCCCACCCAGCTGCCCGGCATGGACAGGACGAAGACCGATCCAAGGTAGACGCCGAACAGCGCGGCAGCCTCGCCGGCAGGAAGGCCCAGCCCGCCGGAAGCGGTCGGCGTCACCGCGTAAAGCACCAGAATCGCCTGCATGCCGTAGAAACTCAGCCGTTCCCACGAGTCGACCAGCAGGATGGTGGACAGCCAGCGCGGATAGCCAAAGCGGCCACGCTGGATCCGGTCAGCGGAGATCGAGGACATCGGAGACCAGCGAGGTCGTGTGTTTCGCGTCCCTGAAAAGGAATTTCCCAGCATCTCGCGGAGGAAGCCAGTCGTGGTACGAATCCCGTGCCCGCTGATCCGGAACTCGTCCAGCGCCCGCTCCATCCGGGCGATCGCCTGCTCGCGATCCGGTGCCCACACGATCACCTTCGCCAGCAGCGAGTCATAGTCCGCGGTCACCCGCAAACCGGCCGCGCCATGAGTGTCCACCCTGGTAAACGGGCCGCCCGGCGGCACGAACTCGTCCACGAGCCCGGCGGTGGGGAGGAAATCCCGGTCCGGGTCCTCCGCGTTGACCCGGCATTCCAGCGCTACTCCGCGCGGCACCACGTCCTGCTGCCGGAAGGACAGCGGGCTGCCGGAGGCCACTCGCAGCTGCTCGGCGACAATGTCGATGCCGGTGGCCATCTCGGTGACCGGATGTTCCACCTGGATCCGGGAATTCACCTCGATGAAGTAAAAATCTCCCTTGTCGTCGACCAGAAATTCGAACGTACCGGCGCCGACATAGCCGCAGGCGCGAGCACCGCGGACGGCTGCCGCGCAAATGTTCTCGGCCAGCCCCGCCGGCAGCCCGGTGGCCGGCGTCTCCTCGATCAGCTTCTGCCGGCGGCGTTGCACCGAACAGTCCCGCTCCCCCAAGCTGACCACATTCCCGTGGTGATCGGCCAGAATCTGCACCTCGACATGCCGAGTGCTCTCCAGGAAACGTTCGACATAGACGCGACCATCGCCAAATGTCGCCTGCGCCGCGGCACGGGTAGTCGCGTACGCACGGGCCAACTCACGGCCAGCGCGCACGACCGCCATTCCCCGCCCGCCACCGCCGGCAATCGCCTTGATGATGACCGGATATCCGATCCGCTCAGCGATTTCCTTGGCCTCCAAACCATTTTCGACAGCCCGCGAGCTACCCGGCAGCACCGGCAGGCCGGCCGCCGAGGCCACCTCGCGGGCCTGCGCCTTGTCGCCCAGCCGGCTCATCACGTGTGCGGGCGGGCCGATGAAAATGAGTCCCTGCGCCTCGCACATCTCGGCGAAATCGGGATCCTCGGAGAGGAAGCCGTAGCCGGGATGGATCGCGTCGACGCCGGTCCGCAACGCGGCTTCCAGAATAGCCGGAGGGTAAAGATAGCTGCGCCGGGACGGCGCGGGTCCAATGTGGACACACTCGTCGGCGAGACGCAGCGCGGGCGAGTCGCGATCAGCGGTGGAATGCACCATCACCGTACGTACGCCCAGCTCACGGCAGGCACGGGCGACCCGCAACGCGATCTCACCGCGATTGGCGATCAGAACAGCCGAGAACATTGTCATCCTCCAGAGGGAAATCAGGCCGCCGGAGCGATCACGAACAGCGGCTGGCCGTATTCGACGGACTCCCCGTAGGGACCACCAGGACCCGGAACACCCGGAGCCGGACCGAGCTCCGCCTCGGATCGGGTTCATCAGCTTCACTCGCCTCAACAGGATGCGCCACCAGTGGCCCTCCGCCACATGAGTCGCCCTCTCGAACGA